>CANIRG010000342.1 GCA_947469635.1 Rhodospirillales bacterium | reverse complement strand
TCGGCCATTACGCTCTGCTCCTCTGGCCCCGCTGCCATGAGTTCCGTGTACAAAAGGCAATCGACAGTAGCGCCGATGCCGTAGGGCGACAAGGCAGGCTATAGTGACGCATGGCCTCCGAAGAAGACGACAAGCCCGCCGATTTCGACCAGCTGGCCCGCCGCTATCTCGACCTGTGGCAAAGCCAGCTCTCCGGCTTCACCGCCGATCCGGCGCTCGCCGAACAGATGACCCGGCTGTTCGCCGCGGCGAACGCCCAGTTCGCGTCGGTGCTGAAGACTGCCCAAGGAGCATCGCATGCCGGCACCTCGCCTGGGACCTCGACCGCTTCCGCTCCACCTCGGAACGGCGCTGATGAGCTGGGCGAGCTCGGAAAGCGCGTGGCGGCTCTCGAGGCAAGGGTCGCCGAGCTCGAGAGCAAGTTCACCGGCGATCGATGACGAGCGCTTCGGTGAGGCGCTGAGGCGCGAGATCGGTCGCCGCATGGATCGGCTGGCGGCTGGCGTTCTTGCCTATCGGAACCATCCGGTTCATCGCACGCTGGAAACGCCACCCACGGTCTGGCGCGAAGGCAACACACGCCTGCTCGACTATGGCGCGGGCGACGACTCGCTTGCCGTGCTCGTGGTGCCCTCGCTGATCAATCGCTGGGAGGTGCTCGACCTCAGCGAGCATAAAAGCCTGCTGCGTTTCATGGCGACCCAAGGGCTGCGGCCCTATCTCGTCGATTGGGGAACGCCCGACGATGGCGAGAGGCGTTTCGATCTCACGGCCTATGTGGCGCGGCTCGAACGCGCGCTCGCCTTCGTGACCAAGCGCTCGCGCCTCACGCCGGCGGTGATGGGCTACTGCATGGGTGGCACGCTTGCCGTGGCGCTGGCCGCACGCCAGTCCCAGCGAATGGCCGGTCTCGCTTTGCTGGCGGCGCCCTGGGACTTCGAGGCGGACCGCAGCGGCCACGCCTTCCTCCTGTCGGCCGGGCCGATGCTGGCGCAACTGGCCGACACAGCGGGCGAGCTGCCGGTCGATATCCTGCAGACCTTGTTCTGGTCGCTCGATCCCTGGCTCGCAGTGAAGAAGTTCAGCCGCTTTCTCGGCATGGATCAGCAAGGCGATTCGGCGCGCGAGTTCGTGCTGCTCGAAGACTGGCTGAACGACGGGGCGCCGCTCGCCGGTCCCGTCGCGCGCGAGTGCCTGGTCGGCTGGTATGGCGAGAACCTGCCGGGCAGGGGTGAATGGAGCGTCGGCGGCATGCGCATCGTGCCGTCCGAGATTGTGACGCCGGCTCTCGTCATGATCCCATCGGGCGACCGCATCGTGCCGCCGCTGTCGGCCGCGGCGCTCGCCGATCCCGAGCGTGGCCTTGCGAAGGTGACGCGGGTCGACCTGCCGCTTGGCCATATCGGCATGGTGGTGAGCGGCCGTGCGCGCGAGCTGTGCTGGGACCCGTTGGTCGCGTGGCTCCAGGCGCGATGATCAACGTACGCCTCCTCGCAATATGGGCGGTGCTCCTCACCGTCTCGGTGTTCGCTCACGCCTATGTGCTGGCGGCCGACAATGGCGGACGGCTCACGCTCAACGATGCGATCGCCATCGAGATCTCCAGCCACCTCGTCGTGGCCGCGCTCCTGCCCACGATCTACTGGCTGCATCGCCGCTGGCCCATCCCCGGCAATCCGCGTCACCTGCTGATCCACGTCGCGGCCCTCGTGCCCTTCAGCCTGCTGCATACCGTCGGCATGATCGGCCTCAGGCTGCTGTGGTTCGTCGCCGTGCTGGGCAGGGTGCATGTGGTGCCGCTGACCTGGGAGCGCCTGCTCTACGAATTCACCAAGGACGTCGTGAGCTACGGCATGCTGAGCGCCGCCGTGGTGGCGCTGCGCTATTGGCTGGAGCGCCGTCCCGAGCCCGTGGCGGCCGCTCCGTATGTGGCGGCGAGCGTGCGGCCCGAGCGCTTTGCCGTGCGCAAGCGCGGCGGCAGCGAGATCGTCGTCGAGGTGGCCGACATCGACTGGATCGAGGCGTCGGGCAACTACGCCATCCTCCATGTCGGCGGCGAGACCTTCGAGATCCGTTCCTCCCTCACCCGGCTGGAAGACGAGCTCGATCCCGCACGCTTCGTGCGTGTCCACAAATCCCATGTGGTGAATATCGCGCGGGTCGCCGAGGTGACGCCCTGGGTGAGTGGCGACTGGCGCATCCGGATGCAGGACGGCGCGGAGGTCAATCTCAGCCGCCGCTACCGCCAGCGCTTCGAGGCTTTGGCGCCGGTCCGCAGCTGACCGCTCGTCCCGCCCGCCTCGCCGGTCGTCCCACGGGCCATGCCGGTCGTCACAATCTGCCGCTGAATCAACGGCTTGGCCGCTAACCTCGGGCCATGAACACGCGACGCTCCGATCTCGACTGGCTCCGGGTCCTGGCCTTCGGCCTGCTCATTCTCTACCACTCGGGCATGGCCTGGTCGGGCTGGCCCTGGCACCTCGACAGCGCCGAGAGCCTGCCCTGGCTGCGCGAGGCCATGCGCTTCCTCAATCGCTGGCGCATGCCGCTCATCTTCCTGGTGTCGGGCGGCGCGGTCATGCTGGCGCTCGGCCAGCGCACGGGCGGCGCCTTTGCCAGGGACCGCCTGCGCCGCCTGCTGCTGCCGCTCGCCTTCGGCATGATCGTGCTGGTGCCGCCGCAGGTCTATGCCGAGCGCCTCTACAGTGGCCAGTTCGCGGGCTCGTTCCTCGACTGGCTGCCGCAGGCCCTTGTCGGGATCTACCCCCACGGCAACTTGAGCTGGCACCATCTCTGGTTCGTGGCCTATGTGCTGGTGCTCACCTTCGTTCTGCTGCCCTGGTTCCTGTGGGCGCGCACGGAGCGGGGCCGTGCGGTGCAGGCGACGGTGGCGCGCACCATGGGCCGCTTCTTCCTGCACTGGTCGATGGCGCTGCCGCTGGCCGCATCGATCCTCTGGCTCGCCCCGATCTCGCGCAATCCCAACGGCCTGTTCGGCGACTGGCACGGCCTCGTCTACAACGGTGTGCTGCTGCTCTATGGCGGCTTCGTCTTCGGCACGCCGGACATGCTGGTGGCGCTGAATCGGCAACGCTGGCTTGCGCTCGTCGTGGGCATCGCGAGCTACGTCCTGCTCTACACGATCTTCTTTCAGGGGCAGACTCTGCCGCGCATCGCGTCCGCCGATCGCCCGGCCTACGCTCTCCTGTCGGGCATCAACACCATGGCCTGGCTGTTCGCGGCCGTTGGCTTCGCCAATCGCCACCTCACGATGCGGCCACGGTTCCTCGGCGTGGCGACCGAGGCCGTCTATCCCTTCTACATGATCCACCAGACCGTCACGGTGATCGCGGTCTACTGGCTGCTGAAGCTCGACGTGCCGTCCGTTGCGGGATTTCTTGTCGCGGCCGTCGCCACCTTCGGCGTGACGACGCTCCTTTATGCCGGGCTCGTCCGCCCGCTCCCGCTGCTGCGGCCCTTGTTCGGATTGAAGAGGGCATAGAGAAGCACCGCACCATGGTCGCCGGGGAACTCGCTTTCGAGCGACATGCCGAACTTCTCCAGGAAGCGCTGGCCCGCGAGGTTGTCCTTTCGCGTGATGGCGATCATCCGGTCGAGGCCCAGGACATCGAAGGCGAAGCCGGCGGCGGCGCGTCCCAACTCGGGTCCATAGCCCTTGCCCTGGGTCTCGGGCGTGAAGGCGGCACGCAGGGCCACGCCCAGGCCGCGCTCGTGGACGCGCAGACCGCCGAGGCCCACCAGAGTGCCGCTGCCCTTTTCCGTGATGGCCCAGCAACCGAATCCCTGGGCCGGCCATTCGGCGGCATAACTGGTCACGAGGTCGTCGCTTTGCGCCCGCGTCAGCACGCCATGCCGCAGAAGATGCATCACCCGCGCATCGGCATGCAGAACGGCCAGCCGATCCTTGTCGGCCAGGGTGATGGGCGAAAGCTGCAATCGGTCGGTAATGAGCGTATGGCGGGTCAAAGCGGGGTCCTTGCCGGGTCTGGTAGCAGGCCTGTAAAATCCCATCTCAGGGCGGCCCGTTCAGGAGAAATATCATGTCCACCGACATCGTCATCGCGAGTGCGGCACGCACCGCCATCGGATCGTTCAACGGCGCCTTCGGCGCCGTCCCCGCCCACGACCTCGGCAAGGCCGCCATCCAGGGCGCCCTCACCCGCGCCAACGTGAAGCCCGAAGAGGTCGACGAGGTCATCATGGGCCAGATCCTGAGCGCGGGTCAGGGCCAGAACCCGGCGCGCCAGGCTGCCGTCAACTCCGGCATCCCCGTCGAGAAGACGGCGCTCGGCATCAACCAGCTCTGCGGCTCGGGCCTGCGCGCCGTCGCCTTCGGCTGGCAGGCGATCCGCAACGGCGACGCCAACATCATGGTGGTCGGCGGCCAGGAGAGCATGAGCCAGGCGCCGCACGTCGCCCATATGCGCGACGGCACCAAGATGGGCGACCTCAAGATGGTCGACTCCATGATCAAGGACGGGCTGTGGGATGCCTTCAACGGCTACCACATGGGCAACACCGCGGAGAACGTGGCGCAGAAATACCAGATCACCCGCGTCGAGCAGGACACCTTTGCCGCCGGGTCGCAGAACAAGGCCGAGGCGGCGCAGAAGTCCGGCCGTTTCAAGGACGAGATCGTCCCGGTCACCATCAAGACCCGCAAGGGCGACGTGGTGGTCGACACCGACGAGTTCCCGCGCCACGGCACCACGGTCGAATCGCTGGCCAAGCTCAGGCCGGCCTTCACCAAGGAAGGCGGCTCGGTCACCGCCGGCAACGCCTCGGGCATCAACGACGGTGCGGCGGCGCTGGTGCTGATGAGCGCCGACGAGGCCAAGAAGCGCGGCGTGACGCCGCTCGCCCGGATCGTGTCGTGGGCGACCACGGGCGTCGATCCCAAGGTCATGGGCATCGGCCCGGTGACCGCCTCGCAGGCCGCGTTGAAGAAGGCGGGCTGGACGGTCAAGGACCTCGACCTCGTCGAGGCCAACGAAGCCTTTGCCGCCCAGGCGCTCGCCGTCGGCAAGGAGCTGGGCCTCGACCCCGACAAGCTCAACGTCAATGGCGGCGCCATCGCGCTCGGCCATCCGATCGGCGCCTCGGGCGCCCGCGTGCTGACGACCCTGCTCTACGAGATGCAGAAGCGCGACGCCAAGAAGGGCCTCGCCACCCTCTGCATCGGCGGCGGCATGGGCATCGCCATGTGCGTCCAGCGCGACTAGGGCTTCACGCGTATGCCGCGGCCGGCTCGGGCATGGCCCTGAGCCGGGCCAGCGGCGACAGCACGATCACCACCGTCGACAGCGCGAACGAGACGGCGACCAGCATCAGTGCGCTCTCGACACCTGCCCAGGTGGCGAGAGCACCCGAGGCCAGAGCGCCGAGCGGGCGCACGCCGTAGATCGCGGTCTGCACCGTGGCATTGACCCGCCCCATCAGATGGGCCGGCGTCACGAGCTGGCGCACCGTCGTCTGGCAGATCAGCCACAGCATCGGGCCGAAGCCGATCAGGAAGAAGCCGGCGAGCGCGCACGGCAGCGGATCGAGCGTCCGTGCCGCCAGCAGCAGACCGACGCCGAGCACCGAGATCGCCGGACCGAAGACCAGCGTCGCGGACGGCGGCAGCCGGCGCGAGCTGTGCGGTGCCAGGAGCGCGCCCAGGATCTGGCCGGCGCCGATCGCCGACAGCGCAATGCCCATGCCGGCCGGCGTCAGCTCGAGATGGCCGAGCGCCAGCGGCGCCCAGATCGCCAGCAGGGAGAAGAAGGCGAAGTTCCAGAAGATCGCGCAGAGGCTGATGCCGCGCAGCAGCGGATGGCCGATCACGAAGGCCGCGCCGACCTTGATCGCAGAGGCCAGTGACGGGCGGGCACCCGCCGTCATGGGTGCTGGCGCCTTGGGCAGCGCAAGCACGCAGGCCACCGCCAGCGCCGCCCCAAGGGCTGCGAGCGCATAGCCCCAGGTCGGTGACAGTAGCTGGGCCAGCAGGCCCGCGGCGGAGGGCGCGGCAAAGCTCACCAGCGCGCGTGCCAGCTCGAGCCGGGCATTGGCGCGCGGCAGGTCGGCCGAGGCCACGAGGCTCGGCAGCACGGAAATCGAGGTGAGGACATAGACCACCGTGCCGGAAGCGCCAATGAAGGCGGCCAGTCCCAGCAGGAGGGTCAGTTGCAGCGCCGCCGCGGCCACGGCCGTGAGGCTGGCCACCAGGGCGAGGCTGAGCGCCACCACCAGCAGGCTGCGGCGCGGCAGGCGATCGACCCAGGTGCCGGCCGGCAGGGAGACCAGCAGCCAGGCCGCACTTTGCGCGGCGACCAGGAGGCCGAGCGTGCCGGGACTGGCCCCGAGCACCAGTGTCGCCGTGAGGGGAAGGGTGGCCAGAGCCATCTGGTCGGCCACATGGGTGCCGGCGGAAGCGCCGAGCAGGGCATGGAAGGGTTTCATGGCGACGCTTCTAGGCACGCGGCAGGAATGCCGTTATCCGCGAGCGGCGGCCAATTCGAAAACCGGCTAGAGTGCCATCGTCAATTCGGGAGGAAGAAAAATGGCAAGGGTAGCCCTCGTGACAGGTGGGACGCGCGGCATTGGCGCGGCGATCTCCAGGATGCTGAAGCTGCGCGGCTATGTCGTGGCCGCGAACTACGCCGGCAACGATGTTGCGGCGGATGCCTTCAAGGAGGCCAACGGCATCGCCGTCTATAAATTCGACGTCTCCGACTTCGCAGCCGTTGCGACCGCTGTGACGCAGATCGAAAAGGATCTCGGGCCGATCGACATCGTCGTCAACAATGCGGGCATCACGCGCGATTCGACCATGCGGCGCCTCGATCGGAAGATGTGGGACGCCGTCATCGACACCAACCTCGGCTCCTGCTTCAACGTCAGCAAGGCTGTTTGGGACGGCATGAACACGCGCGGCTTCGGCCGCATCGTCAATATCGGCTCGATCAACGGCCAGGGCGGCCAGTACGGCCAGGTGAACTACGCCGCCGCCAAGTCGGGCATTCACGGCTTCACCAAGGCGCTGGCCCAGGAAGGTGCCGCCAAGGGCATCACGGTCAACGCCATCGCGCCGGGCTATACCGACACCGACATGGTCTCGGCGGTGCCGGCCAACGTCTTGGAGAAGATCGTGGCCAAGATCCCCGTGGGCCGGCTCGGCAAAGCCGACGAGATCGCGCGGGGCGTGCTGTTCCTGGTGGCCGACGATGCCGGCTTCATCACCGGCTCGACCCTGTCGATCAACGGCGGGCAACACATGTATTGAGGTGCGTCATGGCGAAGCTGACCGAATACAAGGACATGACCCCGCGC
>CANIRG010000341.1 GCA_947469635.1 Rhodospirillales bacterium | reverse complement strand
GTGCCCTCGTCCTGGGCAAGCGCAAGGGCTTCGGCGTCGAGAACATGGCGCCGCACAACCTCGTGCTCTCGGTGATCGGCGCCTCGCTGCTGTGGGTCGGCTGGTTCGGCTTCAACGCCGGCTCGGCAGGCGCGGCCAACGGCAACGCCGGCATGGCCATGGTGGTGACGCAGTTCGCCACGGCGGCGGCGGCGCTCGCCTGGATGTTCGCGGAGTGGATGACCCGTGGCAAGCCGTCGGTGCTGGGCATCATCTCGGGTGCCGTGGCCGGCCTTGTCGCCATCACGCCGGCTTCGGGCTTCGTCACTCCGGCAGGCTCGCTGGCGATCGGCATCGTGGCCGGCCTGATCTGCTTCTGGGGAGCGACCAGCCTCAAGAAGGCCATGGGCTACGACGATTCGCTCGATGCCTTCGGCGTGCATGGCATCGGTGGCTTCGTCGGCGCGATCCTGACCGGCGTGTTCGCCGTGGAAGCGATCGGCGGCGACGGCAAGAAGGGTCTCATCGACGGCAACGCCGGCCAGGTCCTGACCCAGCTTTGGGGCAGCCTCGTCACCATCGCATGGTGCGCCGTCGCCACCTTCGTGATCCTCAAGATCATCGACGCCTTGATCGGGCTGCGCGTGACGTCCGAGGAAGAGGTCGAAGGTCTCGATATCAACCTGCACGGTGAAACGCTGCACTAGGCGCCGTTTCGCGACGATCCCCGGGAACATGTCGGTGACCCGTTCCCTCCCCCGCCACACTTTCGTGTAGTGGCGGCTCCTTCGGCCCGGCGGGCGACCGCCGGGCCTTTCTTCACCAGTTTGACGGCACGCACGACAGACGCCAGTGTGTCGCCGTAGGCTCCGCACGCAAGAGGAAGAAGCGCATGAAGCTCGTGTCCGCCATCATCAAGCCATTCAAGCTCGACGAGGTGCGCGATGCGTTGACCGGTGTCGGCGTTTCGGGCCTGACCGTCAGCGAGGTCAAGGGATTCGGCCGCCAGAAGGGCCAGACCGAGATCTATCGCGGCGCCGAATATCTCGTGAGCTTCCTGCCCAAGGTGAAGGTCGAGATCGTGGTCGACGATGCCCAGGTCGAGCGTGCCGTGGAAGCGATCCAGAAGGCCGCGCACACCGGCAAGATCGGCGACGGCAAGATCTTCGTCACCGCCGTCGAGCAGGCGCTCCGCATCCGCACCGGCGAGACTGGCTCGAACGCGCTTTAGGCAACGGCCTTCCCGCTTCCCCCTCCGCCCTTCGGGCACCTCCCCCGAAGACGGCTACGGCCAGGGCCACATCTCTCGAAGCCCTCGCCGCGCGCGCCTGCCCTGAGCCTAGTCGAAGGGTCATACGTGTGGGGAGAGGGAAGGGGCCCGCGTCAGCGGCCAGGGTGAGGTGTCATCGCAGTGGCACGGCCCCCAGCGAAGATATTCGAGAAACCCATGACTACCTCCTTCCCCCGCTATGCTGCGGAGAGGACCCTCGAAGGATGTGTCCACGCCGTAGCCGAAGAGAGGGGAGGGCAGGGAGGGGGAAGCAACACGGCCGATCTGCGAACGATTTGGTGTTTTTCCGAGGGTGCGGAGTCGTGAGATTCTGAGACTCGCACTCAAAAGCCTTATGCCATCGGCATCGGAGCCGTCTCACCCCCGGTGAGACAGATGCGACGGCATAGGCCCGAAGGCTGCTCCCGAGCGGATCGAGACGGACGCTGCGCGTCCTCCCCGGGGTGGGGTATAATTTACAAGAAAGAAGACAAAAACACGGGGGAGGGGAACATGCTCAAGGCCATTGCGCGCGTCGGCGCGCCGCTCGCGCTTGTCCTGGTGATCGCCACAGGCGCGCTCGCTGCGGATACCAAGGCCAAGATCGACAGCGGCGACACCGCTTGGCTGCTGGTCGCCACCGCCCTCGTCCTGATGATGAACATCCCGGGGCTCGCCCTCTTCTATTGCGGCATGGTGCGCAAGAAGAACGTGCTGGCCACGGCGATCCAGGCCTTCGCGGTCGCGGCCCTGGTCACCGTGCTGTGGTTCGCGGTCGGCTATTCGCTGGCCTTCACCGATGGCGGCGCTCTCAACAAGGTGATCGGCTCGCTTGCCCGCGCGTTCGGCGCCGGCCTGCTCGGCAGCACCCATGATCTCGCCAGGACGGTGCCGGAGAACGTCTTCCTGATGTACCAGGCGACCTTCGCCATCATCACCCCGGCCATCATCGCCGGCGCTTTCGCCGAGCGCATGAAGTTCTCGGCCATGATGTGGTTCATGGCGTTGTGGCTGCTGTTCGTCTACGTGCCCGTCGCCCACTGGGTGTGGGGCGGCGGCTTCCTGGGTGCGGCCGGCGTGCTCGATTTCGCGGGCGGCCTGGTCGTCCATCTCAATGCCGGCGTCGCGGGCCTCGTCTGCGCCATCGTCATCGGCAAGCGCCAGGGCTACGGCCAGGAATACATGGCACCGCACAATCTCGTGCTGACGTTGATCGGCACGTCGCTGCTGTGGGTCGGCTGGTTCGGCTTCAATGCCGGCTCGGCGCTGAGCTCGGGCGAGCTGGCGGGCAGCGCCATGCTCAACACCCATATCTCGGCGGCCGTCGCCGCCCTGGTCTGGATGGCGATCGAGTGGGCGGCGCGCGGCAAGCCGTCGGTGCTGGGCATCCTCTCGGGCTCGGTGGCCGGCCTCGGCACCATCACGCCGGCGGCAGGCTACGTCGAGCCCTGGGCCGCGCTGCTGATCGGCGTCGCCGCTGGCGCGGTCTGCTACTGGGCCTCGGTGATCCTGAAGACCAGGCTCGGCTACGACGATTCGCTCGACGTGTTCGGCGTCCACGGCGTCGGCGGCATCCTGGGCACGATCCTGGCCGGCGTCTTCGCCACGCGCGTCATCAACGACGTGAACAAGGGCCAGGCCGTCGGCCTGGTCGACGGCAATGGCGGCCAAGTGCTGACGCAGATCTATGGCGTGCTGGCCGTCGCCGCCTTCTGCGCCGTGGCGACCTGGGTGATCCTCAAGATCGTCGACGTCATGATCGGCCTGCGCGTCACCCGCGACGAGGAGACGGAGGGTCTCGACACCGCCCTCCACGGCGAGCGGGTGCAATAGGTAGTGGCTGGGAGTCGCTTGCTCCCCTAGCCGCTGTGTAAAGTTAAGAAAACATCCTATTCCATTGTTGTTATTGGATAATTTGTCTCATACAATGGTGGGATAGTTCGCCCAGCCGGGACCCCTCGGCTGGCTCCATTGATTTGCGATGGTCTGGATGTTCAATCCGCGCCTTACCGAGACTCTGACCGATTTTCCCTTCGCGCGGCTGAATGCCCTTCTGGCTCCGATCGCGCCGCCGGCCCATCTCTCGCTGATCAACATGTCGGTCGGCGAGCCGCAGGGAGCGATGCCGGCCTTCGCGCGCCAGATCGTGGCCGACGAGATCGATGGCTGGAACAAGTATCCGCCCAACCAGGGCCTGCCCGACCTCAACGCGGCGATCTGCGAGTGGCTGACGCGGCGCTACAAGCTGCCGAAGGGACTGCTCGACCCGGCGCTGCACGTTCATCCGACGGCGGGCAGCAAGGAAGGCGTCTATGTCATCGCCACCGTGGCGACGCCGCAGGAGAAGGGTGGGGGCAAGCCGATCGTGGCGCTGCCCAATCCGTTCTACCAAGCCTACCTCGGCGGCGCGGTGCTATCGGGCGCAGAGCCCCTGCTGGTCAATGCGCCCGAGTCGAACGGCTTCCTGCCCGACTACGACAGCATCGACGAGGCGACGTGGAAGCGGATGTCGGTGGTCTATCTCTGCTCGCCGGCCAACCCGCAGGGGGCCATCGCCAGCAAGGAATATCTCCAGCGCCTGCTGCGCCTCTGCCGCAAGCACGACACGGTGCTGGCGCTCGATGAGTGCTACGCCGAGATCTACACCGGGGCGGCGCCGACGGGCGGCCTCGAGGCCGCGCTCGAGATCGACGAGACCGGGGGCAAGGATCCGTTCCGCAACCTCGCGGTCTTCCATTCGCTGTCCAAGCGCTCCAATGCCGCGGGCCTGCGTTCGGGCTTCATGGCGGGCGACCCCAAGCTGGTGGCGATGGTGCTGCGCTGGCGCACCTATGGCGGCCCGCAGATCCCCTTCGCCGTCCAGAAGGCCTCGGCCGCTTTGTGGCGCGAGGAGACGCATCCGCTCCAGACGCGCGAATGGTATCGCAAGAACTTCAAGGTCGCGGAGCAGATCCTGCACAACCGCTTCGGCTACTACACGCCGGGCGGCGGCTTCTTCCTGTGGCTCGACGTCGGCAACGGCGAGGAGGCCACGCGCAAGCTGTGGGCCGAGGCGCATGTGAAGGTCCTGCCGGGCGCCTATGCCTGCCGCGAGACCGACGGCATCAACACCGCCCACCGCTACATCCGCGTCGCCCTGGTGCACGACGAGAAGATCACGCGAGAAGGGCTGGGTCGCCTGGCGGCGGTGCTGTGATGACGGGGGTGTCGCCGTCATGGCCCTGACCAACGTCGCCTCGGCCCGAACGACGATCCTGCCGGAGGGTGGGCGCGACTTCCTGCGTTGCCGCCTGATGGAGCTGATCGGCGTCGGCCTCGCCGGCGCCGGCGTGATGCTGCTGATGGCCCTCTTCACCTTCAGCAAGGACGACCCCTCGCTCAATCACGCCACCGGCAACCCGCCGAGCAACCTGATGGGGCTGCTCGGGGCCTATGCCTCCGACCTGTTGCTGCAGACCTTCGGCCTCGCCATCGTGCTGGTGCCGCTGGCGCTGATCACCTGGGGCGTTCGGCTGGTGCGCACGCACCATCTCGGTTTTTTCGGCCTGCGGCTGTCGCTGCTGCTGCTGGCCCTGCTGCTGATGAGCGTGGCCTGCGTTGGCCTGGGCGAGGTCGGAGGTGCTGCGACGCATACCGGCCCCGGCGGGCTGGTCGGCATCGCCCTGGTCGGCCGCTTCCGCGAGCTGGTGCTGACCCATTCGAGCGGCGGGGCGCTGGCCTTCATCGAGCCGATCTGCGCCGTGCTCGCCTGCATCGCCATGGCGCCGACGCTCGGCATGGACCGCGCCGACCTGCCGCTGATCTTCCGCATCCTGCGCGCGCCCTTCCTGTGGGGCTTCTGGCTGGTGCGGGCCGCGATCGGCCTGTGGCGCGGCCGGCCGCAGCAGTTCGACGAGGAGGCCGAGCCGGCGCCGCCGATCGGCTATGCCGAGATCCCCGGCGAGATCGATGCCAGCCAGTACGATCCGGCGCGCTTCGAACCTCGGCCCGCGCCGATCCCCGAGGAAGGCGTGCCCCTGCCGCCGCGCGACTCCCTGCTGGTCGACGCGCCCTATTCCCCGATCGAGCGGCCGGCGCCGGGCATGCGTGACCTCCCGCATATGCCGGCGATTCAGCCTGGCACATCGTCGCCGGCTGTCCCCGAGGCGGTCGGCGACCGCACCCAGTTCGACCGACTCTCCGGCCTCCGCATTGAGCCGGTCATGGGCCGCTCGCGGCCGGACGCTGCACCCGCAGCGATCCCTGCCGAGCCGGCGCCCCTGCCTCTGCCCGAGCCGCTCCATCGGCCCGAGGCGGCGACGGCAATCGTCGAGGACGACGACAATCCCTTCACCCCCGACTCGCTGGACGCCGAGCTCGCGGTCCCGCCTGTGGCTCCCGCCGGCGTGCAGATCGTGCCCCCGCGCAAGGCTGCCATCGCCCAGGGCAAGCGTGCCGCCCGTGCAGGCCAGGGCGAGCTCGATCTCGCGGCCGGCGAATACAAGCTGCCGCCGCTCGAGATCCTGGCGAAGCCGACGCGCGTCAACACCGAGACCAAGATCGACGAGGAGGCGCTGGAGCAGAACGCGCGCCTGCTCGAGACGGTGCTCGACGATTTCGGCGTCAAGGGCCAGATCGTGAAGGTGCGGCCGGGTCCCGTGGTCACGCTCTACGAGCTTGAGCCCGCGCCCGGCACCAAGTCGAGCCGCGTCATTGGCCTGGCCGACGACATCGCCCGCTCGATGAGCGCCGTCTCGGCGCGCGTCGCCACCGTGCCGGGCCGCAACGTCATCGGCATCGAGCTGCCCAACGCGCGACGCGAGACGGTCTATCTGCGCGAGCTCCTGTCGACGCGGCAGTACGAGGACAACCGGCTCGGCCTGCCGCTGGCGCTGGGCAAGGACATCGGCGGCGATCCGGTGATCGCCGATCTCGCGCGCATGCCGCATCTGCTGATCGGCGGCACCACCGGCTCGGGCAAGTCGGTGGCGATCAACACCATGATCCTGTCGCTGCTCTATCGCCTCACGCCGGAGCGCTGCCGCTTCATCATGATCGATCCCAAGATGCTGGAGCTCAGCGTCTACCAGGACATCCCGCATCTGCTGACGCCGGTCGTCACCGAGCCGCGCAAGGCGATCGTGGCGCTGAAGTGGGTGGTGCGCGAGATGGAGGACCGCTACCGCGCCATGAGCGCGGTCGGCGTGCGCAACATCGCCGGCTACAACGAGCGCCTGACCGAGGCGCGGCGGCGCAACCAGAGCCTGACGCGCAAGGTGCAGACCGGCATCGATCCCGAGACCCGCAAGCCCACCTTCGAGGACCAGGAGATCGACCTCACCGAGCTGCCCTTCATCGTCGTCATCATCGACGAGATGGCCGACCTGATGCTGGTCGCCGGCAAGGAGATCGAGGCCACCGTTCAACGTCTGGCGCAGATGGCGCGTGCCGCCGGCATCCATGTCGTGATGGCGACGCAACGTCCGTCGGTCGACGTCATCACCGGCACCATCAAGGCCAACTTCCCGACCCGCATCTCCTTCCAGGTGACGTCGAAGATCGACAGCCGCACCATCCTGGGCGAGCAGGGCGGCGAGCAGCTCCTGGGCCAGGGCGACATGCTCTACATGGCGGGCGGTGGCAAGATCGCGCGCGTGCACGGGCCGTTCGTGAGCGACGGCGAGGTCGAGGAGGTCGTGCGCCACCTGCGCGCGCAGGGCCAGCCGGCCTACATCGAATCGGTCACCGACGAGCCCGAAGGCGAGGGCGGCCCGGGGGGCGAGGGGGCTGAGGAGCCCGAGAGCGACCAGCTCTACGACCAGGCGATCGCGCTGGTGGCGCGCGAGCGCAAGTGCAGCACCAGCTTCATCCAGCGCTACCTGCAGATCGGCTACAACCGCGCCGCCCGCATCGTCGAGCGCATGGAGCGCGAAGGCGTCGTGTCGCCCGCCAACCATGTCGGCAAGCGCGAGGTCCTCGCCCGCGACATCGATAATCGCGAGCGCTGAGAGCGAGATCTCCCTGACTTCACCAACGAAGTGCAACACCAGCTTAAGGTGTTGCAATGGGCAAGCACTACGATCAAATCAACCTCGACGAGCGCTACAAGATTGCCGAGCTTCACCAAGCCGGCCAATCGATCCGC
>CANIRG010000340.1 GCA_947469635.1 Rhodospirillales bacterium | reverse complement strand
CCAGTTCCATGTCCTGCGCCACAGGGGTATCGCAGGCGGCCGTGGCGCGCCGTCATCGGGATCGAACGTCATGGCGCAGTTTAACGCGAAACACCTTCGCAAATTGCAGAAAATCGTGAGGAGATTTGCTTTAGAATGCGTCCATGGCACTCGACCCTGAATCACAGCGACTGATCGACCTCATGGCGGCCGCCGGCCGGCCCGCCTGGAACACCCTCACGCCGGAGGCCGCGCGCGAGCTTTATCTCTCGACGCGCGCCGGCGCCCAGGGGCCCCGCCCCGACGGCGTTGCGGTGAGCGACCGCACCCTCGCCGGGCCGGGCGGCCCGCTGGCGGTGCGGCTTTACCGGCCCGAATCGGCCCCCATCGAGACCAGGTTGCCGGCCCTGGTCTATGCCCATGGCGGCGGCTGGGTGTTCGGCAATCTCGACAGCCACGACGTTCTCTGCTCCCAGCTCGCGCTCGAGGCCGGCATCGCCGTGGTCGCCATCGACTATCGGCTGGCGCCCGAAGCCCGCTTCCCCGGCGCCTTCGACGATGTCGTGGCCGGGCTGAAGTGGGTGGCGGCCCACGGGCCCGCGATCGGCATCGATCCCAACCGACTCGCCATCGGTGGCGACAGCGCCGGCGGCAACCTCGCCGCCGCCGTGTCGATCTGGGCCCGCGACACCGGCGGGCCGAAGCTCAGGATGCAGCTGCTCGCCTACCCGGTGCTCGATGCCGTGGCCCGCACCGATTCCTACCGGCTGTTCAACGACGGCTATGGGCTGAACGCCGCCACCATGGAGTGGTTCTTCGATCACTACGCGCCGGAGAAGACCGCGCGCGCCGACTGGCGTCTTTCACCCTTGCGCGCGACGTCGCTCGCCGGCCTGCCGCCCGCTCTTGTCGTGACCGCGGGCTACGATCCCCTGCGCGACGAGGGCCGCGCCTATGCCTGGCGGCTGCAGCAGGACGGCACGCTGGCCGACCTGGTCGAGTTCGGCGGCATGCTGCACGGGTTCCTCAGCTCACCGATGCTGCTGCATGGCGCGCGGCGCGGAGCTGCGATCTGCGGGGCGGCGCTGCGCGAGGCGCTGGTGCTGCGCGCCCAATAGGCCTTCCGTGACGACGGCAGCCCCTTCGACCGTCAGCGGCCGCACCGTCGCTCTGTCGGGCCTGGTGCTGGGGCTCGGCCTGCTGGGCGACACGCTGATCTACGCCGTGCTGCCGCTCTATCACGAGCAGTTCGGCATGAGCCTGTTCATGGTGGGCGTGCTGCTGTCGCTCAACCGCTGGGTCCGCCTGCTCGCCAATTCGGTGATGGCGGCGGCGGGCGAGCGCCTGGGCCCGCGCACGCTGATGATAACCGCGGCGGCGGGCGGCGCGGTGTCGACGATCTGCTACGGGCTCGACGGCGGCGAGGCCTTGCAGATCGCCGCGCGCATGCTGTGGGGCATCTCCTTCGCCGCCCTCAATCTCGGCTCGCTCGCCTACGCCGTGGCCGACCGTGCCAACGCCGGCAAGCGGGTGGGCACGAGCCGCGGCATCATCGGCGTGGCCCAGGCCCGCTCCTTCATCGGCGGCGCGCTGCTGGTGCTGTCGGTGGGACCGCGCAACGTCTTTCTCATCCTGGGCGCGATCACGGCGGTGGCGCCCCTGCTCGCCCTGATGCTCCCGCACCTGCCCGCCGAGCCGGCGCGCCCGCGTGGCTTTCGCTTCCCCCGTCCGCAGCGGCTGGAGGTCTGGGGCTTCCTGATGGGCTTCAGCGGCGACGGCGTCTTCCTGCTCACACTCGCCTTCCTGCTGCGCGACTCGGTGACCTCGGTGGCGCCGATCGTGGCGACGTCGCTGGTGCTGTCGCTGCGCTGCCTGATCGAGGCGAGCGGCGGCCCGGTCGGCGGCTGGTCGAGCGACCGCTTCGGCGCCCGTCGCGTCGCCACCCTCACCGGCGTGGTCCTGGTTGCGGGCTACATCCTGATCGCCTGCCAGCTCGACCTGATGGGCAGCATCGTGATCGTGCTCACGCGCGGCCTGTTCAACACGCTGATCCCGGTGATGGTGATGCAGCGCGTGACCGGCGGCTATCTCTCCAGCCAGGCAAGCTACTCGACCTGGCGCGACTTCGGCGCCGCCGTCGGCCCCCTGAGCGCGCCGTTCCTGTTCCTCACCTTCTCGCAGGGCGTGCTGTTCGGCGCGCTGGCCGCGATCATGGCGGCGGGTGTGGGGTTGTGTCTGGCGCGGCGGTAAAGAGTGCCTCGGAAACTCCGGAAACTCGCCTTCGCGCCTTCCAGACCATTTTCCGGAATTTCCGAAGGACTCTTCAGGCCTCATTCTCGACGATAGGTACGATGGCGATCCTCAATAGATCTCCTCATCCCTGAAGATATTGCATGGTCTCTTCATTGAAGGGGAACCAATGGCACCTTAGGGTCTCCCTGTTCCTCCAGGACTTCCATCCTGTCCTCGCCCTCTCTCGATGACCTGCGAGTGACGGAGCGCAGGGTAGGGAGCCCCTCGGATACTCCGCAAAATCGCCGAAGCGGTCCGACGACGAATTTCCGGAATTTCTGAAGGACTCATTCCTCCTTCTCGACCACAGGCACGAGGGAAATTCACAATAGCCTCTTCATCTATGAGGATATCGCAGGGTATCTCTCTCGAAGAGGGGTCAAAGATACAAGCGAGACTTCTGGAGAGGCTCTGTCGTCCGAGACTTCTATCCTCTCCGTTGATCTCTCGATGACCCTGCAAACGAGAGAGAGCGGAGGATAAGGAGTCCTTCGCAAATTCCGGAAAATCGCCGACCCGGCAAGAAGCCGGATTTCCGGAATTTCCGAAGAAATCGCCCTTCAGCATAATGCGTCCTCGCCATGGCCGCCCTCGCCTCAGGCTCCAGCGATATGCTTAGCTTGTGCCGATGGTTGCGCAGATACAGCCAGCCCCTCCGCTGAAGCTTTCGCAAATGTTCATGCGCCCACCGGTTGCGACCTTTCTGTTGCCTCCAGATCGGCGATCAACGGCCCGACCGGAGGCTACCTGCTGCGCTGCGACTCAGCGCCCACCATAGAGTCGGTGTTCTCGGCGTCCGAGGTCCGTCCATGAAACACCTGCAGGGATCGATACAATCCGGTAGACAGGTCTATCTCGGCAGACACGCAGATGGATCGAACGGCCTATCGCATCAACCTGGAGTATCGAGCATCGGTTTGGACACAGATGCTCGCACTGGTGACGCGATTCCTGGCGGACGAAACGGGCGTTGTCGAAACAGCTCGAAAACTCAGCGCCTATCAGGATGTTCCCGACAAGGACATTGGGTC
Source organism: Rhodospirillales bacterium (assembly GCA_947469635.1). GTDB lineage: Bacteria > Pseudomonadota > Alphaproteobacteria > Reyranellales > Reyranellaceae > Reyranella. Next base: position 4,083 of record CANIRG010000340.1, on the reverse strand, counting down.
TCAATTGGATGTATTCGCTGGCATCGATTCCGCAACCGATGACCTGCCTCTTGGGGATGCAAGACGCCATTGGTCTTCCGAAGCCCTCGCCCGCGAGGACGTGAAGATCGCCGAGGCAGAACTTCGTTGGCACAAGGCGGCGACGGAGGCTGCGACTGCCCTGCGTCTATTGCTTGTGTGGGAGGAGACACGCAGATGATAATGGGCGAAGCGATGCTAGGCAGCATGATCGGCATACCACTCGCGATCATTGTAGCTCGTGAGCTTTGGACAAGCTATCGAACCTCATCTGTTCCATTTTCGATGTCGCTCTCATTGCGAGTTCCCCGCAGCAAATGGCCTATGTTTTTTTGGCTGATGCTCAGCGTTGGTGGATCGACTCTCGTCTGCACCGTCGCAACGGTCGGTTGGTCCATCTTCAAGCTGGTCGAACCGAGACAATACGAGAATACCGGCAAGATGTGGGTCCAGCAGGCGATGGTCGTCGTTAAAGCGACCGGTCAGGACAAGAGTATGTTGCTGGCGGAACTGGGTAGGTTCGCGAACGAGAAGGGGGCTGAGATAAGGAACTTCCCCCTACCAGCGCAATCCAACGTGGCCTTCAGCATTCATTTGGGATCGGAAACGCATTTCGGCGTCGATAACGGCTCCGATCCTGGCAATCTATTTTACATCAATGCCTTTTCGCACGACAGGCCGAGCAACTGGGCGCCGGACTGGACAGTGCTCATCTCGCGGCTGTCAGTGCTCTTCGGAAAAGAGCGGATCAGGATTCACAAAAGCCCACCAGGCTAACGCACCCGGTGAGGTTCATTTCCGCAATTGGGCAGGCAGTTTGGCGAGGACCGATGATGCGCCGACCTGTCGTCAGTGAGAAACCATTGTCATCCTGAGCATAGCGAGGATGTCACGGTGCAATCAGGCACAGGCGTCTGGTGCTGCAACGAGATCCTTCGCTGCTGATGATGACAGGGGTGGTGGAAACACTTGCCGGAATTGCGGAAAAGACTTTCCGGAATTTCCGAAGGACTCTCCCCTCTCAGCGGAACACATCCTTGCGGTGGCGGACCTCGGCGAACACGGCGACCGGATCGCCGCCGGCCATGCCGACGGCCTGCTGCACCGCCGGCACGTCGGCGCGCAGGAAGGGGTTGGTCTGCTTCTCCTCGCCCAGCAGGCTTGGCACCGTGGCCTCACCGCGGGCGCGGGCGGCGTCGATCGAGGCCGAGCGGGCCTTGAGCAGCTGGTTGCCGGTTTCCACGGTCAGGGCAAAGCGGGCGTTGGACTGGGTGTATTCGTGGGCGCAGTAGACGCGCATGTCGTCGGGCAGGGCGCGCAGGCGGGCGAGCGAGGTCCAGAACTGCTGCGGCGTGCCTTCGAACATCTTGCCGCAGCCCAGCGCGAACAGCGTGTCGCCGCAGAACAGGGCGCGCTGGTCGCGGAAGGCATAGGCGATATGGCCGCTTGTGTGGCCGGGCACGAAGAACACTTCGGCCTCGGCCTCGCCGAAGCGGTAGCGGTCGCCGTCCTCCACGGCCACGTCGATGTCGGGGATACGGGCGCTGTCGCGGCGGAAGGCCACGGTGATGCAGCCGGTGGCCGCCTTGATCTCGCGGTTGCCGCCGATATGGTCGCCGTGATGGTGCGTGTTCAGGATATGGGTGATCTTCCAGCGCCGCTTCTCGGCCTCGGCCAGCACGGGGCCGGCCACGGCGGGATCGACGACGGCGACCGCGCCGCTCTGCGGCTCGCGCATCAGCCACACGTAATTGTCGCTCAGGACCGGGATGCGGACGATATCTAGGGTGGTGCTCATCTGGAGCCTCCTTGCGGGCCGCTTCGTTGCTGTGGTGAATATGGTAGGATCATAGCATGCGGATCGACGTCCTCGACCTCAACGAATTCTATCGCAGCTCGCTCGGCCAGATGACCGTGCGGCTGCTGCGCCGGCGGCTGCGCGAAGTCTGGCCCAACGTGCGCGGCGAGCGCGTGCTGGGGCTGGGCTATGCCACGCCCTTCCTGCGCCCCTTCCGCGAGGAGGCGGAGCGGACGCTGGCCTTCATGCCGACCCAGCAGGGCGTGACGCGCTGGCCACGCGAGGGCCGCAACCTGACGGCCCTGGTCGACGAGCTCGACCTGCCCTTGCCCGACCGCTCTATCGACCGCGTGCTGCTGGTCCATGCCGTGGAATGCAGCGAGCAGATCCGGCCGATGTTGCGCGAGATCTGGCGGGTCATGGCCGACGGCGGCCGGCTGGTCACGGTGGTGCCGACGCGCGCCGGCCTGTGGTCGCAGATCGACCGCTCGCCCTTCTTCCAGGGCCATCCCTATTCCGCGGGCCAGGTGGCCTCGCTGCTGCGTGCCAACATGTTCGCGCCGCTGGCTCAGACCCGCGCTCTGTTCATGCCCCCCACCCATTCGCGCCTGGCGCTGCGCATGGCGCCGGCCGTCGAGCGCTTCGGCCAGCGCTGGCTCGGCCGCTTCGCCGGCGTCAGCGTGATCGAATCGGGCAAGCAACTCTATGCCGGCATCGCCGAGCGCCACACGCCGGCGGTGGCTGCCGTGCGGCCGAAGCTGCGCATCGCCTCCTCGCGCGACACCCAGGCCGCCCGTCAGAACGAGGACTGATGCAAATCTCCCCCCGTGTCATCGCCCTGCTCGGGTTCGGCGAAGCAGGGTCGGCCATCGCGCGCGGCCTTGCGGTCGAAGGCGGCTGGCGTGGTCCCTCCAAGCCGGGCGACAATGCCCCGCGGCGCATCATCGCCATCGACACCGCGCTCGATCAGGACGAGCGCGGCACGACGCTGGGCAAGGCGGCCCGCGCGCTCGATGTCGCTATCGACGGCAGCTACACCGAGGCGCTGGCCGAGGCCGATCTGGTGATCTGCGCCGTCCAAGGCGAGCATGCGCTGTCGGCGGCCCAGTCCGCCGCGCCGCTGCTCAAGAAGGGCGCGCACTATCTCGATCTCTGCACCGTCACCGGCAAGATGTCGGACGAGGACCGCGCCGCCATCGAGAGCGGCGGCGGGCATTACATCGATATCGCCGTCATGGGCGGCTTCTTCAAGCAGGGCATCAAGGCGCCGATGCTGGTCGCGGGTGACGGCGCCGACACGGTCGTGGCCTGGATGAACGGCAACGGCTTCGAGGCCAAACACCTGGGCACCAAGCCCGGCAGCGCCTCGTCGGTGAAGATGCTGCGCTCGGTGATCATGAAGGGCGTCGAGGCGCTGGGTGTCGAGGCGCTGGTCGCGGCCGAGCGCCAGGGCATCCTGCCCGAGGTGCTGGGCTGCCTGGGCGACGTCGATTCGACGACCTTCGGCGGCTCGATCGCCATGCTGGTGCAGACCCATGTCGTCCATGCCCATCGCCGCTGGGAAGAGATGGGCCTGGTGGCGCAGACGCTGCGCGAGACCGGCGTTAATCCGCTGATGACCGAGGCGATCGAGAAGAGCCATCGCCGCACCATCGACGCCGGGATCGCACCGGCCGACGGCAAGGTGCCGAGCCTCAAGGATGCGCTGAAGCTCCTGTCCGAGAAGGTCGTCCGTGGCCGCTGACGTGTTCGACCGGCTGGTGGCGCTGCTCAGCGAGGCCAAGGCGAAGTTCCGTGTGATCGAGCACGAGGCCGAGGGCAGGTCCGAGGCGATCAGCATCATCCGCGGCAACCGTCCCGACCAGGCCGCCAAGGCGATGGTGCTCGACGTGCGCGGCGGCGGCGGGGGAAGGCGCAATGTGCTCGCCATCCTGCCCGGCAGCCGCAAGCTCGACTTCGCGGCCGTCGCGGCGCTGTTCGAGGCGCGCAAGTGCGGCTTCGCCAGCCCCGAGACGGCGCAGCAGATCACCGGCTGCGTCATGGGTGCGGTGCCGCCCTTCGCCCTCGATCCCGCCCTCACGATCGTCGTCGAGGAAGATTTGCTGGGCAACGAGACGCTGTTCTTCAACGCCGGCCGCCTCGACCGCTCGATGGAGCTCGACACCAAGGACTGGCTCGCCGTCGCAAAGCCGCGCGTGGCTAGGATCGCCGCGCGTGCCTGAGGCCTGGCGGTTCGCGCCTGCGAGCGAAGCCGACTTCGAACCCTT
>CANIRG010000339.1 GCA_947469635.1 Rhodospirillales bacterium | reverse complement strand
TGCTGCTGGCCGCCTGGGTGCGCTGGCGGCGGCCGACCGATCTGCCGATCTGAGGCGCCGATGTTGTGGAAGCCGCTCCGCCTCGTTCCGGCGCATACGACCTTCGACTTCCTGCGCCAGCGCAAGGTGGCGCTCATCGGGTCGACGGTCATCAACATCCTGTCGCTGGCCGCGGTCTTCGTGTTCGGCCTCAATTTCGGCATCGACTTCGAGGGCGGCATCGCCATCCAGGTGCGGGCCAAGCAGGGCACGATCCATCTCGAGGAGCTGCGCGCCACCACCGGCGCGCTGGGTGTCGGCGAGGTCACGCTGCAGGAGTTCGGCGATTCCACCACCGCCCTGATCCGCGTGCAGCGCCAGGAAGGCAGCAACCAGTGCGTGGCCAACGCCGACCGCGTGATGAAGCGCCGGGCAGGCGACGGCTGGGCCGCGAAGCCGGGTGCGTCCGGCACCGGCGACGTCGAGTTCACCGCCCCGCGCGCCCTCGACAGTGCGGGCTGGCGCGATGCGGTGAGCCGCGTCGGCCTCACCATCCTCGAACGCCAGCTGCCGCGCGGCACGACCGGCACCGCCAAGATCGACATGACGCCGGAGCAGCGCGCCGAATGGTGCCAGCAGGTGGCGATCAAGATGATCGAGGACGCCATCAGCGACAAGCACGAGCTGCGCGGCACCGAATCGGTCGGTCCCAAGATCGGCGCCGAGCTGATGCACAGCGGCGTGATCGCCGTGCTGGCGACGCTGGGCGCCATCGCCCTCTACGTCTGGTTCCGCTTCGAATGGCAGTTCGGCGTCGGCGCGCTGATCGCCATGCTGCACGACGTCATCTCGACGGTCGGCCTGTTCGTCCTGCTGCGGCTCGACTTCAGCCTGACGGCGCTGGCGGCGCTGCTCACCATCGCGGGCTACTCGATCAACGACACGGTCGTCGTGTTCGACCGGGTGCGCGAGAATTTCCGTCGCTATAAGAAGATGAGCCTGATCGAGGTGCTGAACTTCAGCATCAACGAGACGCTTGCCCGCACCCTGATGACCTCGGGCACCGTGTTCGTTGCGGTGCTGGCGCTGGTGCTGTTCGGCGGGCCTGTGCTCTACAGCTTCTCGATCGCCATGCTGTGGGGCGTGATCGTCGGCACCTACTCGTCGATCTGGATCGCCTGCGCCGTCCTGGTCTACCTCAATGTCAGGCCGGGTCAGGCACGGGCCGACGACGAGGAGAAGCCCGACAAGGCCAAGGCGTGATCCCGCCGAAACAGGCCCCTCTCGACAAGACCCTGCGGACGCCCGATCCGTCGCAGGTCCAGATCATCCGAACCTATGGCCCCGGCCGCTTTCTCATCGGGGGGCAGGAGTGGCGCCAGCCCGTGCTGGCCACGCCCACCGTGACGACGGCCTGGAACGTGGCCACCGCCGACGAGCTGGCGCTCGACAATCTCGCAGCCCTCCGCACAGCCGCCGTTCCGACCGAGATCCTCGTGCTGGGCTGTGGCCCGCGCGCCCTCTTCGTTTCGCCCGCCCGGCGGGCGGCGCTGAAATCGGCGGGCCTGGCGCTGGAGGTGGTCGATACCGGCTCGGCCTGTCGCATCTACAATGTGCTGCTGGCCGAAGGACGGCGCGTGGCGGCGGCGCTGATCCCGCTATGATGCGGCCATGATGCCGCTCGAGCTTTACCTCGCCTTCATCGCCGCCACCGTCGTGCTGATGGTGATCCCCGGCCCCAACGTCGCGTTGATCGTGGCCAACAGCGTGGCCCACGGCACACGTTTCGGCCTGCTCACCGTGGCCGCCACCTCGACCGCCGTGGTGATCCAGCTCGGCCTCACCGTCGCCGGCGCGACGGCTGTATTGAACGTCCTGGCCGCGAGCTTCGACTGGCTGCGCTGGCTGGGCGTGGCCTACCTGGTCTGGCTCGGCATCGCGGCGTGGCGCGCGCCCGTCGTCGATCTCGCCGGCACCCGGGCTCAGGCACGTTCGGCGCGGGCGATCTATGCCCGTGGTTTCCTGGTCGGGCTGACCAACCCCAAGACGCTGCTGTTCTACGGCGCCTTCTTCCCGCAATTCATCGTGCCCGGTCCCAGTGCACCGGAGCAGCTCCTGCTGCTGGCGGTGACGTTCCTCGGCGTGGCGCTCGTCTGCGACAGCCTGTGGGCGATCCTGGCTGGACGCCTGCGTGCGCTGCTGGTCGCCCATGCGAGGCTACGTAACCGGATCACCGGCGGGCTGCTGGTCGGCGCAGGCGTCGGCCTCGCGCTGGCGCGACGGCCGTGAGCGACAGCGAGCTGTTCCGCCGAACGGCCGAGCTCGCCGCAGAGTATCGTCGCACCCTCGAAAGCCGGCCGCAGCGACCCGAGCAGACCTATGCCGCAGCAGCCAGGGCGTGGCAGGCGCCGACGCCGGAAGCAGGAGCGGACGACACGAGCGTCATCGACGAGCTCGTGCGTCTCGCCGGCCCCGGCCTGCATGCGTCCACCGGTCCGCGCTTCCATGGCTGGGTGATCGGCGCCTCGCATCCGGTCGGCGTCGCGGCCGACTGGCTGACCTCGGCCTGGGGCCAGAACGCCGGCAACCATATCGCCTCGCCGGCCGCCGCGGCGGCGGAAGCCGTCGCCGAGAAATGGCTGCTCGACATCCTGCGCCTACCGGCCAGCGCCTCGGTCGGTTTCGTCACCGGCGCCACGGTGGCCAACTTCGTCGGCCTCGCCGCGGCGCGGGGCGAAGTGCTGCGGCGCGTCGGCTGGGACGTCGAGCGGCAGGGGCTGTTCGGTGCGCCTCTCGTCAATCTGCTGATCGGCGAGGAGGCGCATGCCACCGTCTTCTCCGCCCTGCAGTTCCTGGGCTTCGGTCACGACCGACCCGTGAAGATCGCGGTGGATTCCCAGGGCGCGATACGGCCGGAAGCGCTCGAACGCTCGCTCGCCCAGTGCACGGGCCCGACCATCGTCATCACCCAGGCCGGTCAGATCAATTCAGGCGCCTTCGATCCGCATGCCGTCCTGGTGCCGCTCGCCCATGCCAAGGGTGCGTGGGTGCATGTCGACGGCGCCTTTGGCCTGTGGGCCCGAGCCAGCACGCCACAAGCACCTCTTGCCGAGGGCGTCGAGCTCGCCGATTCCTGGGCGACCGACGGCCATAAATGGCTGCAGACGCCCTACGACTGTGGCTACGCCATCGTGCGCAATTCGGAGGCTCACCGCCGGGCGATGGTGATCGCGGCGAGCTACCTGCCGTCGGTCGGCGAAGGAGAGCGCGATCCTACGCATTTCGTGCCCGAGCTGTCGCGCCGCGCCCGCGGCTTCGCCACCTGGGCAATGCTGCGCCATCTCGGTCGTGCCGGTATCGCCGAGATGGTCGACCGTCATTGCCGCGCCGCGCGCCTGATCGCCGAGCGCGTCGCTGCCGAGCCCGGCATCGCGGTGCTGAACGAGGTCGTGCTCAACCAGGCGATCCTGCGCTTCGGCGACGACGATGAGCGGACCCTCGCCACCATCGCGCGGCTGCAGACCGACGGTGTCGCCTATGCTGGTGGTGCCAAATGGCGCGGCCGATGGGTGATGCGGATCTCGGTCAGCGGCTGGCCGACGACGCTACAGGATGCCGCCCGCACGGCCGACGCCATCGTCGCCGCCTGGCGGGCCTCGAAATAGAACGGGGCCCCGAAGGGCCCCGTTCCGCTCGTCCGAAGGTCTCGGATCAGACGGGCATGTTCTGCTGCGCCACCATGCAATAGAGCATGCCGATGGAGAACATGGTGTTGAAGCGGCTGGCGTAGAGCGCGATCGGCGCGGCCTTGGCCTTCTGCTCGGCGGTCGCCTCGACTAGGCCCAGGATCTGCTGCTGCTTCGGCCAGATGATGAACCAGACGTTGAAGGCCATCACGAGCGCCATCCACATGCCGATGCCGATCATGATGAAGTTTTTCTGCAGGGTCAGCGCCTGCAGGATGTAGCCGTTCATCCAGGCCAGCAGCAGGCCGGTGACGACGGTGGCGAGCGCGGCGTAGCGGAACCAGAACAGCACGTTGGGCGCGATGAACTTGGTGATCGCCGTGCGCGTCTCGACCGGCTGGATCTTCGGCATGGTCGGGACCTGGACGAAGTTCAGGTACCACAGCAGGCCGATCCACATGACGCCGCTCAGCACGTGCAGCCAGCGCATGGCGAAGGTCGCCCAGGCGTGGTCGATCTTGGTCATCTGGCCGGTTGCCGCGCCGACCAGCAGCACGATGATGATGAGCAGGACGACGCCGGCGGCGAGCGTCCTCTCGAGCGATGTAAAGATGGCACCCATTAACAAACTCCCCCGTTTATGTTGTTGAACGGATTGGAAAATATCGAACGAACCATTCTAAGCTCGGGAGCCGATGCGTTCAACGGTCGCAGCGGTCGTTTCATGCAGATCAGAGCCCAAAGTGACTGACCCCTATTGCGCACCTGGTGTGTCGCATCGCTACGTGCTCGACCTCGTGCGCGCCGCCGACCGCGAGCGCTTCCTCGCGGCGTTGTTCGCGCCGGAGCCGGCACGGCGCGGTTTATTGGCTGTTTTGGCCTTCAATCACGAGCTGGCGCGCACCCGCTCGGTCACGCGCGAGCCGCTCCTGGCACGCATAAGGCTCGAATGGTGGCGCGAGGCGGTGGCCGAAGCGGCAGGTGCAGGCGTTGTGCGCGCGCAGCCGATCGTCGAGTCGCTGCGCGAAACCATCCATCGGCACGGTATCGCGATCGAGAAGCTCTCCGCCTTGGTCGATGCGCGCGAGGAGGAGATCGAGGGTCCGCTCGACGTGGTTCGCACAGGGCATGCGCTGGCCGACCTGCAGCTTGCCGTGCTCGGCCCCGAGGATGCGATGTCTCGCGAGGCCGCGCGAGCGGTGGCGGCGGCGGCGCTGATGGGCGAGGGGCCGGAGCGCCGGGAACTGCTCGCCGAAGCGCGGTCGTTGCAGACAAAAGTGGATCCGCGGGCGCTGCCGGTGCTGTTGCCGGCGCTGTTCCTCGACGGCGAGATGAGCCCATGGCGCAAGCCGCTCGCTTTGTGGTGGGCGGCGCGGCGCGGGCGGTATTGAGCGGGCATGTCGCGGCGCATCGACAAGTCCTGGCTCGTCTTCGACAGCATCGAGAATGCCGAGCACAATCGCTGCGTCGACCTGTTTCGCCGTCCGAACGGGACTTTCGGCTTCGAGGAATTCCGGCGCGACGTCGAGGATGCCGGGGCATGGACGCCGGTGGCATACTACTCGGGAAGTGCCTATGCCTCGAACGAGGCGGCGCTCGAAGCGGCGATGGCAGCCGTGGTTTGGTTGGCGCAGGCCGTCGACCGTCGCAGGTGACAGGAGGCGACATGGCACGCACCAGGGCAAACGGCATCGAGATCGAGTACGAGACGATCGGCAACAAGTCCGATCCGGCGTTGCTGCTGGTCATGGGGCTGGGCGCGCAGCTCACGATCTGGCCCGACTCGCTGTTCAAGGGGCTGGCGGATCGTGGCTTCTACGTCATCCGCTACGATAATCGCGACTCGGGCCTCTCCACGGGCTTCGATTCGTGGGGCGTGCCCGACCTGCCCGCGGCGCTGCAGAAGGTGATGAAGGGCGAACGGTCCGACGCGCCCTACCATCTCGACGACATGGCCGCCGACGCGCTCGGCCTGCTCGACGCGCTCGGCATCGACAAGGCGCATATGGTGGGCGCCTCGATGGGCGGCATGATCGTGCAGATCGTGGCCGCGCAACATGCCGAGCGCACGCGCTCGATGGTGTCGATCTACTCCACGAGCGGCCGGCGCGACCTGCCGCCGGGCAAGCCCGAGGCGCTGGCGATGCTGGGCTCCCAGCCCGAAGGCCAGGCGCGGGAGCAACTCGTCAGCCACGGCATGAAGCTGCGCCGCACCATCGGCAGCCCCGGCTATCCCACGCCGGAACCCGTGCTGCGCGCCTTCGTCGAGAAGAACGTCGACCGCCGCTGGTATCCGCAGGGCACGGCGCGGCAATACGTGTCGGTGCTGGCCTCCGGCAATCGCGTCGACTTGCTCAAGACCATCCAGGTGCCGACGCTGGTCATGCACGGCGAGGACGATCCGCTGCTGCCCGTGGAATGCGGCCGCGACGTCGCGCGGCTGGTGCCGGGCGCCGAGCTTCAGACCATTCCCGGCTGGGGCCACGATTTCCCGCCCCAGCTCGTGCCCACGATCGTCGATCGCATCTCCACCTTCTGCAAGGCAGCGCCATGAAATTCGGCATCTTCTACGAGCATCAGCTTCCGCGGCCGTGGGGCCCCACGAGCGAGTACCAGCTGCTGCAGGACTCGCTCACGCAGATCGAGCTCGCGGACAAGCTTGGCTACGATTACGCCTGGGAGGTCGAGCATCACTTCCTGGAGGAATACTCGCACTCCTCGGCGCCGGAAGTGTTCCTCGGCGCCGCCAGCCAGCGCACCAAGCGCATCCGGCTGGGCCATGGCGTGGTCCAGCTCACGACCAACAATCCGCATCGCGTGGCGGAGAAGATCTCGACGCTCGACCTGCTCTCGGGCGGGCGTGTCGAGCTCGGCATGGGTGAGGCGGCAGGACCGGCCGAGCTGCATCCCTTCGGCGTCAAGGTGCGCGACAAGCGCGAGCGCTGGGAGGAGGCCGTGAAGGCCATCATCCCGATGTTCACCAAGGAGAGCTGGGAGTTCCACGGCCAGTATTACGATTTCCCCGCGCGCAACGTGATCCCCAAGCCGATGCAGAAGCCGCATCCGCCGCTCTGGGTCGCCTGCTCCAACATCCAGACCATCGGCAAGGCGGGCGAATGGGGCATGGGCGCGCTGGGCTTCACCTTCGTGACGCCCGAGGCCGCGCGCGCCTGGGTGCACAAGTATTACAACAACCTTCTGAACAACTCGAAGAAGCTCGCCGACTACCCGAGCAATCCCAACGTCGCGATGGTGTCGGGCTTCATGTGCGCCGCCACCGACGCAGAGGCCGAGGCGAAGGCCGCGGGCTGGACCTTCTTCATCTTTGCGCTCTCCTACTATGGCCGGAAAGGCGTCGATGCGCCGGGCACCTCCGATCTCTGGAAGGAGTACCAGAGCTGGAAGGGCGGGCCTGAGGAGAAGAAGGCGCTCGAATCGGGCCTGATCGGCTCACCCGAGACGATCCGCAAGAAGCTGCGCCAGTTTCAGGCGAGCCGCGTCGATCAGGTGATCCTGCTCAACCAGGCGGGCAAGACCAGCCACGAGGATATCTGCGGCTCGCTGGAGCTGTTCGCGAGAGAGGTGATGCCGGAGTTCCACGCCGCCGAGGCGGAGCAGGCCCAGTGGAAGCAGAAGGTGATGAACCGCGAGATCGTGCTCGAGGACCTCGACGTCCAGAAATACGACATCTACAGCCACCAGAACGAGCACATCGTTCGTCTCA
>CANIRG010000338.1 GCA_947469635.1 Rhodospirillales bacterium | reverse complement strand
GTGGGCGATCTCACCTCGGCGGGCTACGGCCACACGGTCGGCGCCGCCATCGGCCTCGGCTATGCCCGGCGCGACGACGGCCAGCCGCTCGATGCGGCGTGGCTCGAGTCGGGCCGGTTCGAGATCGACCTCGCCGGCACCCGGCTCAAGGCCAAGGTGTCGCTGCGCTGCCTCTACGATCCCGCAGGGGCGCGCATCAAGCTGTAAGAGGAGTAGTCATGCGTATCATCGCTTCGGTCCTGGTCTCGCTCGCCTTCATCGGCGCGGCGGCGGCCGAGGAAGTCGTCGTCTACACCTCCTACGAAAAGGAAGACCTCGGCCCCTACAAGGCCACGTTCGAGAAGGACGTGCCGGGCGTCACGATCCGCTGGGTGCACGACGCCAACGGCGTCATCACCGCCCGCCTGCTGGCCGAGAAGGCCAATCCGCGCGCCGACGCAGTGTGGGGCGTGGCGGCCTCCAGCCTCGGCCAGCTCGCCGACGCCGACGTGCTGCTGCCCTATTCACCGCCGGGCCTGGCCCAGGTCCCGGCCAAGTTCCGCGACCCGACCGTCCCGCCGCGCTGGTTCGGCAACTCCGCCTGGGTAGCGGCGATCGTCTACAACGAGGTCGAGGGCAAAAAGCTCGGCATTCCCAAGCCCGAGAGCTGGGAGGACCTCGCCAAGCCCGTCTACAAGGGCAAGGTGGTGATGCCGCATCCGCTGTCGTCCGGCACCGGCTTCCTCGATGTCTCTGCGTGGCTGCAGGGCATGGGCGAGGAGGCGGGCTGGAAGTTCATGGACGCCCTGCATGAGAATATCTGGCGCTACACCCATTCCGGCTCGCAGCCCGCGACGCTCGCGGCACGCGGCGAGGCGGTGGTCGGCATCGCCTTCGATCTCCGTGCCGCGCGCGAGCTGGCCCAGGGTGCTCCCGTCTCGATCGTCTTCCCGAAGAAGGCGCTGGGCTGGGAGATGAACGCCTTCGCCGTGGTGAAGGGAGCACCCCACCCCGACGCGGTGAAGAAGCTCGCCGACTGGGCGGCCTCCGACGCCGGCATGCGCATGTACGCCGAGAGCCGGGCGGTGGCGGCACGGCCGGAGTTCTCCAAGCCGATCAAGAACCTGCCCGACAATCTCGCATCGCTGCTGATGGACAACGACTTCGCCTGGGCCGCCCGCAACCGCGAGCGCATCCTCGCCGAATGGGCCAAGCGCTACGACAACAAGGCCGATCCGAAGAAGTAGGGCGGCGGCAGTAACGACCGAAATAGGCCTCCCGACGGAGATGCGCCTATGGTCGGCACATGGTGTCGTCCGCGACTCTTGTCCCTGTCGATCGCGGCCGCCGGCACCTGCGATTTGCGCCGGCGCAAACCTGCGTGCGCAGCCGGGCTATCGCATGTGTGGCTGAGGTCAGAGGCAAGGTCCCTCGCTGCGCTCGAGATGACAGCATTTCTTCCTTGGTCGGCGCTCTGCGCCGAACCACAAAAACTGTCATCTCGAGCGCAGCGAGGGACCTTTACTCTTCAGCGAGCGCCACGCGCGATAACCCTGGCGTTCGCAGGGGCCGTCCCTTTGATTCTCCGTTATTTAAAGCGTTACCTTTCGTAACCCGGCCGCAGTCGCTAGGTCGACGGTGCCGTCTCCCCGGTAGGCGGCGGTGCCGAGGCCGGGTCGGGCAGGGGCTTCAGCCGTGTATCGGTCAGCTCGCCGGCGGCTTCGAGGATGGGATAGGCGACGGACGTCAGATGGCCGTTGATGCGCTTGAGATCGCGGATCACGTCCATGTGGATCGAGCTTGTTTCGATCGAGGCGGTCCGGCCCTCGCGCAGGCGGGCGAAGTGGCTCTCGGCCGACTTCGCTTCGGCCTCTCGCATCGCCGTCTTCTCGGCGATCAACCGGCGCGCCAGAGTGATGTCGCGCGTGGTGAAGACGTTGAGCGCCAGCCGCAAATTCTCGATGACGCGGCCATGGAACTGCTTCAGCTCGGCCAGGCCCTCGGGCGAGAAGGCGTAGCGGTTCTTGATCTTCTTGGACGCGAGCTCCATCAGGTTCTTGTCGACGATGTCGCCGACATGCTCGAGGTTCATGGTGAAGCTCAGGATCTCGACGTAGCGCTTGCTCTCTTCCTCGCTGAGCTCGGCGCGCGAGACCTGGATGAGGTAGAGCTTGATCGCCTCGTGCAGCCGGTCGACGGCGTCGTCGGCATTCTCCACCGACTTCACCAGCCGCTGGTCGTTGCGCTCGAACACATCCATCGTCTGGCGCAGCATATCGGCCACGCGGTCGCCGAGGTTCAGCGTCTCGCGTGCCGCGCACCCCAGCGCCTCGGCCGGCGAATCGAGCACGTTGGGGTCGAGATGGCGCGGCTTGCCGGGATCGGCGGCCACCGGCTTGGCCGGCAGCAGCCGGCGGCAGAGCGAGGCAATCACGTCGGTGAAGGGCAGGAAGACGAAGGCCGCCACGAGGTTGAAGGCGGTGTGGAAGTTGATCGGCAGGCGCGCCGCCGAGCCGTCGATCATCGAGAGCCATTGGACGATGGGGCCGAGGAACGGCAGCAGCGCCACGCCGACGATGCCGCGCGTGAGCAGGTTGGCGAGCGGCACGCGGCGGGCTTCGACGTCGGCGCCGGACTGCGCCATGTAGGGCGCCAGCGCCCCGCCGATATTGGCGCCGATCACCAGCGCCAGCGCGAGCTGCGGCCCGACGATGCCGCTGCCGGCGAAGGACATGATCAGCAGCACGACCGAGAGGCTGGAATGGACGAACCACGTCGCGGCTGTGGCGACGATGGCGGCCAGCAGATACTCGTTCTGCAACCCCTCCAGCACGGCCACGAAGCTGTGCGCGGTGCGCAGCGGCGCTGCAGCCAGCGTCAGCAGCTTCAGCGACAGCAGCATGAGGCCGAGCCCGATGGCGACGCGCGCCACATGGCGGCTCTTGTCGGCATCGCTCGACAGGAAGCCGATGACGCCCACCGCGATCATCAGGGGCGACACCCAGCCGAGGTCGAACGACAGCACCTGTGCTGCCAGCGTCGTGCCGACGTCGGCGCCCAGCATGACGGCGAAGGCGATGGAAAGCGGGATCAGCCCGCGGCCTGCAAAGGACGAAAGGAGCAGCGCCGTGGCGGTGCTCGACTGCAGCAGGCCGGTGATGGCGATGCCGCCCAGGAACGCGGTGAAGCGGTTGCGCGAGCAGGCGGCGATGGCCTGCCGCAGCGTCGCTCCGAAGGCGCGCGTGAGGCCGGTGCGGACCATGCGCACGCCCCACAGCAGCAAGGCGACGCTGCCGATGACGTTCAGGACGATTTCAGCGCCATGCATGATTTGCGAATCCTACGCCCCGTTGGCGCTCGGTTAAAGTTTTTTGACGGTTTTCTTACGACGCCAACCGCAGGGCCTCGTCCATGAACGCCCGAACAAGCGCAACGCGACGGCGCTCTTGCAGGCAGACGGCGTACTCCGCCACGTCGAGATCGGCATCGGTGACGGCGATGCGGCGGAAGCGGCGGTCCTCGCCGAGCTCGCTGGCGAACACCGCGCCGACGCCGAAGCCTGCCGCCACGGCCTCGCGCACGCCCTCGCGGGTCTGCACCTCGACGATGGCGCGCGGCTTGATATCGGCAGCGGCCATGGCCTGCTCGAGCACTTCGCGCGTGATCGAGCCGCGCTCGCGCAACACCAGCTCCTGGTCGGCCAGAGCCGTGAGGGGCGCGCGGCCGCGCTTGGCCAGCGCATGGCCCGCCGGAGCGAACAGCACGACGCGGTCGGTGCGCAGCCTGAGTGCATGCATCCGTGGATCGGAGATGCTCTTGGCCATCACCGCCACGTCGGCCTCGTGGCGCAGCAGGCGCTCGAGCACGGTGGCGGAATTGTCGATGGAGAGCGCAAAGGTGAGACCGCCGGCTCGCTTCCTGAGGGCCGCCATGATCGGCACGACATGGTGCGCCGAGTCGGCCGCGATCCTGAGATGCCCGCGGGTGAGCGTCTGCTCGCCCGCCAGCAGCGCCTGCGCCTCCTCCTGCAATGCGAACAGCCGCGAGGTGACGCCCTGGAGCTGCCGGCCGGTTTCGGTCGGGGTGACGGTCCGGCCGCGGCGGTCGAACAGGCGCACGCCATACGCCTTCTCCAGCGCCGTCACCTGGCCGGAGAGGTTGGGCTGGCTGAGGCCAGAGGAGCGGGCGGCAGCCGAGAACGAGCCCTGCTCGGCCACGAGATGGAAGGCGCGGAGCTGGCTGGGCGTCATATCAATGAAACCGATAGGTTACATAGGGATTATATACTGGACGGATAGAGAGAGCGAGACGATCATTCGGGACATGCCCACCACGAAACCAGCCACTTCCGACACCGGCGACGCGCTGCTGCTGACGCCCGGCCCCCTCACCACCTCGGCCAGCGTCAAGCAGGCCATGGTCCACGACTGGGGCTCGCGCGATGCGGAGTTCCTGCGCATCAACAAGATGGTGCTCGACAAGATCGTCGAGCTGGCCGGCGGCCAGGGCACGCACGTCACCGTGCCGGTGCAGGGCTCCGGCACCTTCGCCGTCGAGGCCATGATCACCTCCTTTGTCCCCAGGACCGGCAAGCTGCTGGTTCTGATCAACGGGGCCTATGGCCAGCGGGCGAAGAAGATCGCCGAGATCGCGGGCCGGGCCGTCACGAGCTACGAGACCGCCGAGGACACGCCGCCGGACCTTGCCAAGCTCGATGCGCTGCTGGCGGCCGACAAGGCCATCACCCACGTCTTCGCCGTCCATTGCGAGACGACGTCGGGCATCCTCAATCCGATTGCCGAGATCGCGGCGCTCGTGGCGAGGCAGGGCCGCCGGCTGCTCGTCGATTCCATGAGCGCCTTCGGTGCGCTGGAGATCGACGCCCGGCAGATCCACTATGACGCGCTGGCCGCGTCCTCCAACAAGTGCCTGGAAGGCGTGCCCGGCCTCGGCTTCGTGGTCTGCCGCAACGAGGCGCTGGCCGAGTGCAAGGGCAACGCCACCACGCTTGTCCTCGACCTGTTCGATCAGGCCGAAGCCTTCGCCCGCACTGGCCAGTACCGCTTCACGCCGCCCATCCACGTCATCGTGGCATTGGGCAAGGCGATCGAGGAGCATGCGGCCGAGGGCGGCGTCGCGGGCCGCGGCAAGCGCTACCGCGAGAACGGCAAGGTGCTGATCGACGGCATGCGTGCCATGGGCTTCCGCACGCTCCTGCCCGAGCGGCTGCAGGCGCCGATCATCATCACCTTCCACATGCCGACCGATCCCAAGTTCGTCTTCCAGCGCTTCTATGACGGGCTGAAGGACCGCGGCTATGTGATCTATCCGGGCAAGCTCACGGTGGCGGATTCCTTCCGCATGGGCTGCATCGGCCGTCTCTACCCCGAGCACATGAAGGGCGCGCTTGCCGCCGTGCGCGAGGTTCTGGACGAATTGCGTGTATCCAACGGCGGCCCGGCCTTGGCGGCCGAGTAAGGGAACAGGACCATGGCACCCGACAGTCTCACTCCCAGCGGCGGTGACCTCTCCGTCAACGGCCGCAGCTACCGCCTGCCCAAGCAGCCCATCGTCGTGGTCTGCGTCGACGGCTCCGAGCCTGGCTACATCGAGGCCGCCGTCGAGGCAGGTCGCGCGCCGTGGTTCGCCAGGGTGCTGAAAGAAGGCACCAGCCTGGTCGGCGATTGCGTCGTGCCGAGCTTCACCAACCCCAACAATCTTTCCATCGTCACCGGCCAGCCGCCTGCCGTGCATGGCATCTGCGGCAACTATTTCCTCGATCCCGAGTCAGGGAAAGAGGTGATGATGAACGACCCGAAGTTCCTGCGCGTCGAAACGCTGTTCCCGGCCTTCCAGCGTGCGGGCCTGCGCATCGCCGTCGTCACCGCCAAGGACAAGCTGCGCGGCCTTCTGGGCAAGGGGCTCACGCTGGCGCCGGGCAAGGCCTGCAGCTTCTCCTCTGAGAAGTCCGACAAGGCGAGCCTGGCCGAGAACGGCATCGAGAACGTCAACGCGCTGGTCGGCATGGACGTGCCTGATGTCTACAGCGCCGGCCTCTCGGAGTTCGTGTTTGCGGCGGGCGTCAAGCTGATGGAGCGCGACCGGCCGGAGATCATGTATCTCTCCACGACCGACTATATCCAGCACAAGCACGCGCCCGGCACGCCGGTCGCCAACGACTTCTATTCGATGATGGACGGCTACCTGGCCAAGCTCGACGCGATGGGCTGCACCATCGTCGTCACGGCCGATCACGGCATGAACGCCAAGTTCGGCGCCGACGGCCAGCCCGACGTGATCTACCTGCAGGACGTGTTCGACAAGTGGCTGGGCGAGGCCAAGGCCCGCGTCATCCTGCCGATCACCGATCCCTATGTCGTGCATCACGGCGCGCTGGGATCCTTCGCCGTCGTCTATCTGCCGGCCGGTGCCTCGCACACGGAGTGGGTGGCCAAGCTGAAGGCATTGCCCGGTATCGAGGCCGCCTTGACCAAGGACGAGGCCGCCGCACGTTACGAGCTGCCGGCGGATCGTCTGGGCGATCTCATCGTCGTCTCCACCAAGCACAAGGTGTTGGGCACGTCGGCCTCGCGCCACGACCTGTCGGGCCTCACCGAGCCGCTGCGCAGCCATGGTGGCGTGTCGGAGCAGAAGGTGCCGGTGATCTGCAACCGCAAGCTCGCAAACGCCGCCGTATCGCGTCACTGGCGCAACTTCGACGCCTTCGACATCGCCCTCAACCTCGTCGCCTGAAAGACATCCTCATGGACACCGCAATCCGTCCCGATTCAGACGTGCGCCACGAATTCCTGCGCATCGCCGGCAAGAAGGTCGAGACAGGCGCCCGCCTCGAAGTCCGCTTCCCCTGGGACAATCGGCTGGTCGGCACCGTGCCGCGCGCGACGCCGGAGCTGGTGGCCGAGGCGTTCCGCATTGCGCACGACTACAAGCCGAAGCTGACGCGCTACCAGCGCCAGAAGATCCTGCTCAAGACGGCCGAGCTGCTGGTCGCGCGCAAGGAGGAGCTGTCGCGCCTGATCACGCTCGAATCGGGCCTCTGCCTCAAGGACTCGCTCTACGAGGTCGGCCGCGCCTACGACGTCTTCACCTTCGCGGGCCAGCTCTGCCTGCTCGACGACGGCCAGACCTTCTCCTGCGACCTCACCCCGCACGGCCAGACGCGCAACACCCTCACCCTGCGCCAGCCGCTGAACGCCATATCGGCCATCACGCCGTTCAACCACCCGCTCAACATGGTGGCGCACAAGCTGGCGCCGGCCTTCGCCACCAACAACTGCGTCGTGCTGAAGCCCACCGAGCTGACGCCGCTCACGGCGCTGTTCCTGGCCGACACGCTCTACGAGGCGGGCCTGCCGCCGGAGATGCTGTCGGTCATCACCGGCAATCCCTC
>CANIRG010000337.1 GCA_947469635.1 Rhodospirillales bacterium | reverse complement strand
GAAACGGCCGATGTCGGGTTCAACGCCTTAGCCTTTGCATGATGTCGGGCAGATGCACCTGGTCATCCTTGTAGTTGCCGGTGAGCGCATGCATCACGAGGTTGACGCCGACGCGGAACGCCATCTCGCGCTGGGTTTCGCCGCCCGGCGAGACCGGAATCTGGCCACGGCCGCGCTGGTCGACCGCCCAGGCGGCGGCATAGTCGTTGGCGCCGATCACCAGGGTGGTGACGCCGTCGTTGACGCGACCCGTGCCCGATTCGATCCAGATCTTGCCGCCCTGCCAGCGGCCCGGCATGTCGGACAGCAGATAGAAGGCCTTGGTGAGCACGTGGTCGGGCGGCATGGCGACCAGCGCCGGCGTCTCGACGCCGGCCAGCAGGCGCTTGAGGTCGGGATTGCCGCCGGCAGGGCGGTCGAAATTCATCTGCTGGTCGCGTGTATCGATGAAGATGATGCCGCCGGTGCGCAGGTAACGGTCGAGCGCTGCCGCCCCGCGCGGCGACAGGGTCGGCTGCGTCGAGGTGATGGGCCAGTAGATCATCGGATAGAGGCGCGGCTCGTCGCGTTCGAGATCGAGGCCCACCGGATCGGCCGGTTCGACCGAGGTACGGCTGCGCAGGATTTCGCTCAGGCCCTCGAGGCCGGCCTTGCTGAGGTCGTCGACTTCCTTGTCGCCCGTAACGATATAGGCCAGCCGCATGTCGAGCGCGCCCTTCAGCGCCTGCTCCTCCGAAAGCGGCGGCGGGCCCGGCCGCTGGCCGGGTGGCTGCGCAGTGGGTGTCGGCGCCGCACGCTGCGCCTGGGCGTCCGGTGGATTGGCAACGAAGACCATCGCCAGCATCAGCGCGGCCGGTGCTGCCACTCGGCGCAGGCGGACGGCACGCCCCATCAGGCCGCGCATCCATAGCGAGATCAGCATATCGGCCAGTAGCAGGATCGCCGCGGCCAGCAGGCACCAGCGCGCGAGATCGGTCTCGCCGCCTTCGGACATGCGGTCAGTCGAGACGCTGGAGGGCAGGACCAGCGGCTTGGGCGTGCCGACACGGCCGCCGATGTTGAAGGCAACCTGGGCATTCTCGTCGCCATAGAGGCCGGGGGGCGTAATCGGCTTGGGCTTGAAGGTCTCGTTGGCGTCGGCCGGCAGCATCTGGGCACCGGAAGGTGGCGGGCCGAGGCGGCCGAAGCCGTCGAGCGTGCGCCACGGCTTCAGCGCCTTGTTGACGCCGTCGCCGGCGACGCCGCGCGACAGGGTCACCATCCGCTGCAGCATGTTCACGAACAGGCCGGAGAGCGCCATGTTGCTCCAGTTGGTGTTGGCCGTGGTGTGGATCAGCACTAGGTAACCTTGCCCGCGCTTCTCGGCCGTGACCAGCGGCGTGCCGTCGGCCAGGCGCGCCCAGGTCTTGTCGGCGAGGTCGGGCGTGGGCTCGGCCAGCACCTGCTGCTGGATGCGCACGTCCTTCGGGACGGGAATGCCGAGGAAGGGGCTGTTGGCGGGGAATTCGGCCAGTGCGCTGGGCTGGCCCCAGCTCATGACGCCGCCCAGGGCGCGGTCGCCCAGGCGCAGCGGCGTCGGCACCAGCGTGTCGCCGCCGGCGGCGAGGTTGGGACCGGCGAAGCGCACGGCGATGCCGCCCGTCTCGATCCATTTGGCGATCTCGTCGCGGTCGGTCGCCGAGGGCACCGCGCCGTCGGGGATCAGCAGCACCGAGGTGTTACGCGTCAGCACGGTCTCGCGATCGCCGATGGTGAGGCTGACGTAGGGGTCGAGCGCGCGTTCGAGGAAGTAGACCTCCTGCAGGAGGGGCTGGCCGGTCGCGGTCGGCCGCTCGCCCAGCACCGAGACGGGCCGGCGGCGATGGCGCTCGTCGAGCAGCACCGTGCTGCCGGCGCCGCCCTGAGTCTCGATGTCGAGCCGCGACATGCGGTTGCGCAGCTCGGCCGGGGCGGGGAGGATTCCGACGCCTTCGGTCGCGGTGGCGGCAAAGTCGAGGTCGATGCGGGCGACGACGCGGCCCTGCTCGTCGGAGGCCTGGACGGCGGCCTTGCGCGGCCCGTCGGCCACCGGCCGCAGCGCCCGCACCTTGAGCTCGCGGCCTTCGGCGACCGGCGGCATCAGCAGGAGCGGCGTGCTGGCGGTATCGGGCAAGGACACGAGCAGGCCGTCGAAACGGCGCAGCCGCTCCGTGAGCCTGGCCGCGCCCTCGTCGTCGAGACCGTCGCTCAGCCACACGGCATAGGCACCCGAATCGATCTGCATCTGGTCGATCTCGGCCACGGCGGCGGCGCGGTCGGTCGGCCAGGGCTTGGGCCGGAAGGCGCGCAGGATGGTGCGTGTCTCGTCGGGCCGGAGCGCCCCCTTGCGCATCGTCGGCGCATCGATCGGGGTGGGCGCGGTGCCTACCAGGACAACAGTGCGGCCGCCGCGCTCGGCGCGCTGGATCAGGCGCTCGGCATGGGCCATGCGCGTGGTCCAGCCCGGCGCGGAGGACCAGCCGTCGTCGATCACCAGCAGCAGCGGGCCTCTGCCCGGCAGGTCGGCCTGCGGATTGAGCAGCGGGCGGGCGACGGCCATGATCAGCGCGATCGCCAGCAGAAGGCGCAGCAGCAGCAGCCACCACGGCATCTTCATCGGCGTCTGCTCGCTGGGCTCGAGCCCGATCAGCAGCCGGATCGCCGGGAAGCGCACGAGCTTGGGCAGCGGCGGGATCATGCGCAGCAGCCAGTAGATCACCGGCAGGGCCAGAAGCAGCGCCAGCATGCCCGGCGCGGCGAAAGCGAAGGCGCCGAGGCTCAGCATTGCATCGACCAAAGCGCGGAGGTTACTCCGCGCGGATCGAGACGCGGTCCTGCGGACCGCTCCTCAGGGTGAGGTTTTACTTTTGCCTCATCCCGAGGAGCCGCGCGGAGCGCGGCGTCTCGAAGGATGGCAACGCGAAGAACTACTTGCATTCTCATCCCACGTTCATCCGACGCAGGTCGGCCATGGCGAGGTAAAGGGACAAGAGGACGGTCTGCGGCGGGCGGTCGGTGCGGTGGAGATGGACCGTCCAGGCGGCAGGCCGCGTCAGGCGCTGCAGACCTTCCTTCTGGGCGGCGAGGCGCGCGCTGTAGGCGGTGCGCACCGTCTCGACCCGGCGAATGGTGTGCTGGCCCTCGGCTTCGAGACCCTCGAACTTCACATGGCCGTCGAACGGCAGCTCCTCCTCGGCGGGATCGAGGATCTGCACGAGATGGCCGCGCACGCCGACGCTCGCATAGTAGCGAATCACCGCCTCGATCTTGTCGAGCGGGTCGAGCCAGTCGGAGATCAGCACGATGGTGCCGTGCGCCGGCAGCGGCACCAGTGGCGGCAGGCTGGGCGGCGTGCGCGTCGAGAGGCGCGTCTCGTCGTAGAGCGTCTCGGCCATGCGCCGCACGGCGATGCGGCCGGTTGTGGGACGCGCGCCGGTGCCCAGCACGGCGATGCGCTCGCTGGCGTCCGTCAGGAGATTGGCCAGGGCCAGCATGATCAGCTCGCCGCGCGTGGCCTTGGTGTCGGAATTGCGCAGCGAGGCGTATTGCATCGAGGGCGAGGCGTCGCGCCACAGCCAGACGCTGGCGGCGGCCTCCCATTCGGTCTCGCGCACGAACAGATGCCGGCTGCGCGCGCTCTGGCGCCAGTCGATCTGGCTGGCGCTGTCGCCGTCGCGATAGGGCCGGTACTGCCAGAAGGCATCGCCCTGGCCCACGCGGCGGCGGCCGTGCACGCCCTGGATCACGGTCGCGGCCACGCGATCGGCCGCCACCATCAACGCAGGCAGCGTTCCGGCAAGCTCGAGCGAGCGGTTGAGGGTGGACGGAGCAGCCATCAAAAATGCTTACGCGATGCGCGAGCACATCTGGGCGATCACGGTCTCCACGGTGACGCCCTCGGCGCGGGCCGAGAAGTTCACCGCCATGCGATGGCGCAGGATCGGGCCGGCGAGGGCCATGACGTCATCGACCGAGGGCGCGAGCCTTCCCTGGATGATGGCGCGGGCGCGGCAGGCCAGCATGAAGGCCTGGCTGGCGCGCGGGCCGGGACCCCAGGCCACGCGCTGGCGCACCATCTCGACGTCGCTGGTCTCGGGCCGGCCGCTGCGCACCAGTTTCACGATGGCATCGACCACGCTCTGGCCGATCGGCAGGCGACGGACCAGGGCCTGGGCCGACATCAGGTCGCCGGCATTGAGCGCCGCCACGGCGCGCGGCACGTTCGAGCCTGTCGTGGCGATCATGATCTGGCGCTCGGCCGCCTCATCGGGATAGCCGACGTCGACCTGCAGCAGGAAGCGGTCGAGCTGGGCTTCCGGCAGAGGATAGGTGCCTTCCTGCTCCAGCGGATTCTGCGTCGCCAGCACATGGAAGGGCGCGGGCAGGTCGTAGCGCTTGCCGGCCACGGTGACATGCTTCTCCTGCATGCTCTGCAGCAGGGCGGACTGGGTGCGCGGGCTGGCGCGATTGATCTCGTCGGCCATCAGCAGCTGGGCGAACACCGGGCCCTGGATGAAGCGGAAGGAGCGGCGGCCGCCCTCGGCTTCCTCCAGCACCTCGGAGCCGAGAATGTCGGCGGGCATCAGGTCGGGCGTGAACTGGATGCGCTTGGCGTCCATGCCGAGCACGGTGCCCAGCGTGTCGACCAGCAGCGTCTTGGCGAGGCCGGGGACGCCGATCAGGAGCAGATGGCCGCCCGAGAGCAGGGCAACGAGGGTTTGATCGATCACATCCTGCTGGCCATAAATGACCTTGCCGATGGCTTCGCGGGCGGCGCGAAGCTGGCCACCGAGCCGTTCGATGTCGGCAAGGGCGGCACGCGCGTCGGCGTCGGTCGCGGTCGAAGTGTCGGGGGCCACCAGGCGCTCCTGTTGTGGATGGGAATGGGACTGAGGGAACCTCAGAATTGAGGCCGGAACAAGGGCATGACAGTTGACGAAATTGTGGGTCGGGTGCGCGCGCGAAGTATGCGTTTGGCATCAGGATTGCCCGTATCGCAGCCCCCGCTCGGCAGCGACTTCTCCCTGAACGGCCTCGTGGTCGCGCCGCAGACGTGGCGGGCGGCCTCGGTGCTGGTGCCGCTGGTGCATCGCGAGGACGGCGTGACGGTGCTTTTGACCCAGCGGACCGACGATATGCCCAGCCATGCCGGCCAGATCGCCTTCCCCGGCGGCCGTCGCCAGGCCGAGGATGTCGACGCGGTGGCAACTGCCCTCAGGGAGACAGAGGAGGAGGTCGGGCTCGACCGGAGCTTCGTCGATGTGCTGGGCATGGTCGACCACTATCGCACGGGCACGAGCTACGAGATAACGCCCGTGGTCGGCATCGTGACGCCCGGCTTCACCCTCAAGGCCGACCCGCGCGAGGTCGCCGACGTCTTCGAGGTGCCGCTCGACCACTTCCTCGACGAGAGGAACCATCGTATCGACAGCCGCGTCTGGCAGGGGCGCGAACGGCGCTATTATGCGATGCCTTACGGCGAGCGCTACATCTGGGGCGCGACGGCCGGTATGCTGAAGAATCTTCATTTCATCCTGACGGCCGGCGAGTGACGCGGGCCCCCGGGGAGGCGTCATGCGCATTGTTCTGATGGTCCTGGTCCTGACGCTGGCCCCCGCCGCCTGCTTCTTCCTGTGGGCGTGGGCGGTGCAGATCAAGCGCGAGCGCAAGATCGCGGGCACCCTGCCGGCGTGGCAGGACCTGCCGCTCACCTGGCTCGCCATCGCGGGCCTGGCCTGCACCATCGCCGGCGTCGTGCTGATGTTCCTCACCCAGAACCAGGGCTATGGCGGACTCCTCGCCCGCTAGACCGATCTGGATGGGCGGGCCGCCGGTGCAGGCGTTGCTGGCGGCTTTGGGAGCCGGCGGCATCGAAGCGCGCTTCGTCGGCGGCTGCGTGCGGGACTGGATGGCAGGACGGACGGTGGCCGACATCGACCTCGCCGTGACCGCGCCGCCCGCGACGGTGATGCGCGCCCTGGAGGCGGCCAAGATCAAGGTGGTGCCGACGGGCCTCAAGCACGGCACGGTGACGGCGGTGGCCCAAGGCCAGCCGTTCGAGCTCACGACCTTGCGCCGTGACGTCGAGACCGACGGCCGCCGCGCGGTCGTGGCCTTCACCGACGACTGGCGCGAGGATGCCGCGCGGCGCGACTTCACCTTCAACGCGCTCTATGCCGAAGCAGACGGCACGATCCACGATTATTTCGACGGCCGCGCCGACCTCGATGCCGGCCGCGTGCGCTTCATCGGCGATCCCGACCGGCGCATCGAGGAGGACCGGCTGCGCGTGCTGCGCTTCTTCCGCTTCCATGCCTGGTTCGGCACGGCGCCGCTGGACGAGGCAGGCTTCGCCGCCTGCCGTCGCCACGCCGGCGCGCTGGACAAGCTGTCGGGTGAGCGCGTCGCCAAGGAGCTGCTGCGGCTGCTGGCGGCGTCGCAGCCGGCCCCGTCGCTCGACGCGATGGCGGAGGCCGGCGTGCTCGCGCACTGGCTGCCGGAATACAAGGGCACGGCGCATCTGCGCGAGCTGATCCACCGCGAGGACATTCCTGATCCGCTGCGCCGGCTCGCGTCGATTCTTTCCACTCCCGCGCCGGCCGTCGCGCGGAGACTGAGGCTGTCGACGCAGCAGGCGTTGCGACTGGAGATGATGCTCGATCCCGAGACTCGCGTGGATACGGAGAACCCGCGCGTAAGAATCTATCGGCTGGGCACGACGCTGTTCATCGACCGGCTGCTCCTCCAACCCTCCGGCGACTGGTGCGCGGCGCTGGCGCTCGCGCGCTCCTGGACGCCGCCCGAGCTGCCGGTGAGCGGCGGCGACGCGCTGAAGCTCGGGCTCAAGCCGGGACCAAAGGTCGGCGCGCTGATCGAGGCGGTGGAGCGCTGGTGGATCGCGGGCGACTTCCGCGCGGACCGCGCCGCCTGCCTCGCCGAGTTGGAACGGCTGGCCCGCACCACATGATCCGGCCCGGCGTGACCCTGATGCTGTGGCTCGCCATCGCCGCGCTGGTGGTGCTGAACGACATGGTGGGCGACACCTGGATGGCCGAGCGCCTCTCGGTGCGCGCCGTCGAATGGTACAAGGTGCTGGTGCCGCTGCCCTATGTGATCCTGATGGCGGTCGTCCATGCGCGGCGCACGGCGGGGCCGCAGTGGCTGGAGGCGGCGCTGCTCGCGTCGCTGCTGTGGACGCCCTCGACCGTGCTGGCGGAGTTCTTCTATGCGCGATTCACCTTCGGCGAGGAGCCGGCGGCGTTCCTCGACCGCTTCGCCTTCTGGTGGGGCGTGCCCTATCCGCTGCTCGTGCTGGCGCTGGCGGGCGCGCCGCTGCTGGCGGGATTTGCCTTCCGACGACGAGTGACTCAATGACCCGCCAG
>CANIRG010000336.1 GCA_947469635.1 Rhodospirillales bacterium | reverse complement strand
CGAGACGATGGCCAAGCAGTATGGGCTGAAGGTCGAGGTGGTGCAGTATCGCGGCGAGGCGGCGATGTTCGCCGACGTGGCGGCCCAGGCGCTCGACGGTGCGTCGGGCAGCCCTGCCGCGGCGGCACCGGTGATCGCCTCCGGGCGCGGCAAGGTGATCGCCGTCATAGGCGACCGCCTGCCGTCCTATCCCGACGTGCCGAGCATGACCGAGCAGGGTGCGGTCGGCGGCTCCTACGAGACGCGCGCGTTCGCCGCCTTCGCCGTCCCGGCCGCGACGCCGCGGGACATCGCGAAGAAGCTTTCCGACACGCTGATCGACGCAGGCACCGACGACAAGGTGAAGCAGCTTCTCGCCAACTATCTGATCGTCGGGCCGTTGAGCTTCGAGGCCACCAACGCCCGTTTCAAGCGCGACACCGAGGTGATGCTGGATGTCCTGAAGGAGATCGGCCTCAAGCCGGAATAGTCCTTTGGCTTCGCTGTACCGGATGGAAGGCCACCGATCTGCCGTCCACGCCGAACGAAGAGCCGAACGGCCGGCAATTTGAAGTCGAATCGCTGCCCCTCGAGCGAAGCAGGCCAAGGGGGCGCGCGCCGTCGAAGCGCAGGTGCAACGGGGTGCTCACCGTCCCGGAGTCTCGTTTCATCCGCCTTCGCTTTTGATCGCGCGCCGGTGCTTTACGGCTTATCCCGTCGGCGATAGTTTTCGAGGCAGGTGTTGGTTTTCGGGCAGATGAAGGGCTCGAAGGGATCGATGCAGAATAGGGTTTGGCCTTGGATAGTTTGCGGAAGTCCATTCCCGGCGGCGACGGGCCCTGGTCGACGGTGACGCCGGCAATCGGCACTGCATCTCGGAGGTTCATTGGGATATGGATCGACGCCGTCTGTGGCCTGCTATTCTCCGTGGCCACGCCCATGTCGATCCATGCGACCACGGCGCCCTTCTCGATCGGCACTGGTTCGGCCGAGCAAACCATTCTGGCGGCCGCCTTCGCCTATGGAGTCCTCTGGTGTTGCACACGTCGTCTGGGCGTATTTTCCGGAAGCGCGTCGCAGAGTAGCCTGAGCTACGTCGCACTGGTTGCCGCCTTCACATATTCGGTAGTCGCGGTTGTCCTGTTGCTGCTCGGGGTGGACTTTGCCGGCATTCAGTTCTTCTGCAGCGGGGGCCTGGCGACTATATGGCTGGCGTTCGTCACCCGGGTACGTTTGCCCTCGGCGCTGGCGCACGCCGCCATGGCCAGGGCCCCGGTTCTCGATCGCCGATATGTCGTGGAGCCGCTGACCGGGCGAATGCCGCTCTCCGGGCTGATGCCCGAGGAGGTCGGGGCGCTTCTCTCCTCACAGCAGTATCTCGCGTTCCGTCGCGGCCTCGAGGTCGTCCTCACCGTGCTCGTGCTTCCGCTGCTGCTGCCCGTGCTGGCGGTCATCGCTCTCCTGATCCGTCTCGACGGCCCTGGTTCGGTGATCTTCATGCAGGATCGTGTCGGCCGGCACGGTCGCATCTTCCGCATATACAAGTTCCGCACGATGTTTCACGGCGCCGATGGGCCGAGCATCACGGTCGCCGGCGATCCCCGCGTCACTCGGATTGGCGGTTTCCTGCGTCGCTATCGACTCGACGAGCTGCCGCAAGTCGCCAACGTTCTGCTCGGCGACATGAGCTGGGTCGGACCACGCCCGGAAGCGCTTGCGCTCGACAGGCTGTACGAGCGGGCCAATCCGTACTTCGCGCTTCGGCGCATCGTTCTTCCCGGGGTCACGGGCTGGGGGCAAATCCATGAAGCTTCGAGGTTGGAATACAATCTCAAGCTGGAATACGACTTATACTATCTGAAGCACTGTTCTCCCTGGCTGGATCTCATGATCGTGCTGCGCACCGTTGCCGTCATCGTTGGCGGCACCGGCATTCGCTAGCATCCGCCTGGACCTCCATCATTTGCAAAGCCTGGCTCCACCAGCCTTTGCGTTCGCGTCGGCGACCAACCGATCCAGCTGCGCCATCTCGTCCAAATGGGATTGCCGATAGGCTTCGTGACCGGCGCGTTCGGAGGCGAGCTGGGCTTCGACGTTGTCGAGTGTCAAAAGCAGCCCGAAATCGGGGGGGAGGGGATAGGTTGGGTGAGGATTGCGGGATACCGCGTCCAAAATCATCGTGCCGACGTTGTCCTTGTAATGAATGGGCTCCCAAAAATAGGCGTTCGGCCTTTGACCGGCGGCGACACGACTGAAGCCTTCGGTGGTGATTTCGCTGTATCGCGTGAAATCCCATAGCTCGGGAGCAGACGCCGGATCGCTCGATTGCCGATCCGCGACCATGCGAACCATCTCACGCTTCCAGTGCTCGAATTGCGGTCGTAAGCCCGCCGCCCACATCAATGCCAGCTGCCGTGCATGCACCGGAGCCAGGATCAATTTGACCTGGACCCCGTGCTCGCGGGCTTGGGTTAGAAGCGCATCCAGCTCGGCGAGACTGTTGGCGCCAGTCCTGCGGTTGCGCAGGCAGAACGAGCGGTCGGCATCGCCCCGAAGCCACACTTCGAGCAGGTATCTCTCGTGGCCCGCCAATGTCAGCGGTGCGTCGAAAGCCTCGGCATGGAATTCGATCTTGCCGTCGAGCCGCTGGAAGAATTCCGACCGGTCTGCAGCGCTCGAGTATCGACGCAGCGTCTCCCAGCTCTCGCGAAGGGAATCGGCGAGAATGAGGCGGGGCAGCAGGTCGACTGCTCCTGCCGCGCGCAATCGCGGATCGTCCGGCTTGAGGTTCATCTCCAGATGGGCGGCATTGACGTCGAAGCCGTGAAAGTGGAGCTCGACGAGGGCGACCTTGACCGGCGCGAGCCGCACCGCCAGGCCGAACAGCTGCCGGATGTCGCCGATCGCGCCGCCCGGCACCCCGGCGTTGTAGGCCGGGCCGTGGCCCGCGCGCCAGATCGGCGACTGCGGGTCCATCGCCAGGCGCGCGCGTGACGATCCGAGGATGATGGCTCGTGGCTTCACGGCTCGAAGGCCGGCGATCTTGCTGATCACCTCCCAGCTTGCATGCGGTGTCTTGACGTCGTTCAGACGGGCAACGTGGACCACCCGCCATACGTCGAAGGGATCGACGGCGATGTTGACCGTTGCAACGACGGCAAGCGCTGCGCCGACCAGGGCGGCCAGCCGCAGGACGTAGGCGCGATCGGGCATCATCCGCGGCAAGTGCTCGTTGCCGGCATGCTGTTGCCCAAGGGAGCAGTCCAGCTCGGCGTTTGAAGCAGGCTTCGAAGCAGGTCGGCACGATGGCGACACCGGCCGAGGACTCGGTATTTCCATCTCTCTTGCATCCGGCGACAGCCCTCGCCATTGCCTCTCCAGGTCCAGCAGAACGCTATCATGGGGCATGGGCGCAAGTCATGGTCTGCGGCAAGCGCGGAGGCTATGTTGGGAAGACATGAACCGGCTCCTTGCTAGGCTCCGCGACCGGCTTCGGACGTTCTTCGGTCTGGAGTCGCTCTCGGCCGCAATCACCCAGACGATCGCCGAGCTGAAGATGGTGAGCGGCATCCGTCCACATCGGCCGACCTACGCCTATCTCGGCAACCATCGAGGCCTCGTGGTCCTGCATGACGGCGCGCGCATCTTCGTCGATACGCGCGACCTCTCTCTCGCGCCGTCGCTGATCGTCTACGGGTACTGGGAGCGCTGGATAGATATCGTCGTCACCCGCCTGACGCGGCCCGGAGCGGTCGCCGTCGATCTCGGTGCGAACTTCGGCTACTACACGCTCGCCATGGCGCGTGCATCCGGTCCCACGGGCAAGATCTACGCCTTCGAGGCCAACCCCGACATCGCGAGCCTGCTCGCCGACACTATCGTCATCAACGGGCTGGACGAAAGGGTTGCGTTGCAGAACGTGGCGATCATGGATCGCTGCACGCCGATCGAGCTGAGCGTTCCGTACCGCCATATGGGGGGCGGCCACATTTTCTCCGCGCTGGTGGATTCGGCGCATCACCACCACGCCGTCGAGGGCATGACGCTCTGCGACGCCCTGCCCGACGTCACTCGAATCGACATTCTGCGCATGGACATCGAAGGCTGCGAGCCGCTTGCGCTCAAGGGCGCCGAACCGTTGATCCGGGCATCGCCCGACCTGGTGATCATATCGGAGTGGCGCGTGGAGATGATGGAATTTCAGTGCGATGTTGCCGAGTTCGTGGACTGGCTCGGCGAGCTGGGTTTTGCCTTCTGGGAGATCAGGGTGGATTCGACGCTGGAGCCGGTGACGCCCGCCGGCATGCTTTTGCTGGCGCCCTGCGACGTGGTAATCTCGCGCCGGCGACCCTTCTAGGCCAACGGCCGGCGCGCCACGAGGTGATCCATGCGACTTCTCCTCGACGCGAAGGATCTGTCACTGACCCAAGGGACCTGGATCGCGACCTACGCTCGCAATCTGAGCCTCATGAATGCCGATCTGGGCAACAGCGTCGATCTGCTGCACGAATTCCGCCCCTACCGGCATCACGACGACGTGCTCGAGGAAGTGTCGTTCTACGACCGACGGTACGGCACCGGCCGAGCGACGCTGGATCGGATCTCGGCGATGGCAGCCGTTGCGGCCAAGCTGCTCGCCCCTCATCGCGCGATCGAGCTGGTTCCCGTCAAGGTGTCGGGTTTCGTCGACAGCAGGGCCCTTGGGGCCAGCGTTCCCCATTTCGATCGTGTCCTGACGGCACCGCTCGTCTTTCGAACGGCGTGGGCGTACTTCTCCCTCACCGGACGTTTCCTGCCGGTGCGGGCCGATCCGGCGCCGGATATCGCGCACTGGACGATGCCGTTCCCGATCCGGCATCCGGGAGTGAGGAACGTCTACACGGTGCATGATCTCATTCCTCTGAAGCTGCCGTTCGCGACTCTCGACAACAAGAGGAAGTTCCGCAGCGTCATCAAGACCATCGCTGCGAAGGCAGATCGGATCGTCACGGTATCGGAGACGACGACGCAGGATCTCCTCCAGCTCGAACCCGAAGCCGAGACGAAGATATCGACCACCTTCCAGGCGGCGAGGATTCCGCAGGAGCATCTCAGCCGGCCGGATGAGGAAAATGCACGATCGGTCTCGAACCTGATCGGCCTTCAGCATCGCCGGTTCCTGCTTTTCTTCTCGGCGATCGAACCCAAGAAGAACCTCGGGCGTCTCATCGAGGCCTATCTCGGTTCCGACTCCTCCTTGCCGCTGGTCATCGTCGGTGCGAAGGCGTGGCTCGCGGAACCGGAACTCCGCCCACTGCAGTATCAGAGCGTGAAGGCGGCGCTATCCGGCGCGACCGAGGGGTCCGCGCGCGTCATCGCCCTGGACTATGTCGGCTTCGATCTGTTGGTCGCGCTGATCCGCTCCGCCCGGGCGGTCATGTTCCCCTCGATCTACGAAGGGTTTGGCCTGCCGATCCTCGAAGCCATGATGTGCGGTACGCCCGTGATGACGTCGAATTTCGGCGCCATGCGCGAAGTCGCGGGGCCCGACGCGGCGTTGCTGGTCGATCCCTTCGACATTCGCGACATCAGGCAAGCGATCGAATTGCTGTCGCGGGACGACGCGCTTTGCCAGCGCCTGTCGGCTGCGGGGCTGGCGCGCTCCGATGCCTTCTCATGGGATCGATATCGTACGCGGCTGGCGACGGCCTATGAGAAGGCCATGGCCTGAAGGACCTGTCTTGGCTGCATCCGACGGAATGCTTCGCCGGCTCTGGCAAATCCTGCCCCGCCGCCATCGTCGCTGGCTTCTCGACAAGGCGACGGCGGCATTCGCGCCGGCTGTCGCGATGGATTCGCCGGCGGCGGCGCCGGTCTGCGTGGTCGGCCTGCTGTCATCGACCGTAGGGATGGGCGAGGGCGCGCGACTGTGCGCGATGGCGCTCGACAGGCTTGGCCATCGACCCTTGGTCGTCGACCTCAGCGCGGGCTTTCAACGCCGCGAGAAAGCCCTGCCGGCGATGTCGAAGGAGCGGCTGCCCCGTGGTCCCGGCACGGTCATCGTGCATCTCAATGGCGATATGATCTCGGTCGGGTTGTCGATGCTGGGCCGCCGCGCCACCGCCGGAAAGCGCATCATCGGCTATTGGGCGTGGGAACTGTCCAGCATACCGAAGGGCTGGCAGGCCGGGCTGTCGTGCGTCGATGAGATCTGGACGCCGAGCCGATTTGCGGCCGACGCCGTGCGCCCTTTTACGAGCAAGCCGGTCCGGGTCGTTTCCCATCCGGTGGCGGTCCGACCGCCCGGCGCGTCGCGTCGCGTCCATTTTGGAATACCGGACGACTGCTTTGCCGTCCTCGTCGCATTTCACATGTCGTCGTGCTTCGCCCGCAAGAATCCATTGGCGGCGGTCTCGGCATTTCTGGCGGCGTTCGGCAACTCGCCTCGCGCGCTTCTGGTCGTCAAGGTGTCGGAAGCCTCGAGCCAGCCCGGGCTCATGGCCGAGCTTCGTCAAGCGATCGGGCAGGCTCCGAATATTCGCCTGTACGAGGAGGTTCTGGCGCCGGCCGAGATGCAGGACCTCGTCGCCAGCGTCGATGTCGTCCTTTCGCTGCATCGCGCCGAAGGGTTCGGCCTGGCAATGGCGCAGGCGATGCTGGCCGGGACGGCCGTCGTCGCCACCGGATGGTCGGGCAATCTGGAATTCATGGACGCGTGGAATTCCGAGTCGATCGACTATCGGCTGGTGCCGGTGGTCGATCCGCAAGGCTGCTACGATCCCGAGGGCCAATCCTGGGCCGACCCGGATGTATCGCAAGCCGCGGAAGCCTTGAAGCGCCTGGCGGGGGACCTCGACTATCGATGCCGCCTGGTCGAGCAGGCAAAGGCAACCGCCGAACGCCATCTCGGTGTGGACGCCTTTCAAGCCGCGGTTGGCGACGCCTTGCCGCCTGTGCGCTCGCCATAGCGCGCGAGAATCTCGTCCACGCCTCCCACGGCGACCAGCCTTCCGTGATCCAGCCACGCGACCTTGTTGCACAATCGGCGTATCAGGCCCGAATCATGCGAGGCGAGAGCCAGGATGCGCGCGTGGCCCGCGAATGTCTCGAGGCGCTGCATGGTCTTTTCGAGGAAGGCCGCATCGACGCTGCCGATCCCTTCGTCGAGCAGCAGGATGTCGGGTGTGAAGGCGGTGGAGATGGCGAACGCCAGTCTCGTCAACATGCCTGTCGAATAGATCCGCACGGGCATGAGGAGGTAGTCGCCCAGCTCGGTGAACTCGACGATCTCGTCCGTCTTCTTGCGAATTTCACGGGGCGTCGCGCCGAGATAAATGCCGCGCAGGAAGATGTTGTCCCGGCCGCTGACATCGAGATCCATCCCGGCAGCGGCATCGAAGATGGGCGAGATCTTGCCGTCCACCTGGAGGCGGCCGCGGCCGG
>CANIRG010000335.1 GCA_947469635.1 Rhodospirillales bacterium | reverse complement strand
ATCCAGAGCTGCCGCGATCTTGCGGATCGATTGGCCGGCTTGGTGAAGCTCGGCAATCTTGTAGCGCTCGTCGAGGTTGATTTGATCGTAGTGCTTGCCCATTGCAACACCTTAAGCTGGTGTTGCACTTCGTTGGTGAAGTCAGGGGCAGCCGCCGCCGCGCGAACGATCGAAGGCGAGCTGCTGACCCTTGGCGGCATCGCCAGTCACCGAGGCGAGCTCGATCTCCGCGCCCCGCGGCGGCGTCGCGGTCGGCTTGGCCAGCGTGTTGTATTTGTCCCACCGCGCCTTGGTCCAATCGCCATAGCGCTGCCACGGCTCCGGCGCGGCGGAGCCTTCGAGGTGCAAGGGCGCCTGCGCCGCCGCCACGGGTGCGAGCAGCACCAGCGCGGCGGCAACGATGTTGCGGATCGACGTCATCTATTGAGTGGCTTTCCTGAGATAGGCGATCACATCCGCGAGCTGGGCCGCCTGCTTGAGGCCGTTGAACACCATGGTGGTGCCGAGCAGGCGGGCCTGCGGGTCCTTGAGATAGTCGGCCAGGGTCTTGTCGTCCCACACGATGCCCGACGCCTTCATCGCGTCCGACGCCTCGAAGCCCGGCGCCGTACCGGCCTTGCGCCCGAACAGCCCTGCGAGATTGGGGCCGACGGCGCTGGCGTCGGCCTTCTCCACCGCGTGGCAGATCTTGCATTGCTGGTTGAACACGCGCTCGCCTCGGGCCTCGTTGCCGGATTGGGCTGCCACGGTACCCGCCGCCAGCACAAGGGCAATCGAAACCCCTGCTGCAATCGTCTCTTTCATGGAATTTTCCTCTCGCGCCAGGTTGGGGATTGAGAAGGTTCTGCCAAAGCCCAATGTGATAGATTGCCGGCTTCCGCAAGAGGGCAACATGGCGACAGGCGCTGCACGCATGTTCTTTGCCGCACTCGGTCTCGCGACCCTGGTCGTCGCCGGAGCGACCGCGAGTGCCACCGCCGAGCCGGTGCAAATCAAGCCGAGCCTGCTCAGGCTCAACGCCAAGCTGGAATTGCCCGAGGGCAAGACCGAGGCCGACGGCGTGGCGATCCTGCTGCACGGCACGCTCTCCCATCATCGCCAGGAGACGATCGCGGCCCTGCAGCAGAACCTGAAGGCGCGCGGCATCGGCACGCTCGCCATAACGCTCTCACTCGGCATCGACGATCGCCAGGGACCGCGCGCCTGCGACGTGCTGCACGATTATGCGTTGGCGGGCGTGCGGCGCGAGCTGATCCTGTGGCTCGCGTGGCTGGGCGGCCATGGCGCGAAGTCGATCGACCTCATCGGCTTCTCGCGCGGCGGGGCGGAGATCGCCTCGGTCGTGCGCGAGCTCACGCCGGTGCGCAAGGTCGTCCTGGTGGCGCCGGCCTTCACCTCGTCGGACGATCTGGCCGAAGCCTATCAACGGTCTTTCGGCCAGCCGCTCGGCCCCAGGCTGGAAGCGGCGCGCGCCGCTCCCCTCGTGCAGAGCACCGTCGATTTCCTGCTCTGCCGCCAGGCACCCGTGCTGGGCGCCACCTTCCTCGACGGCTATCGCGAGCTGCCGGCCAGGCTCGCAGCAGAGACCGGCCGCCCAACCCTGGTCGTGATCGCCGGCAAGGACGAGATCGTGCGCGACCTCGGCACCCGTCTGCCGTCCGACGTGCCGCGCGTCACGATCGACGGCGCCGGCCACTTCTTTCCCGATCTCTACGGCGAGGACGCCGCCGACGCGATCGCGAAGTTCCTCAAGGAGTGAGTGTCACTCCGGCTTGATGCCCTGCTCCTTGATCAGCGTCGTCCAGACCTTCTCCTCCTTGAGGTAGAAATCCTTGAACTCGGCCGGGGTCGAGCTGCGGATCTCGACGCCCTGGATCTTGAAGCGCTCGATGACCTCCGGGTCGGTCGCGACCTTGACGATGGCCGCCTGCAGCTTGTCGACGATCGCCTTGGGCGTGCCGGCCGGCACCACCATGCCCTGCCAGAAGATCGCCTGGAAATCCGGCAGGTTCGCCGCCTCGGCGACCGTCGGGATATCGGGGAAGGCGGGCGAGCGGGTGAGGCTCGAGATGGCGATGGCGCGTGTCTTCTTGGAATCGAGGAACGGCTTGGCCTCGAGCGAGGCCGAGAACATCATCTGGGCATTGCCGGCCGCCACGTCCTGGCCGCCCTGGGCGCCGCCGCGATAGGGAACGTGTGTGATCTGAAGGCCGGCGCGCGCCTTCAGCAGCTCCGCCGCCATGTGGTTGGTGGCGCCGATGCCCGAGCTCGCGATGTTGAACTTGCCGGGATTGGCTTTCACGTGGGCAACCAGCTCGGCCATGGTCTTGGGCGGGAAGTCGGCGTTCACGTGCAGGATGAAGGGGGTGAAGGACATCAGCGACACGAGCTCGAAGCTCTTGTGCGGGTCGTACTGCACCTGGCCCGTCAGTGTCGGATTGATCACCAGCGACGTGCCGCCGGCATAGATCGTGTAGCCGTCGGGCGGCGCCTTGGCGACGTAGTTCGACGCGACCGTCGTGGCCGCGCCAGCGCGGTTGTCGACCAGCACCGTCTTGCCGAGGATGGCGGTGAGCTTGTCGGCATAGACGCGCGCGACGGCGTCGTTCACGCCGCCCGGCGGATAGGGCACGACCATCGAGACCGGCTTGGTGGGCCAATCGGTCTGCGCCAGGGCGCCAAGCGGCAGCAGGGCCGCGGCAAGGGCCGCCGCCAGGAATGTCGAACGATTCATTTTTCCTCCCTAAGCCGCAACGAAGTACGGCAACGTCGTTTCTTTGTTCACCATCTCGAATTGCATCGTGACGCGCTGGCCGATCCTGAGATCGGCCTCTGTCACGCCGCGCAACGGCGCATTCACTCGCACGCCGGCATCCATGTCGACCAGCGCCACGATATAGGGGGCACTGGCCTTGAAGAAGAAATTGAAAGGATGGTGGCAGACGGTCCAGGTGTGGATCGCCCCGCCGAGCGGCGCCTTGCGGTACTCGCTCTCCATCGAGAAGCAGTGCGGGCAGACCGGCCGCGGATAGTGCCGGACCTTGCCGCAGGCGGTGCAATGCTGGAGGCGCAGCTCGTGCTCCTGCATGCCTTCCCAATAGCCCTGGCTCTCGCGCGTCGGCGTGGGCAGCGGGCGTTCAGGCAATGCAGGTGTGCTCATGCGGCCCTCCCGAGGATGGCGAGCGAGCCGTCGCCCATGTCGCCATATCCTGTGACCAATCCCACCTCGGCGTCCTTCACCTGCGCGTTGCCGGCGGTGCCGCGCAGCTGGCGCGTGAGCTCGATCACATGGTTGAGGCCGACGACATGGCCCTGGCTCAAGAGCCCGCCATGCGTGTTGATCGGCAGCTCGCCGCCCAACCCTATGCGCCCGTCCATGACGAACGGCCCGCCCTCGCCCGTCTTGCAGAACCCCAGGATCTCGAGCTGGCGGATCACCGTGAAGGTGAAGCAGTCGTACACCTCGGCCACGTCGATATCCTTCGGACCGACGCCTGCCATCGGGAAGGCGCGCGCCGCCGCCTTCACCAAGCCGAACTCCAGAAGATCGTCGCGCTGCGCGATCGAAGCCGGCGAGTCGGGATGACCCTCCGCGACGCCGAGGATCGAGACGACGGGCTTCTTGAGGTCGCGCGCGCGGTCGGCGGCGCTCACGATCACGGCGGCGCCGCCGTCGCTCTCCAGGCTGCAATCGAACAGGCGGAAGGGATCGGAGATCATCCGCGAGGCGTGGTGCTCCTCCACCGTGAGCGGCTTGTTCATGACCACGTTGCCGTTGAGGATTGCGTGCCGGCGCGTCGTCACCGCGACCTCGGCGAAGTGGCGCGCCGTCGTGCCGTAGAGCTCCATGTGGCGGCGCGCACCCTGAGCATAGAGCTGGGCCGGCGCGAACATGCCGATCGGCGCCTCGAACTCGTTGGCCAGCGCGAATTGCGGGAACTGCTGCAGGCGCGTCGAGACTCGCGCGCCGGAGTAGCCGGTGCGGCCCACCGAGATCAGCACGTGCCTGCAGACGCCGGTCGCCACCGCCATGGCCGCCATCTGCAGCGCCGCCACGCAGGTGGCGCCACCCATCGGGATGAAAGCGGAAAGCGTCAGGTCCTTGATGCCGAGGTTGGCGATGAAATCCTCGGCGATCCCGCCGCCGGGGAAATAGGGGATGCAGCCGTCGATCTCGCGCGGATCGATGCCGGCATCGTCCATCGCCTTGAGGCTGGCCTCGAGCTGCAATGCGAGGCCACTTTTGGATGTCCCTCGCGTATAGGCCGTCTCGCCGATGCCGCTGACCGCGGCTTTGCCGCGAAGCGCGTGCGCCATGATGCTTCCTCCAGGCACCCATTGTGCCGGAAGCGGCGCAGCGCGCAATCAGTCCGCTTTGATATTCCCGGCCTTGATGACCTCACGCCAGCGCGCCAGCTCGCTCTTGATGAGGCCCGTGTAACCTTCTGCACCCAGCGTCCCCGGCCGCACACCGATACGGCCGAATTTCTCCTTCACCTCGGCGCTCTGCAGGGCCGAGGCGATCTCGGTTTCCCAGCGCTTGGCGATCTCGGGGGAAAGGCCGGCCACGGTCGAGAAACCGAACCAGTTGGTCGTCACCACGTCGGGGAATCCCGCTTCGCGGAAGGTCGGCGTGTCGGGCAGCGACGGCGAGCGCTGATCCTCGCCCACCGCCAAGGCCCGCATGCGCCCCGACGTGAAATAGCCGATCGCCGTCGGCAGGCTTTCCATCAAGGCCACGATCTGCCCGCCCAAAAGATCGTTCATCGCCGGTGCCGAGCCGCGATAGGGAATGTGGGTGAGCGGCACGCCCGCCACCCGCGCCAACACCTGGCCCGTGAGATGGTTCATGGTGCCGTTGCCGCCCGAGCCATAGGTGACTTCGCCCGGCTTGGCGCGCGCCAGCTCGATCAGCTCCTTCACGCTGGTGATCGGCGAGGACGCATTCACCGCCAGCACGGTCGGAAACGTGCCGACCAGATGGATATGCGTGAAATCGGCCAGCGGATCGTACGGCACGTCCTTGTAGAGCACGGGCCCGATGCCATGCGAGGCCGCGCTCGACATCATCACGAGATGCGTATCGCCGCGTCCCTTGGCGACGATGTCGGCGCCCAGCAGGCCACCGGCGCCGGGCTTGTTCTCGACGACGATCGGCTGGCCGAACTTGCTGCCAAAATACTCGGCGAGGGTGCGCGACAGGATGTCGGCCGCGCCGGCCGGCGGGAAGTTGACGATCCAGCGGATCGGCTTGGAGGGCCATGCCTGCGCTCTGGCGATGTTCGGGGCCGCGGCGGCAGCGCCGGCCACCAGCAAATGTCGTCGAGAAAGCATGAACACCGACCCCCTTGGCGCATCGCGGACTATAAATGCCGTCGGCCATGGTGCAACATGCATGCCGCTCACCTGGCCGGTCACCGACGAAGAGAGTGGATGCGATGGATTTCGATCTCGTCTTGCGCGATGTGCGTCTGCCTGACCACAAGCCGGATCAGCCGGCGATCGACATCGGCGTCAAGGATGGCCGGATCACGGCGATCGCACCCAGGCTCGGCGGCGCTGCCAGGGAAGAGATGAAGGGCGGCGATCGCCTGGTCTGCTCGGGCTTCGTCGAGACGCATATCCATCTCGACAAGGCCTGCATCCTCGGCCGCTGCGAGCACACGAAGAAGCGCAACCCGCACCTCGCCATGGAACGCGTGTCGGCGGTCAAGCATACGTTCACCGTCGAGGACGTGTTCGAGCGCGCCTCGGCCACCATCGAGAAATGCATCAGCCACGGCGCCACGCGCATGCGCCCCCATGTCGAGGTCGACCCCAAGGTCGGGCTGCGCGGCTTCGAAGGCGTCAAGGCGCTGATCGACAAGTACCGCTGGGCGATCGACATCGAGATCTGCGTCATGCCGCAGGAAGGCCTCACCAACAATCCCGGCACCGACGAGCTGATGGTCGCGGCCCTGAAGAACGGCGCCACCGTGGTCGGCGCCGCCCCCAACTACGACACCGACCGCGCCGCGCAAATCCGGCGCGTGTTCGAGATGGCACGCGAGTTCGACGTCGACATCGACATGCATCTCGATTCAGGCTCCTCGGCCGAGGAGCTCGACACGCTGCTGGTCTGCGACCTCGCTGAGAAATACGGCTGGGGCGGCCGCGTCGCCGTGGGCCATGTCGGCAAGCTCGCCACCATACCGTTCGCGGACCTCGACACGGTTGCCAGGCGCATGGCCGATGCCGGCGTCGCCGCCACCGTGCTCACCGCGACCGACCTCTATCTCGGCGGGCGTCACACCGATCACAACGTGCCGCGCAACGTGGTCGACCTGAACTTCCTCACCGAGCGCGGCGTCACCTGCTCGATCGGCTCGAACAACATCCTCAATCCCTTCACGCCCTTCGGGGACGGCCAGCTGCTGCGCCAGGTCAACATGCACGCGATCGTCACGCAGCGCGGCAACGACGACGAGGTGCGCGCGCTCTGGGACATGGCGACGGCGGCGGCGGCGAAGCTGATGCGGCAGACCGACTACGGCATCGCCGTCGGCGCACCGGCCGACCTGGTGGTGCTCGACGCGCAGGACCCGATCATGGCGCTCAGGACCGTTGCCCCCGTGCTCGCCGCCTACAAGCGCGGACGGCGGACCGTGACGCGCGAGCCGGTCCGGCTGCACCGGCCATAACGAATAGAAAGAAAGAGGAAAGAATGGCCAACGAAGAACTGGTGTCGCTGTCGTCCGTCGAGATGCGACGCCGCATCGGCACGAAGGAAATCTCGCCCGTGGAGCTGCTCGAGGCCTGCCTCACGCGCATCGAGGAGGTCAACCCCGCCGTCAATGCCGTCACCGCCATGTGCGTGGCGCGGGCGCGCAAGGAGGCCAAGGCCGCCGAGCTGGCGGTGAAGCGCGGCGAGGATCTGCCGCTGCTGCACGGGCTGCCCACCGGCATCAAGGATCTCGAGGAGACCAAGGACCTTCTCACCAGCTACGGCTCGCCGCTCTATCGCGACTATGTGCCGACCTACGACAACGTCATGGTTGGTCGCGTACGCGCCGCCGGCGCCATCGTCGTCGGCAAGACCAACGTGCCGGAGTTCGGCGCGGGATCGAACAGCCGTAACCCGGTGTGGGGCGCCACGGGCAATCCCTTCAACCCCATGCTCAATCCCGGCGGCTCCTCGGGTGGCTCGGCCGTGGCGCTCGCCACCGACATGCTGCCGGTCTGCACCGGCTCCGACACCGGCGGCTCGCTGCGCAACCCGGCGTCGTTCTGCGGCATCGTGGGCTACCGCCCCTCGCCCGGCATGGTGGCCGTCGAGCGCCGCGCCATGGGCTGGACGCCGATCTCGGTGCTGGGCCCGATGGGCCGCAGCGTCGCCGATGTCTGCCTCCTCTTCGCCACGCAGATCGGCAAGCACGACAGCGATCCGCTCAGCTT
>CANIRG010000334.1 GCA_947469635.1 Rhodospirillales bacterium | reverse complement strand
GTTGCGGAAATAGACGACCAGGATGGCAAGACCGATCGCCGCTTCGGCGGCGGCCACGGTCAGCACCAGCATGGCGAAGATCTGGCCCACGACATTGCCCTGGTAGACCGAGAAGGCCACGAGGTTGATGTTGACCGCGAGCAGCATCAGCTCGACGCACATCAGGATGACGATGACGTTCTTGCGGTTGAGGAAGATACCGAGGATGCCGAGCGTGAACAGCACCGAGGCGACCGTGAGGTAATGGCCGAGACTGATGGTGAGCATCACACCCCTCCCCGCGTCGGCACCTTGACCACCTCGAGCACCTGATCGCGCGGCCGGTAGAGCTGCTCGCTCACGCGCTGGCGGCGGACGCCGGGCCGGCTGCGCAGCGTCAGCACGATGGCGCCGATCATGGCGACCAGCAGCACCAGGCCCGCGACCTGGAAGAGGTAGAAGTATTGCGTGTAGAGCACGCGGCCGATGGCGCGGGTGTTGTCGCCCGCCAGCACCTGCGGACCATGGGCATTCAGCGCCGTCAACGTCTCCGACGAGTCGCCGATGACGCCCACACCGATCAGCAGCTCGGCAAAGAGGACGATGCCGATCATGATCCCGATCGGCAGATACTTGAGGAAGCCCTGGCGCATTTCGCTGATGTTGATGTCCAGCATCATGACGACGAACAGGAACAGCACCGCTACCGCGCCGACATAGACGATCACCAGGATCATCGCGATGAACTCCGCGCCGATCAGCACGAACAGCGCGGCGGTGTTGAAGAATGCCAGGATGAGGAACAGCACCGAATAGACGGGGTTGCGCGACATCACGACCATGGCGGCCGACGCGACGGTCACCGTCGCGAAGACGTAGAAGGCCAGAGCCTGAAGCAGCATGTTCTTTCCCGCGTCCGATTCAGCGATAGGCCGAGTCGGCCTGTAGATTGGCGGCGATCTCGCCTTCCCAGCGGTCGCCATTCGCGAGCAGCTTGTTCTTGTCGTACATCAGCTCCTCGCGCGTCTCGGTCGAGAACTCGAAATTCGGGCCTTCGACGATGGCATCGACCGGGCAGGCTTCCTGGCAGAAGCCGCAGTAGATGCACTTGGTCATGTCGATGTCGTAGCGCGTCGTGCGGCGGCTGCCGTCGTCGCGCGGCTCGGCCTCGATGGTGATGGCCTGTGCCGGGCAGATCGCCTCGCAGAGCTTGCAGGCGATGCAGCGTTCCTCGCCGTTGGGATAGCGGCGCAGCGCATGCTCGCCGCGGAAGCGCGGGCCGAGCGGTCCCTTCTCGTAGGGATAGTTCACCGTCACCTTGGCCTTGAACATGTACTTGAAGGTGAGCGCGAAACCCATGACCAGCTCGGTGAGCAGGAAGGAACGTGCGGCGCGGTCGAGAGCGGCCATGATGCGATCTTCCCTATTTACCCGGCACCGGCAGGAAGCCGCCGAACTGCAGGACGGCAGCGGTGGCGACCACCCAGAAGAGCGAGACCGGCAGGAACACCTTCCAGCCCAGCCGCATCAACTGGTCGTAGCGGTAGCGGGGCAGCGTGCCCTTGGTCCAGCTGAAGATGAACAGCAGGAAGGCGATCTTGAGCGCGAACCACACGAGGCCCGGCACCCAGGTGAAGGGCTCAAGCGGGATCGGCGACATCCAGCCGCCGAGGAACAGGATGGCCCCCAGCGCCGACAGCAGGATCATGTTGGCGTATTCGCCGAGGAAGAACAGGCCGAAGGTCATGGCCGAATATTCGGTATG
Source organism: Rhodospirillales bacterium (assembly GCA_947469635.1). Classification (GTDB taxonomy): domain Bacteria; phylum Pseudomonadota; class Alphaproteobacteria; order Reyranellales; family Reyranellaceae; genus Reyranella. The sequence goes on along the minus strand of CANIRG010000334.1, from coordinate 5,698 downwards.
GAAGCCCGCGACCAGCTCGGCTTCCGACATCGGCAGGTCGAATGGCGTGCGATTGGTTTCCGCGAGCGCCGAGACGAAGAAGATCACGAACATCGGCAGCAGCGGCAGCCAGTACCAGTTCCAGAACCAGCCGGACTGGGCCAGCACCACCTTGCTGAGGTTGAGCGAGCCCGCGCACAGCAGGACGGTGATCAGCACGAAGCCGATCGAGACCTCGTAGGACACCATCTGCGCCGCCGAGCGCAGCGCGCCCAGGAAGGCGTATTTCGAATTCGAGGCCCAGCCCGCGATGATGATGCCATAGACGCCGAGCGACGAGATCGCGAAGAGGTAGAGGATGCCGACGTTGATGTCGGCGATCACCATGCCGTCGCCGAACGGCACTACCGCCCAGGCCACCAGCGCCGTCATGAAGGTGATCATCGGCGCGATGACGAACAGGATGCCGTTGGCGCTCGACGGGATGATGGTTTCCTTCAGCACCAGCTTCAGACCGTCGGCCATGGGCTGCAACAGGCCAAAGGGACCCACGACGTTGGGACCGCGGCGGAGCTGAATCGAGGCCCAGACCTTGCGATCGACATAGGTCATGTAGGCCACGGCGAGGAGCAGCGGCCCCGTCACCAGGAGGCACTCGGCGAAGATGACGATGCCCTGGCCCAGCCAGTGGGTGGTGAAGAAGTGGAGCAGATCGGCAACCATGGTTACTCCGCCGCCATGAGCTGCCGGCGCGACGCGGTGCATTCGGCCATGGTGCGCGATGCGCGGCTGATCGGGCAGGTCATGTAGAAATTCGCGACCGGCGAGGTGAACGGCGCATCCGAAACCGTTCCCGCCTTGCCGAAGGCGCCCCAGAGGCCGGCCGCCTGCTGGTCGAGCGCGGCGAAGCTCGGGTTCACGGCGACGAGCCGCGCGCGGACCTGATCGAGCGTGTCGTACGGCAGGGTCTTGCCCAGCCGCTCCGACAGCGCGCGCAGGATCGCCCAATCCTCCCGCGCCTCGCCCGGCGGATAGCCGGCGCGCTGGCCGAGCTGCACACGGCCTTCGGTGTTCACGTAGGTGCCCGGCTTCTCGGTATAGGCAGCACCCGGCAGGATGACGTCGGCACGGTTAGCGCCGGCATCACCATGATGACCCTGATAGATCACGAAAGCCTTGCCAAGCTTCTGGGTGTCAATCTCGTCGGCGGCCAGCAGATAGACCACGTCGATTTCACGCTTCTCGCAGCCGGCCAGGATGCCGGCCACATCGCGACCGCCCTCGCCCGGCACCAGGCCGAGATCGAGACCGCCGACGCGTGCCGCTGCGGTGTGCAGGATGGCCAGGCCGTTCCAATCGCCGCGCACGGCGTTGACCTTCTCCGCGAGCTCGCGCACCAGCGCCAGCACAGCCGCGCCATCTTCACGCGCGAGTGCGCCCATGCCGACGACGATCAAGGGATTCTTGGCAGCCTTGAACTTCTCGAAGAAGCCGAGCTTGCCGGCAACCAGGTCGCGCAGCGTCGCCGGACCGGCGCCGAGGCGCTCGACCGGATAGGTGAAATCAGCCGCCGGCCCGATGCTGGCGAAGGTGCAGCGGCCCGAGAGGTAGCGCTTGCGCAGGCGTGCGTTCAGCACCGGCGATTCGGCCCGCGGATCGGTGCCGACGAACAGCACTGCGTCGGCCGCGTCGATGCCACGAATGCCTGCATTGAAGATATAGCTGCTGCGAACGCCCGCCTCGAGCTTGGCGCCGTCCTGGCGGCAGTCGACGTTGGGCGAGCCCAGCGCCGTCATCAGGTCCTTGAGCGCGACCATCGATTCGGCATCGCACTGGTCGCCGGCGATGGCCGCGACCTTCTTGCCGTCGACACCTTCGAGCTTGGCCGCAATGGCGGCAAAGGCCTCGCTCCAGGTCGCATCGACGAGCTTGCCGGCCTTGCGCACATAAGGTCTGTCGAGGCGCTGGTAGCGCAGCCCGTCGATGGCATGGCGTGTCTTGTCGGAGATCCACTCCTCGTTCACGTCCTCATTGAGGCGCGGCAGCACGCGCATCACCTTGCCGTCGCGCGCGTCGAGCCGGATGTTCGCGCCGAGCGCGTCGAGCGCGTCGATCGATTCGGTCTTGCGCAGCTCCCACGGCCGCGCCTCGTAGGCGTAGGGCTTGGAGGTCAACGCACCGACCGGGCAGAGGTCGACCAGGTTGCCGGAGAGCTCGGTCGAGAGCGCATGCTCGACATAGGTCGTGACTTCCATGCTCTCGCCGCGCCCCGTGGCGCCCAGTTCCTCGACGCCCGCCACTTCGGTCGCGAAACGGATGCAGCGCGTGCAATGGATGCAGCGGTTCATCGACGTCTTCACCAGCGGCCCGAGTTCCTTGTCCGGCACCGCCCGCTTGTTCTCATGATAGCGGCTGCGATCGAAGCCGTAAGCCATCGCCTGGTCCTGCAGGTCGCACTCGCCGCCCTGATCGCAGATCGGACAATCGAGCGGATGATTGATCAGCAGGAATTCCATCACGCCGTTGCGGGCCTTCTTCACGCCTGGCGTCGTCGTGAAGATCTCCTGCTTGTCGGCGACGGGCAGCGCACAGCTCGCCTGCGGCTTGGGCGGGCCCGGCTTCACCTCGACAAGGCACATGCGGCAGTTGCCGGCGATCGACAGGCGCTCATGGTAGCAGAAGCGCGGAATCTCCACGCCGGCCATCTCGCAGGCCTGCAGGACGGTGATGCCGGCCGGCACCTCGATCTCGACGCCGTCGATCTTGACCATGGGCATGGGGGTTACTCTGCCGCCATCTTGGTGGTGCGCGCACGAATGCGGCTCTCGATCTCGGGACGGAAGTGGCGGATCAGCCCCTGGATCGGCCAGGCGGCCGCGTCGCCCAGCGCGCAGATCGTGTGACCTTCGACCTGCTTGGTGACGTCGTAGAGCGCGTCAATCTCCTCGATCCGCGCGTTGCCCACGACCAGCCGCTCCATCACGCGCCACATCCAGCCCGTGCCTTCGCGACAGGGCGTGCACTGGCCACAGCTCTCGTGCTTGTAGAAGTAGCTGAGCCGCGCGATCGCCTTCACCACGTCGGTGGACTTGTCCATGACGATGACCGCCGCCGTGCCGAGGCCGGTGCCCTCGTTCTTCAGCGAATCGAAGTCCATCAGGATGGTGTCGCAGGTCGACTTCGGCAGCAGCGGCACCGAAGCACCACCCGGGATAACCGCCAGGAGATTGTCCCAACCGCCGCGCACGCCGCCGGCGTGACGCTCGATGAGCTCCTTCAAGGGGATGCCCATCTCCTCCTCGACATTGCAGGGCTTGTTCACGTGCCCCGAGATGCAGAAGAGCTTGGTGCCGGTGTTGTTGGGACGGCCGATGCCCGCGAACCAGGCGGCGCCCTTGCGCAGGATGGTCGGCGCCACGGCAATCGACTCGACGTTGTTCACCGTTGTCGGGCAACCATAGAGGCCGGCGCCGGCCGGGAACGGCGGCTTCAGCCGCGGCATGCCCTTCTTGCCTTCGAGGCTCTCGAGCAGCGCCGTCTCCTCGCCGCAGATATAGGCGCCGGCACCGCGATGGACGTAGAGGTCGAACTTCCAGCCCGAGCCGCAGGCGTTGTCGCCCAGCAGGCCGGCGGCATAGGCTTCCTTGATCGCCTCGATCAGGTTCTGCGCCTCGTGGTAGAACTCGCCACGCACGTAGATGTAGCCGGCGTGGGCGCGCATCGCGAAGCCCGCGACCAGGCAGCCTTCGACCAGCAGATGCGGGTCGTGGCGCATGATGTCGCGATCCTTGCAGGTGCCGGGCTCCGACTCGTCGGCATTGACGACGAGGAAATGCGGCCGGTCCTTCACTTCCTTGGGCATGAAGGACCATTTGAGGCCCGTGGGGAAGCCCGCGCCGCCACGGCCGCGCAGGCCCGACTTCTTCATCTCGTCGATGATGCCGTCGACGCCCTTGTCGAGGATCGCCTTGGTGTTGTCCCAGGCGCCACGCGCCCGGGCACCGGCCAGGCGCCAGTCGTGAATGCCGTAGAGGTTGGTGAAGATGCGGTCCTTGTCGCCGAGCATGATGCTATTCGCCCTTGAGCGTGGTCGGGCCGCCGGCGGGTGCCGAGGTCTGGCGCGCGATCTGCGGGCCTGCTTTGGGCGTCTCGCCACGCTTGAAGGCCTGGAGGACGTTGCGGGTCGAGGCCTCGTCGAGGTCCTCGTAGAAATCGTCGTTGATCTGCACCACGGGGGCATTCACGCAGGCGCCGAGGCACTCGACCTCCTGCACGCTGAAGACCGTGCCGTCGGCCGCTTCCTGGCAGGCCTTCATCACGGCTTCCGAGCCGCGCAGCCAGCAGGGCGTCGTGGTGCAGACCTGCAGCAGGTACTTCCCGCGCGGCTTGAGCTGGAACATCGTATAGAATGTCGCGATCTCGTAGACGCGGATCGGCGCCATATCGAGCAGCTTCGCCACCTCGTTAATGGCCACGCGCGGCAGCCAGCCCTGCTGACGCTGGGCGATGTCGAGCACGCCGATCACGGCGCTGGCCTGACGGCCCGGCGGGTACTGCGCCATCAGCTCACGCGCCTTGGCGAGACTCTCCGGCGTGAAGGCGAACGCGGCGACCTGCGGCACGTCCTTGGGATCGGCGGTGATCATCGCCATCGCATCGTCTCCTAGCGGTCGATCTCGCCGAACACGATGTCGAGCGACCCGATGTTCGCCGACATGTCGGCGAGCTGGTGTCCCTTGGTCATCATGTCGAGCGCCTGCAGGTGCGGGAAGCCCGGCGCGCGGATCTTGCAGCGATAGGGCTTGTTGGTGCCGTCGGAGATCAGATAGACGCCGAACTCGCCCTTGGGCGCCTCGACAGCGGTATAGGTCTCGCCGGCCGGCACCTTGTAGCCCTCGGTGTAGAGCTTGAAGTGATGGATCAGCGCTTCCATCGAGCCCTTCATCTCGCCACGCCGCGGCGGGGCGATCTTGCGGTCGTCGACGCGCACCGGTCCCTTGACCGTATGCAGCGCGGCGATGCACTGCTCCATGATGCGCACGCTCTGGTACATCTCCTCGATGCGCACGAGGTAGCGGCCGTAGCAGTCACCGGTCTTGCCGATCGGGATGTCGAAATCCATGCGCTCGTAGACGTCGTAGGGCTGCGACTTGCGCAGGTCCCACGGAATGCCCGAGCCGCGGATCATCGGCCCCGAGAAGCCCCAGTCGAGCGCCTGCGCGGCCGAGACGACGCCAATGTCGACGGTGCGCTGGCGGAAGATGCGGTTGCCGTTCAGCAGCTTCTCGATGTCCTTGAGGAACGGATAGAACTGCTTGATCCAGGCCGTCATCGACTCGAGCATGCCGTCCGGCAGGTCCTGGTGGACACCGCCCGGCCGGAAATAGGCCGCGTGCATGCGCGAGCCGCTCACGCCCTCGTAATATTCCATCAGCAGCTCACGCTGCTCGAAGCCCCACAACGGTGGCGTCAGCGCGCCCACATCCATCGCGAAGGTCGTGACGTTCAGCAGATGGTTGAGGATGCGGGTGATCTCGGAGAACAGCACCCGGATATATTGGCCGCGCTCGGGCGCCGTGATGCCCAGCAGCTTCTCGACGGCCAGTGCGTAGGCGTGCTCCTGGTTCATCGGCGAGACATAGTCGAGGCGGTCGAAGTACGGGATCGCCTGCAGGTAGGTCTTGTACTCGATCAGCTTCTCGGTGCCGCGATGGAGCAG
>CANIRG010000333.1 GCA_947469635.1 Rhodospirillales bacterium | reverse complement strand
GCCGAGGCGCTACCCGCCGACTCTCAAAATCGCCAAACCAATAGCTTCACAAGCTCTCCAGGCCCGCTCATCGTGTCGCTGGAACCCGCTTGTCGACCAGTTCGCTGAGGTTGGTCCTGGCCCGAGTGAGATTGATGGTGAGCACTTAACCCTCCATAAGAATTCCAGCCTCAAGATCAGGCGTTGGATCGAGCAACCCGAAGAGAGATGAAGCGCTTTTACAAAGAGACGGCGGTCGATGCCGGTGATGGCGGCTTTCGCGTGCTGCTCGACGGCAAGCCGATGCGCACGCCGGCGAAATCGGTGCTGGTGGTGCCGACGCGATCGCTGGCCGAGGCGATCGCCGAGGAGTGGCGCGGCGTGCCGGAGCAGGGCGAGATCGTCGTCGGGCATCTCGCGCTCACGCGGCTGGCGGCGACGGGACTGGACCGCGTCGTGCCTCAGCGGGCGCAGGTCGTGGCCGACATCGCGAAATACGCGGGCTCCGACTTGCTGTGCTATCGCGCGACCACGCCCGACAGCCTGGTGAGGCTGCAGCACGATACCTGGCAGCCTTTGCTCGACTGGGCGGCGGATCGTTACGATGCGCGGTTCATCGTGGCCAGCGGCATGACCTTCGTCGAGCAGCCGGCCGTCGCAGTGGCGCGCCTGCGCGATGTGGTGGAGACCTACGATCCGCTCTCCCTCGCCGCGCTCTACAATCTCACCCACACATCGGGCTCCATCGTGATCGCGCTGGCCGTCGCGGAGAAGCGGCTGACGGCCGCTACCGCTTTCGCAGCGGCGCAGGTCGACGAGCTTTACCAGATCGGCCGCTGGGGCGACGATCCGACGGCATTGAAGCAGCGCGAGGGTGTCGCCAGGGACATCGAGACCTGCGCGCGCTTTCTCGTGCTGCTGCGCCCTTGAAAGGAATGGACATGGGATCGGGAACGAAGCTGCGTCAGGTGTTGGCGAAGAACGGGCTTGTGGAGGCGATGGCGGCACACAGCCCGCTCTCCGCGATGCTCGCGGCCGAGGCGGGCTTCGATGCGATCTGGGCCTCGGGATTCGAATTGTCGGCGATGTACGGCTTGCCCGACATCAGCCTGCTGTCGATGACCCAGCATCTCGACATGATGCGGGCGATGGGCGAACGCTCAGGCCTGCCCGTCGTGGCCGACATCGACACCGGCTTCGGCAATGCACTCAATGTGCTCTATGCCGTCGAGCAGTATGAGCGGGCCGGCGCGGCGGCGATCGTCATGGAGGACAAGAGCTTCCCCAAGGTGACGAGCCTGATCGCCGGCGGGCGACAGGATATGGTTCGCATCGAGGAATTCCAGGGCAAGATCGAGGCGGCCCGCTCGGTGCGGCGTGATCCCGATCTCGTCATCGTGGCGCGCACCGAAGCGCTGATCGCGGGACTCGGCCAGGACGAGGCGCTGAAGCGCGCTCATGCCTATGCCGCGGCTGGCGCCGACATGATCCTGGTCCATTCCAAGCAGAAGACTCCCGACGAGATCGAGTCCTTCGTGAAGGCCTGGGACGGCAAGGTGCCGATCGCGCTGGTGCCGACCGCCTATCCGCAGATGACCGTGGCACGCGTGCGCGAGCTGAAGAAGGTCGGCCTGCTGATCTGGGGCAACCACGCCATCCGCGCCGCCGTCGGTGCGATGCGCAAGACCTTTGCCCGGATCCGCAAGGACGGCGGCATCCACACCGTCGAGGCCGACATCGCCACAGTGGACGAAGTGTTCGACCTGCAGGGCATGGGCCGCGTGAAGGACGACGAGAAGAAGTTCCTGCGATGAAGGTTTGCTGACAAAGCAGTTGGTCTGGCCTTAAAACAGGCGGCGGGAGCCGGAGTCGCAAATGCAGAAGATGTTGGAAGAGCTCGAACGGCGGCGCGCGGCGGCACGGGCCGGGGGCGGCCAGCGCCGCGTCGACGCGCAGCATGCCAAGGGCAAGCTGACGGCGCGCGAGCGCATCGACGCGCTGCTCGATCCCGGCTCCTTCGAAGAGTACGACATGTTCGTCGAGCACCGCTCGATCGATTTCGGCATGCAGGACCAGAAGATTCCCGGCGACGGCGTGGTCACCGGGCACGGCACGATCAACGGCCGTCTGGTCTATGTCTTCAGCCAGGATTTCACCGTGTTCGGCGGCGCGCTGTCGGGCATGCATGCCGCCAAGATCTGCAAGGTCATGGATATCGCGATGAAGGTCGGCGCTCCGGTGCTGGGGCTGAACGATTCCGGCGGCGCGCGCATCCAGGAAGGCGTCGATTCGCTGGCGGGCTATGCCGACGTGTTTCAGCGCAACGTGCTGGCCTCGGGCGTGATCCCGCAGATCTCCATGGTCATGGGCCCCTGCGCCGGCGGCGCGGTCTATTCGCCGGCCATGACCGACTTCATCTTCATGGTGAAGGACAGTTCCTACATGTTCGTCACCGGTCCCGACGTGGTGAAGACCGTCACGCACGAGACGGTGACGCAGGAAGAGCTGGGCGGGGCGGTGACGCACACCCAGCGGTCGGGCGTCGCCGATCTCGCCTTCGAGAACGATATCGAGGCGCTGCTGCAGCTCCGCCGCTTCGTCGACTTCCTGCCGTTGAACAATCGCGAGAAGCCGCCGGTGCGGGTCACGCACGACCCGTCGGATCGCGACGATGCCTCGCTCGACACGCTGGTGCCGGAAAATCCCAACAAGCCGTACGACATCAAGGAGCTGATCCTGAAGGTCGTCGACGAGGGTGACTTCTTCGAACTGGCGCCGGAATGGGCCGGCAACATCGTGATCGGCCTCGGCCGCATGGCCGGCAAGACGGTGGGGTTCGTCGCCAACCAGCCGATGGTGCTGGCCGGCTGCCTCGACATCGACAGCGCCCGAAAGGGCGCGCGCTTCGTGCGCTTCTGCGACGCCTTCAACATCCCCATCGTCACCTTCGTCGATGTGCCGGGCTTCCTGCCGGGCACGGCGCAGGAGTATGGCGCCATCATCAAGCACGGCGCCAAGCTGCTCTATGCCTATGCCGAGGCCACGGTGCCGAAGGTCACGCTGATCACGCGCAAGGCCTATGGCGGCGCCTACGACGTGATGGCATCCAAGCACCTGCGCGGCGACGTGAACTATGCCTGGCCAGGGGCCGAGATCGCGGTGATGGGCGCCAAGGGCGCGGTCGAGATCATCTTCCGCTCCGACATCGGCGATCAGGCCAAGATCGCGGCGCGCACCGAGGAGTATCGCGAGAAGTTCGCCAACCCGTTCGTCGCCGCCAACCGCGGCTTCATCGACGACGTGATCATGCCGCACGGCACGCGCCGGCGGATCTGCCGCGCGCTCGCCACGCTCGAGACCAAGAAGCTCGAGAACCCGTGGCGCAAGCACGGCAACATTCCATTGTGACGGGGCGTCATGAGACTGTCGCCCGAGGAGCGGATGCGGCGCAGCCGGTCGGTGCGGCTGCATGTGATCGTGGCGATGTTCACGCTGATGGTGCTGATCGCCGTCAACGCGCTGTTCTCCAGCCGCTATCCGTGGTGGCTGTGGGTGCTGATGGCGTGGATGCCGCTGATCGCCGGGCATTCCGCCTGGGCGATGGGCCTGTTCCAACGCGATAAAGAGGGATCATGAGCAAGGCCGGAAAGTTGTTCGACAAGATCCTGATCGCCAACCGCGGCGAGATCGCCTGCCGCGTCATCCGCACGGCCAGGCGGCTCGGCATCAAGACGGTGGCGGTCTATTCCGAGGCGGATGCCGACGCGCTGCATGTGCGCGAGGCCGACGAGGCGGTCTTCATCGGCCCGGCGCCGTCGGCGCAATCCTACCTGCAGGTCGACAAGATCGTCGCGGCCTGCGAGCAGACAGGCGCGCAGGCGGTGCATCCGGGCTACGGCTTCCTTTCGGAGAAGCAGGAGTTCCAGAAGGCGCTGGCCGAGGCCGGCATCACCTTCATCGGTCCCGACGCCCATGCGATCTACGCCATGGGCGACAAGATCGAATCGAAGAAGCTGGCGCAGGCCGCGGGCGTCAGCACCGTGCCGGGTTTTCTCGAGGCCATCCCCAACGCCGACGAGGCGGTGAAGATCGCCAACAGCGTCGGCTATCCGGTGATGATCAAGGCTTCGGCGGGCGGCGGCGGCAAGGGCATGCGCATCGCCTACAACGATGCCGAGGCGCACGAGGGCTTCGGCTCGGCCACCAACGAGGCCAAGGCGTCGTTCGCCGACGACCGCGTGTTCATCGAGAAATACGTCGAGGAGCCGCGCCACATCGAGATCCAGCTCATCGCCGACGGCCACGGCAACTGCATCTACCTGTGGGAGCGCGAGTGCTCGATCCAGCGCCGCCACCAGAAGGTGATCGAGGAGGCGCCGAGCCCCTTCCTCGACGAGGCGACGCGCAAGGCGATGGGCGAGCAGGCGGTGGCTCTCGCCAAGGCGGTGCAATACAAGAGCGCCGGCACCGTCGAGTTCATCGTCGACAAGCACCGCAAGTTCTACTTCCTCGAGATGAACACCCGCCTGCAGGTCGAGCATCCGGTGACCGAGCTGATCACCGGCCTCGACCTGGTCGAGCTGATGATCCGCGTTGCCGCCGGCGAGAGGCTGCCGTTCGAGCAGAAGGACGTGAAGCTCGAGGGCTGGGCCGTCGAGGCTCGCGTCTATGCCGAGGACCCGTTCCGCAACTTCCTGCCCTCCACGGGCCGGCTGGTGAAGTACCGCGAGCCCGCTCCCGGCCCCGACGTGCGCGTCGATTCGGGCGTCTACGAGGGCGGTGAGATCTCGATGTTCTACGATCCGATGATCGCCAAGCTCTGCACCTACGGCGCCACGCGCGGGGCGGCGATCGCGCGCATGCGCCGAGCCCTCGACGAATTTTATGTGCGCGGCGTGTCGCACAACGTGCCGTTTCTCGCGGCGCTGATGGCGCATCCGCGCTTCGTGGCCGGCAACCTCACGACCAATTTCATCGCCGAAGAGTTCAAGGGCGGCTTCACGGCGGCCCACCTTCCGCCGCGCGATCCGGCGGTGCTGGCGGGCGTGGCCGCCGTCGTCGATCGCCTGCACGGCCATCGTAGCGGCGGTGCGCAGGACAGGCGCACGGTGATGCTGAACCGCGCGCCGGTCGCGGTGACGGTGACGGGCAGCGGCCCGGCTTTCAAGGTCGAGACCGGAGGACGGACGCTGGCGATCGAGACCGATTGGGTGCCGGGCCAGCCGTTGCTGCACGCCCGGGTCGACGGCGAGGCGATCGTGGTCCAGGTCGATGCCTCGGGATCGGGCTGGCGCCTGGTCCATGCCGGCGGCCAGGCCGAGGCGCTCGTGCTCACACCGCGTCAGGCCGAGCTCTATGCGCTGATGCCGATCAAGGCGGCGCCCGACACGTCGAAGTTCCTGCTCTCCCCTATGCCGGGCCTGCTGGCCTCCGTAGCGGTGAGCGAGGGCCAGGAGGTCAAGGCCGGCGAGGCATTGGCCGTGGTCGAGGCGATGAAGATGGAGAACGTGCTGCGCGCCACCCGCGACGGCACGGTCAAGGTCCTGCACGCCAAGGCGGGCGACAGCCTGCGGGTCGACCAGAAGATCGTCGAGTTCGCCTGAACCGATGACGCTGCAGGCGCGCCTCACGATCAAGGGTCGGGTGCAGGGCGTGGGTTATCGCGACTGGGCCATCGGCACGGGCCGGCGCCTCGGCCTCGCCGGCTGGGTCCGCAACCGCCGCGACGGTGCCGTCGAGGCGCTGCTCGTCGGCGACGAGGTTGCCGTCGGCGAAATGATCGAAGCCTGCCGCCGGGGCCCGCCGCTTGCGCGGGTCGAGGAGATCGACGCCGAGCCGGTGGATCTGGACATTCTGCCGCAAGGCTTCATGCGCCTGCCGACGGCCTGACGGCCTCAGAGAGGCTCGCAGTAGAGGGGGCTCGCCCATTGCGCGGTCGGGTCGGCGATGGTGCCGAGGGTCGACGAGGTGGCGCGGTAGCGATGAAGGCGCATGACCTCCTTGAGAGCCGCCTGCTCGCGCTCGTCGTGAATCTCGATGTAGAAGCGCGGGCGATGCGCCGACAGGACCTCATGTGCGCCGTCGAAGACCGCCCCGGCGCCGCCTTCGACGTCGATCTTGAGGAAGGACGGCGGCGGCCAGCCGTGTTCCCTGAACGAGTCCAGGCGAATTACGGTCACGGGCGTGGAGACGGGGTTGGGCGGCAGGTCCATGGCCTTGTCGTCGCCCAGGCGGCCGAGTGACGGGTCGTCGGCATCGAGATTGAACTCGGCGGTGCCGTCGCTGTCGGACAGGGCGGCGCGGACCGGCGTCACCTGGCCGAGGCCGTTGGCGTCGAGGTTGACGACCAGACGCTCGAAGACGTGCGGCACCGGCTCGAACGCCAGGACATGGCCGGCCGGGCCGACCGCGGCCGCAAGCTGCAGGGTGGACTGTCCGTAATTGGCGCCGATATCGTAGACGACGCTGCCGGCGGGCACGCGGCGCACCCAGTCCCAGCCGCCTCGGTCGACGTCCCAGACATAGGTGAATCCCATGCCGGGGCTGATGACGATCGACTGGCCGCGCAGCCGGCCGCGCTGGATCCGCCGCCGGGAGCCGTAGGGATAGGCAACCCGGATCAGCGCCTGAACGAAGCTCCTGATCACGCCGCCTCCGCGACGGTGTCGGCGAACACCTCCTCGAACGTCTCGGCAAGTGCGCCATCGAGGTCGGCCATCGTCACCGGCAGGCCGAGGTCGATCAGCGATGTCACGCCGTGGCCAGAGATGCCGCATGGCACGATGCCGTCATAGTGGCTGAGATCGGGCTCGACGTTGATCGACAGGCCATGGAACGACACCCAGTGTCGGATGCGCACGCCGATGGCGGCGATCTTGTCCTCGCGAGGCCCCCGCGGCACCCAGAGACCGACCCGGCCGGCGCGGCGCTCGGCCCGCACGCTGAAGCGGGCGAGGGCGCGCAGCGTCCATTCCTCGAGGTCCGACACGAAACGCCGCACGTCCTGATGGCGCCGCCGCAGGTGGAGCATGACATAGACCACGCGCTGGCCGGGGCCATGGTAGGTGTATTGCCCGCCTCGGCCGGCCGTATGGACGGGGAAACGCATCGGCTGCAGCAGGTCTTCCGCCCGGGCGCTGGTCCCTGCGGTGTAGAGCGGCGGATGCTCCAGCAGCCAGATCAGTTCCTGCGCCCGGCCGGCACGAATGTCGGCGACACGTGCCTCCATGGCGGCCAGCGCCTCTGCATAGGGCACCGCCCCCTCGGAAATCCGCCATTCCGGCTTGCTCATCAAAACAAAATCGACGCTTTCGCCCAGGGCCGCAACCGGCGCCTTGCCACTGGGGGGTCGATTTGGTATCCCCCACCGCGTCGATATCGGCGCGGCCATGGCGGAATTGGTAGACGCGCTAGCTTGAGGTGCTAGTGCCGCGAGGCGTGGAAGTTCGAGTCTTCTTGGCCGCACCAACGCCG
>CANIRG010000332.1 GCA_947469635.1 Rhodospirillales bacterium | reverse complement strand
TCGCCCTCGGTGTTCTCGCGCACGACCCAGAAATCGATCTCGCCGGGCTTGCGGTTGGCCAGCGGCGACGGCACGCCTTCGAACAGGCGCACCGGGCGCAGGTTCACGTATTCGTCAAAGTCGCGGCGGATCGGAATCAGCAGGCCCCAGAGCGAGACGTGATCGGGCACGCCCGGCCAGCCGACGGCACCCAGGAAGATGCTCTCGAAGGCCTTGAGCTGCTCCATGCCGTCGTCCGGCATCATCTTGCCGGTCTTCACGAAGCGATCGCACGACCAGTCGAAATCGGTGAATTCCAGCTCGAACCCGAACCGCCGCCCCGCGGCTTCGAGCACGCGCACACCTTCCGGCAGCACCTCTTTGCCGATGCCGTCCCCTGGAATGAGCGCGATCTTATGCTTTGCCATCTTGTCCTCCCGCTAGCGGGCCGCACCCTATCAGCGGTAGGCTCCCGGCATGAAATAAAAACCTCAGGGGGCGACATGGTCGCGGAATTCCGCTTTTTCAGCGTCGCCGTCGCGGTCCTCGTCCTGCTGTGGCCGGCTCTCGCCCCGGCCCAGGCACCGGCCGCCTGCCCGGCAGACGCCACCGGCTTGTCTGACGGCGCCAAGCTGAGCTGCACCTGTGCGGCAGGAGCGTCGGGTGGCGTCTACGGCAGCACCCGCTATACGGCCGACTCCTCGATCTGCACCGCCGCCGTTCACGCCGGCAAGGTGCCGACCGCGGGCGGCACGGTCGAGATCGTGGTCGGAGGTGCCTGCCCTTCATTCCCGGGCACGGCCGCCAACGGCGTCACGACGTCAGGCTGGTCGAGCTACGAGAAGAGCTTCGGCTTCGGCACGACGATGCCGGCTTGCGCCACCACAGCGGAAGCCCCCAAGCCAGCAGCACCCGCTACTGGAGGTGTGCAGAACTGCCCGTCCTTCATCACCCAGAGCGACAGGAACAAGCCGGGCGACAGCCTGACCTGCGTCTGCGACATCGCCATCGACTTCAACACCGGCGCCGCCTACGGCACCGATCGCTACTCCAACGATTCGTCGATCTGCATCGCCGCCAAGCATGCCGGCAAGCTGCCCCAGCCCGGCGGCACGGTGACGATCCATGTGGCTGAAGGCTGCGGCAAGCTCGAAGGCACAACGCGCAACGGCATCACGACGCGGAGCTGGGGCTCAACCGTGCCCGGCACCATCGCCTTCGTGACGCCGGTCCCCGCTTGCGCTGCGCCGGCCGCCACGCCCTCGACAACGGCGACGGCGCCCGCGCCGGCAGGGCCCGGCCCGATGGCGGCCTTGGAGGCGCGCGCCCAGACCTACACCGCAGTCCTGCCGGAACCCCTGCCCGGCTGGGCGCCGCAGCCGCCCGCCATGCGCGTGTCGAACTCGGCGATGGCCGGCCGCGAGGTGACGGCTTACCGGATTTACCGCATCGGCAGCCATCCGGCGGGCCTCAACAGCGTCAGCGTCTCGATCATCAACAAACCCGACGGCACACCGAGCTATCCCATCGAGCTGTGGAACAGCGAGGCCAAGCGCAATGAAGCTGGCGCCACGATGCTCAAGCTCAACGGGCGCGATGCCATGGAGACCAAGCGCGCTGGCGGCACCGCCAACGAGACGATCAAGTCACTCTACTTCCTGACCAAGAACAATCTCTTCGTCTCGGTGACATGGCAGGAACCGCACATGACCCGCGACAAGGCCCTCGAGTACGTGAAGGCGCTCAGCTTCGCCAAGATCGAGGCGCTCGTCACCAAGTAGGCCTGACCGCCGTGCGGAAGCCGGAGCGGTTGCTCCGCGTCGCCTCCGCCGCCAAGATGAACGCTCGTTCATCGCAGTGGAGAGGCCCATGGGCTACGATCTTAAGATCACCGGCGGCACGATCGTCGACGGTACCGGCCGGTCAGGCTTCATCGGCGACCTCGCCATCAAGGACGGCAAGGTCGTGGCCCTGGGCAAGGCCGACGGCCCCGCGACAACGACCATCGATGCTACGGGCAAGGTCGTCTCGCCGGGCTTCGTCGACGTGCACACGCACTACGATGCGCAAGTCCTGTGGGACCGCCTGCTCTCGATCTCACCCTGGCACGGCGTCACCACCACGGTGATCGGCAATTGCGGCTTCGGCGTCGCGCCGACCAAGGCCATCCATCGCAAGCTGATCCTGCAGACGCTGGAGAAGGTCGAGGGCATGAGCCTCGATGCGCTGCAGGAGGGCCTGGGCGACGTCTGGCCCTTCGAGACCTTCCCGCAGTATCTCGACGCGGTGGAGAAGCGCGGCGCCGCCATCAATATCGCCGCTCTGTTCGGCCACACGCCGCTTCGGATGTACGTCATGGGCGAGGAGTCGACCGAGCGCGCAGCGACCGTCGAGGAGATCGCGGGGATGAAGCGGCTGATGCGCGAAGCGATGGAAGCCGGCGCCATCGGCTTCGGCACCTCCGTGTCGGTGAGCCACAACGGCTATGGCGGCCGGCCTGTGCCGAGCCGGCAGGCTGCCGTCGAGGAGATGGACGCGCTTGTATCGGTCATGGGCGAGATGAAGCGCGGCCTGATGCAGATCACCATCGGCCGCGAGTTCTCGACCCGGCACATGGCCGAGGTGAGCCGCAAATACGGCGTGCCCGTCACCTGGACCGCGCTGCTCTCCTACCTCTACGGACCGGGCGGCCATCGCAAGCAGCTGGCGCTGGCCGAGGAGCAGCGCAAGTCGGGCGCCATCGTCATCCCGCAGGTGAGCTGCCGGCCGCTCAACTTCGAGTTCACCTTCGCCGAGCCCTTCATCTTCGACGTGATGAAGTTCATGAACGAGCTCGCGGTCGCGGAAGCGAAGTCGCCCGGCACGCGCCGCCGCGCCTATGCCGACCCGGCCTGGCGCGAGAAGCTAAGAAGCGAGGTGACTCCGCTGTTCCAGCGCTGGTGGGATCGTGTGGTCATCGCCTGGGCGCCTTCGCACAAGGAGCTGGACGAGATGCCGCTCGCCGCAGCCGCTGCGCGGGTCGGGAAGGATCCGGTCGATCTCGCCCTCGACATCGCACTGGCCA
This sequence comes from Rhodospirillales bacterium, assembly GCA_947469635.1. Classification (GTDB taxonomy): domain Bacteria; phylum Pseudomonadota; class Alphaproteobacteria; order Reyranellales; family Reyranellaceae; genus Reyranella. The sequence goes on along the minus strand of CANIRG010000332.1, from coordinate 4,489 downwards.
ACGACCTGCAGGCGCGCTTCCGCATGGCGGTGATGAACTTCGACGAGGGCGAGGTGGCCGAGCTGATCACCGACCCGAACACCATCATTGCGCTCAGCGACGCCGGCGCCCATGCGAGCCAGCTCTGCGACGCCTGCTACTCGACCCACCTGCTGGGCCATTGGGTGCGCGAGAAGAAGGTCTTCTCCATCGAGCAGGCCGTGCATCACCTGACCCAGCGTCCGGCCGAGATGTTCGGCATCACCGACCGTGGCGTGCTGGCTACGGCCAAGCCCGCCGACATCGTGGTGTTCGATCCAGAGACGGTAGGCCCCGGCCCGCTGCGCCGCGTCTACGACCTGCCCGCTGGCGCCGATCGGCTGGTGTCCGACGCCAGCGGCATCGATGCGGTGATCGTGAACGGCCAGCTCATCCGCCGCGACGGCAAGGACGCCATCGCCGCCAACGACAAGATGCCGGGTCGTCTGCTACGACACGGCCGCGCTGCTTAACTCAATAGGGAGAAGATCATGATCCACGTCATCGCCATCATCACCGCCAAGCCCGGCAAGCGCGACGAGATCCTCAACAACTTCAGGGCCAATGTGCCGGCCGTGCACGCCGAGAAGGGCTGTATCGAATACGGCGCCACCGTCGACACCGACGGCGGACCGTTCGCCAAGTTCGGCCCTGACACTTTCGTCGTCATCGAGAAGTGGGAGAGCATGGACGATCTCAAGGCCCATGGTGCCTCGGAGCACATGAAGGCCTACGGCGCCAAGAACAAGGATCTAGTCGCCACTCGCGCCGTTCACGTGCTGCAGAACGCTTGATCGCCGAAGCCAGCGTCGCCGACTACGAGCGCGACGGCGTCGTCTGCCTGCGCGGTGCGTTCGATCCCAAATGGGTCGAGCGCATGCGCGCGGCGGTCGATCGCGACCTCGCCTCGCCTGGCCCGAACGCGACCAACTTCGCGGAAGGCAGCAGCGCCGGAAGATTCTTCGGCGACATGTACATGTGGCGGCGCGATCCCGAGTTCCGTGCCGCCGCGCTCGACTCGCCCGCGCCGGCCCTCGCGGCAGCGCTCATGCGATCGGATACGGCCGACTTCTTCTACGACCAGCTGTTCGTGAAGGAGCCGGGCACGGCACATCCCACGCCGTGGCACCAAGACCAGCCCTATTGGCCGGTGAAGGGCTGGCAGATCGCGTCGGTGTGGATCGCCCTCGACACGATCGACCGCAGCAACGGCGCGGTCGAGTTCATCACCGGTTCACACAAGTGGGGCGTCAACTACCGGCCGACGCCGTTCCGCAAGGGACACGAGATCAAGTTCACCGATAGCGACCTCGTGCCGATCCCCGACATCGACGCCGACCGCGACAGGTTCGACATCAAGTGGTGGAAGATGGAACCGGGTGACTGCCTGGTGTTCCACGCCATGATCGTGCACGGCGCCCCTGGCAACGACACACCCGGTAACCGCCGCCGCGGCCTGTCGCTGCGCTATACCGGCGGCGACGCCCGGTACGACCCGCGTCCCGGCACTTTCCAATTTCCCTACAAGCCGGACCTCACGCCGGGCGCAGCGATGACCTGCGACCTGTTCCCGAGGGTGTGGCCGCGCGCTTAGGCTTTTTCCGGCAGGCGCACGATGCCGCGCACCGCCATGTCGATCATGCCGGCGATCAGCTCGTCCCTCAGGGTCCACGGGAACTCCGGATTGTTGATCAGGGCCGCGACCAACCCGTGCAGGCTCATCCATACAAGCTCGGCGGCCGTCTCGACCGGGTAATGGAGCTGCAGGCCCGTGCTTTCGATGTCGCGGAAGATACCCATCAGGCGCGCGAAGGCCACGGCGCCGGTGTTGCCCGGCTCGTCGGGGTCGATGACCTCCGGCCGATGGCCGCGCTTCTTGATGTGCTCGGGCGTGTTGCCCGACATGAACGTGAGCCAGTATTCGCGCGGATGGTCGAGCGCGAAGCGGATATAGTCCTCGCCGCAGCGCCGCAGCCGGTCGATCGGGGCCAGCGCCTCCTTGTCGAGCGCATCCATCCGCTCCAGCAGGCCACCAAATGTCTGGTCGCAGAGCGCCAGCATGATGGCTTCCTTGTCCTTGAAGTAGAGGTAGAGCGCCGGCGCGGATACGCCCACGACGTCGGCGATCCGCCGGATCGTCGTCGCCTGATAGCCCTCGCGCAGAAACAGCTCCTTCGCCGCCACGAGAATCTCGTCACGGCGGGTATGACCCTCGCCGCGCCGTTTCCGGGCGCCGATCACCGGCGTGGACAATTCATGCTCCATCCCTTGACAGGTAACTGAACGTAGTTAAGTTATCAACGTTAAGTTTTCAGCGTTCAGTTAGCCGCAGGCCTCATTCTATCCGCCCGCGGCAGTTCACGGAACGACCAAGGATGGCTGCCATGACCAAGCTTCTCACCCGCCGCATCGCTTTGGCTTCGACCGGCGTCGTCGCGATCGGCGTGCTCGGCGCCGCCACGCTCTCCTGGAGTGCCAACGCCTCGCGCAGCCAACCCGTTGCAGAGGCGAGCGTGCGACCCGCACGGGTGACGACGATAGCCTTCAAGCCGCAGAGCCAGAGCCTGATGCTGGCGGGTACGGTGGTGCCGCGCATCGAGTCGACCCTGGGCTTCCGCGTCGCCGGCAAGGTGGTCGCACGAGAGGTCGATGCCGGCGCCGTGGTTCAGCCGGGCCAGATCATCGCCCGCATCGATCCCACCGACTATCGCCTTGCCGTCGACAACGCACGGGCCGCTCTCGTCTCGGCCGACGCCGACTACGTCCGCGCCAAGGCCGATCTCGAACGCTACCAGGCGCTGCGCGGCAGCTCCGCCTTCATGGCCCAGACGCTCGATCAGCGGCAGTCCCTCGCCTCGACCGCGCAGGCGCGCATCGACCAGGCGAAGAGCCAGCTCGCCACGGCGGAGAACAACCTCGCCTACACCGAGCTCAAGGCTGACGCCGCCGGCATCATCACCGCCGTTCAGGCCGAGGTCGGCCAGGTGCTGGCGCAGGGCCAGGGCGTGGTGAAGCTCGCGCACAGCGAGCAGCTCGAGATCCTGGTCGGCGTACCCGAGCATCGCCTCAAGGCCGTGCGCGAGGCGCGCGACGTCACCTTCGAGCTGTGGTCGGACGCGGGCCATCGCCACGCAGCGCGACTGCGCGAGCTGTCGCCCAGCGCCGATCCGATGACCCGCACCTACCCGGCACGCTTCAGCGTGGTCGAGCCGCCCGCCTTCATCGGGCTCGGCATGACGGCGACACTCACGCTCTCCCGCAGCGAGGGCACGCCCCTGGCCGAGGTGCCGCTGGCTGCGATCTTCCAGCAGGGCACGCAGCCGGCCGTGTGGGTCGTGGATCGCGCGAGCGGCGCGGTGGCCTTGCGGGCGGTCACCATCGCGCGCTGGCGCGACGACACGGCCCTGATCGCCTCGGGCGTGAGCGACGGCGAGGTCGTGGCGACCGCGGGCGTGCACAAGCTCGAGCCCGGCCAAAAGGTCCGGCCAGTCCAGCAGGCTGCTCGCTAAAGCGCACGGGGGAGACGACCATGACTTCGCGCACGAACCTGTCGGAGCTCGCCCTCCGCAACAGCACCCTCACGCTTTTCTTCATGCTGGTGCTGGTGGCCGCAGGAGTCTTCGCCTTCTTCAACCTCGGCCGCGGCGAGGACCCGCCCTTCACCATCAAGCAGATGGTGGTGTCGGCGGCCTGGCCCGGCGCCACGGCGCGCGAGATGGAGCAGCAGGTCACCGACAAGCTCGAGACCAAGCTGCAGGAGCTGCCCTACTTCTACAACGTCCAGAGCTACACCAAGCCCGGCGAGACGGTGATCTACGTCTCCCTGCGCGACGACGTCCCGCCCGCCAAGGTGGCCGACCTCTGGTACCAGGTGCGCAAGAAGGTGGGCGACATCCGCGGCAACCTTCCGCCGGGCGTGCTCGGCCCCAACTTCAACGACGAGTACGGCGACACCTACAGCCTGATCTGGGCCTTCGAGGCCGACGGCTTCAGCGATGCCGAGGTCAAGGAGTTCGTGAAGGCCACGCGCCTGCGCCTGCTGCGCGTGCCCGACGTCACCAAGGCCGACCTGTTCGGCGTGCAGGACGAGAAGATCTACATCGAGTTCAGCCACGCACGGCTGGCCATGCTGGGCGTCCCCGTCGACCAGATCCTGGAGCTGGTGCGCAAGCAGAACGCCATCGTCGCCGCCGGCACGGTCGAGACCAAGGGCGAGCGCGTGACGGTGCGGGTCGACGGCGCGCCGACCACGGCGGCCGACCTCGTCTCGCTGCCGTTCAGCGCCAACGGCCGCACCCTCACCCTGGGCGACGTGGCCGAGATCAAGCGCGGCTATGCCGACCCCAAGCAGATCGCCATGCGCTTCAACGGCAAGCCGGTGATCGGGCTCGGCGTGGTCATGCAGGCGGGCGGCAACGTCCAGACGCTGGGCAAGGCGCTGGACGCAACCATGGCCGAGATCGTCCGCGAC
>CANIRG010000331.1 GCA_947469635.1 Rhodospirillales bacterium | reverse complement strand
GCGCGCTGGATCGACGACTCACGCACGCCCTCGGACTCGAGGATGGTGGCGCGCTTCTCTCGTTCGGCCTTCATCTGCCGGCCCATGGCGACGACGATGTCGTCCGGCGGCGCGATGTCCTTGACCTCGATGCGCAACACCTTGACGCCCCACGGGCTGGTCGCCTGGTCGATGACGGCCAGCAGGGTGTTGTTGATGTCGTTGCGCTTGGACAGCGCCTCGTCGAGCGCCATGTTGCCCATCACACTGCGGATGTTGGTGAGTGCCAGGTTGACCATGGCGAGGTGGAGGTTCTGCACCTCGTAGGCGGCGCGCGCGGCGTCGATCACCTGGTAGAAGGCGACGGCGTCGACCTGGACGCTGGCATTGTCCTTGGTGATGACCTTCTGCGGCGGGATATCGAGGACGTTCTCCTGCATGTTCATCTTGCGGCCGATCGTGTCGACGAACGGCACGATGAAATGCAGGCCGGGATGCAGGGTGCGCGTGTAGCGGCCGAAGCGCTCGATGGTCCAGTTGGTGCCCTGGTTTACCGTCTTGACGCCCGCGAACACCAGCACGATGGCGACGAGCACCAGTGCCACGACAAAGATCAGTGCGCCCATTCAAGCCCCCTATTGAGGAGACGAGACTAGCCCAATGCGGCCGAGGGGGCCATCTCGCGTGCGGAGTGCGTTTTCCCGTGGCGGCGGGTATCGGTCGCGAGCCAGCGGTCGAGGAAGCCGTCGATCCAGCGGCCAAGCGGCGGATCGTAGAGCGCATGCATGCTGAGATGCACCCCGCGCTGCTGGGCGCCCGGCATCTTCAGCCGCTCCGAGGCCTTCATCGTCCAGATCTGCTTCATCTCGAGCGTGACCTCGGGATGGAACTGGAAACCGAAGGCGTTGGGGCCGCAGCGGAAGGCCTGCACCGGATAGGTGTCGTTGGTCGCCAGAAGCTCGCAGCAATCGGGGATGTCCATGCCCTCGCGATGCCACTGGTAGACCTTCATCGGCGCCTTGATCCAGCGCCGTCCCGCCTCGGTCGGCTCGACATCGAAATAGCCGATCTCGACCTTGCCGGCGGCATGGGGGGCCACACGGCCACCGGCGGCGCGGGTCAGGAGCTGGGCGCCGAGGCAAAGACCGAGGTAGGGAACGCCCGCCTCGACCACCCGCGGGATCCAGTCCAGCTCGCACTTGATGCCGGCCAGGGTGCCGCAGTCGTTGGCCGACATGGGCCCGCCGAAGATCACCACGCCGGCATAGTCCGACATGTCCTCAGGCAGGTTGCAGCCGAGATTGGGGCAAAGCCGATGGAGCTCGTAGCCGCGCTGCTGAAGGAGGGCGCCGACCCGTCCAGGCCGGGAGTGCTCCTGATGCACGACGATGGCGATTTTGTTGGGCTGACCAGCCGGTACCGTCATGGATTTGCAAGTTACGCGTCGGTTATGGCAACGACAAGGCGCACCGATGGCGGAGGGACGAAATGGCGCGGCGACTCGACTTCTACTTCGACTGTTCAAGCCCCTGGACCTATCTCGCCTTTCACGCGATCCAGCCGTTGGCCGCCGAGACCGGCGCGGAAATTTCGTGGAAGGCCATCCTCGTCGGCGGCGTGTTCAATGCGGTCAACCAGACGGTCTACGACAGCCGCGCCAAGCCGAACCCGCGCAAGCAGGCCTACATGCTGAAAGACCTCGCCGACTGGGCGCGCCTCCATGGGCTCAGGATCACGTTTCCTCCGACGGTGTTCCCGGTGAACAGCGTCAAATGCATGCGCGGCGCCTTCGTGGCGCTCGACGACGGCAAGCTGGCGCCCTATGCGACCGCCGCCTTCGAGGCCTATTGGGGCGACGATCTCGATATTTCCAAGGACGACGTCCTGGCCGAGGTGGCGGCAAAAGGCGGGCTCGACCGCCAGCGCTTCTTCGCCGGCATCGAGACCGATGCCTGCAAGGCCCGGCTGCGCGCCAACACCGACGAGCTGATCGCCCGCGGCGGCTTCGGTAGCCCGACGATCTTCGTGGGCGAGCACATGTTCTTCGGCAACGATCGGCTGCCGCTCGTCCGCGCGGCCCTGGAGGCAGCATGAGCGCCAACGACGATCCGCAGTTCTGGGCCAACGCCCGCGCCCACCTCGTGCGCTATGGCGGCAGCTTCTCACCCATCATCGCCACCAGCGCGGCCGGCAACTGGTTCACGGACGCCGACGGCCGCCGCATCCTAGACTTCACCTCGGGGCAGATGAGCGCCATCCTGGGCCACAGCCACGCCGAGATCGTCTCAGTGGCGCGCCACTATATCGGCCAGCTCGACCATCTCTATTCGAGCATCCTGTCGCGACCGGTGGTCGAGCTGGCGACCCTCCTCGCCTCGGTCTCGCCGGGCAAGCTCGACCGCGTGCTGCTGATCTCGACCGGCGGCGAATCCAACGAGGCTGCGCTCCGCATGGCCAAGCTGGTGACGGGCAAGTACGAGATCGTGGCCATGAGCCGCTCGTGGCACGGCGTGACCGGCGGCGCCTCGTCGGCCACCTATGCCAACGGCCGTCCGGGCTACGGGCCGGCGATGCCCGGCGCGCTCGCGCTGCCGGCGCCCGACAGCTACCGCTCCCGCTTCATCGACGATCGCGGCGTCTACGACTGGCGGTCCGAGCTCGAGATGGGCTTCGAGATGGTCGACCGGCAGAGCACCGGCGCGCTGGCGGCCTGCATCGTCGAGCCGATCCTGAGCTCGGGCGGCGTGCTAGAGCCGCCGGAAGGCTATATCGCGGCACTGGCCGAGCACTGCCGGGCGCGCGGCATGCATCTCATCTTCGACGAGGCCCAGACGGGGCTCGGCCGCACCGGCCATCTCTTCGCCTGCGAGCGCGACGGGGTCGTGCCGCAATATCTCACTCTCTCCAAGACCCTGGGCGCCGGCCTGCCGCTTGCCGCGATGCTGACCACGCCCGAGATCGAGGACATCGCGGCCGAGCGCGGGTTCCTGTTCTACACCACCCATGCCTCCGACCCCTTGCCCGCGGCGGTCGGCCTCAAGGTGATCGAGGTGATCCTGCGCGACTGCCTGGCCGAACGGGCCGCCGAGCTGGGCGAGCGGCTGAAGTCGGGCCTGATGGCGCTGCAGCAGCGCTACGACTGCATAGGCGATGTACGTGGCCGAGGCCTGCTGCTCGGCCTCGACCTGGTCAAGGACCGCCGCGGCAAGACGCCGGACCCCGATCTCGCCCAGCGGGTGGCCCGCGAATGCCTGGCGCGCGGCATGATGACGAGCGTGGTGAGGGGCGGCTTCGGCATCTTCCGCATCGCCCCGCCGCTCACCATCGAGCCGGCCGAAATCGACCTGGGGCTGGAGATTTTCGACAAGGCGCTGGCCGCCGCGCTCGCCTGACCGGGGAGCCGCGCAGCATTTGAGTTTGAATCAGGCCGCCAACTGTTGTACCCGCTGGCCTCTTTCCGTCGATGTGTTGGGAGCGAGCGGATGTTCAGCAAGTCTCTGATGACTTTGATCCTTGCAGCAAGCGGCCTGACGCTTGGTGGCTGCACGCCCGACAAGGCCAGGACGGAAGCCCCGGTCAGGAGGCCGCCGGCAGGGGATTACCAGCAGGCGCTCGCACCGAGCACGCCGCCCGCGAACCTCAAGGTCATCTGCTACAATGCGGCCGACCTTTCGACCATCCGGGCGCGCATGCTGCAGATGGAGCTGAGCGTGGCGGCGCTGCAATGCCAGACCGCCGGCGGCGGCCGTGCCTTCGAAGGCATCTATTCGAACTTCCTCAACAAGTTCCGGGCCGAGCTCACGACCAACACGCGCGCGCTTCAGCAGGTGGCCGCCCGCAAGCGCCTCAACGTCGATGTGCTGGTCACCGAGTTCTCCAACCGCACTGCCCAGTTCGCGCCGGTGGACCGGGAGTTCTGCGCCCGCAACCTGCGCGCGCTCGAATGGTCGCTCGATCCCAAGGTGACCTCGCTGTCGCAGGCGCCGCCGCCCTACGACCTCGGCCCGGCGATGAACATCCACGCCTGCCCCGCGCCCTGAAGCGGCGGCAGACCAGGCAGCAAAAAAGGCGGTCCTTGCGGACCGCCTTTTTCTTGATCCCCCGGCATCTGCCGGTCGGATCACATCTTGATGACGATCTCGACGCGGCGGTTCTGCGGCTCGCGCACGCCGTCCCGGGTCTGGACCAGCAGTGCTTCCTCGCCACGGCCCACGACCGAGATCGCGGTGGCGGCCACGCCCTGTGCGACCAGCGCGTTCTTGACCGTGTTCGCGCGCCGGAGCGACAGCGCCATGTTGTAGTTGGCCGGGCCGGCCGTGTCGGTGTGGCCGGTGCAGGTCACACGGGCCTGCTGGCCGGACTTGGCCACATTCGCGGCTTCCTTGACGATGTCCATCGCCCGCGGCGTCAGAGTCGAGCGGTCGAAATCGAAGAACACGAGGAAGTTACGAACCGGCGGCGGCGGCGGTGCCGCAGGGGTCGGCGGTTCGGCGCAGGCGCCCAGGAAAAGCGCCACGGCGACGGCCGCCAACAAATTCTTCAACATTGGGTCTCCTCCCCAAAAAAGGTCTGTAGCCTGCTGATATTACTGCAAATTTCTTCATTCTGCTAGAGCAACCTAACGAACATTCGCCATTCCATGCCGCAGAAGCCGGCCGGAGTGGATATTGGTGGGCAGGCCGTTACGCATCGTCACCTCGCCATTCACCAGGATGTACTTGTATCCCTCGGCCCGCTGGATGCGCCGCCACTCGCCCCCCGGCAGGTCATGGGCGATCTCGCCGGGCAGCACGCGCAGACCGTCGAAATCGTAGATCACGATGTCGGCCGGGGCGCCGAGCTTGAGCTGGCCGCGACCGCGGAAGCCCGCCACCTCGGCCGGCAGGGCGGAGAGCCGCCAGTGCGCCTCCTCCAGGCTGAGCATCTTGTGCTCGCGCACGACCTTGCAGAGAGTTTCGGTGGGATAGCGGCCCGCGGTCAGGAACTTGGTGTGGGCACCGCCGTCGGAGACGCCGAACAGCACGTAGGGATCGTCGACCAGCTCCTTCAGATGCTCGATCTTGCCGTTGGGCGGGGCGGCGAAGAACTCGGTCTTGAGGTCCTCCTCCACCGCCATGTCGAGCATGACGTCGACAGGATGCTTGCCCATCTTCTCCCCGGCGTAGGCCAGCGTGTGATCGAGCCACTTCCTGTTCTTCTCGAGCTGGGGGCCGACGATGGCGATCTGCGGCAGCGGGCCGGTCGCGGTGACCGGCAGCTTGTCGCGCAGCGCCTGGCGACGGGCGGGATCGGCGAGCTTGGCCAGCCGTTCGGCGCGCGTGCCCGTGGTGGCGTCGCACCAGGCTTGCGAATCGTCGAACAGGTTCCATTCCTCGAAGGTGAAGGTGAAGCCCGCATCGGTCGTCAGCCCCTGGCCGACCACCCGCACGCCGCGCTCGCGGCAGCTCTTCAGCCAGGCCAGCACACGGCGGTGGATCTCGGGCCGGTGATCGAAGGCCTGGATCACGTTCATGATGACCGGCCGGCCGCTGATCGTGGCCACCTCCTCGTAGAAGGCGCGGTCGCGGGCATTGTCGCCGGACACCAGCAGCATCTGCACGAAGCCGTCGTTGCGTTCGGCCAGCACGCGGGCGAGCTCGCGGCAGGTCTCGTCGTGCATGACGTCGGTCGGCATGGCCGAGCCGTCGTAGTCGCGCTGCACCGCCGCCGGTCCCGTGGGCAGCATGCGCTGGGCCGACCAGCCGCAGGCGCCGGCATCCATCGCCTCGTGCAGCAGCCGGCGCAGCTCGGCATGCTGCTCGGGCGTCGGCAGCCTGCCGGCCTTGGCCGCCTCGAAGCCCATCACCCAGATCAGCAGGGGCGAGATCGGCACGTAGGGCAGGATGTTCACCGCCTTGGGCGCGGCATCGACGCTGTCGAGGAACTCGGGGAAGGTCACCCAGTCCCACGGCATGCCCGCCTTCATCGAGGCCATGGGGATCGCCTCGACCCGGGTCATCGACATCATGGCGCGCTCGCGCTCGGCCGGCCGCACCGGGGCGAAGCCGAAGCCGCAATTGCCGATCACCACCGAGGTGATGCCGTGCCACGACGACAGCGTGCAGTACGGATCCCAGAACAGCTGCGCGTCGTAATGCGTGTGCAGGTCGACGAAGCCCGGCGCCACGATCAGGCCGCCGGCATCGATCGTCTCATCGGCCTCGTCCCGGCCGATCTGGCCGATGCAGGCGATCACCCCGTCCTTGATGCCGATGTCGCCGCGGAAGCGCGGGCACCGGCTGCCGTCGACGATCATGCCGCCGCGGATCACGCGGTCGAAACGGGCCATGATTCCTCCTGTTTTTCGCTCTTCGTTTCGACAAGCGTGGGCGGGACCCGCGACTCTGTCAACGCAGCGCGGTAAGCTCGCGGAATGGAAGCGAGCACCGTCCGCACCGACGTCCTGGAGATCGCCTACGAGGAGCACGGTTCGCCCGCCGGCGCGCCGGTGATCCTGCTGCACGGCTTTCCCTACGACCCGCGCTGCTTCGACGAGGTGGCGCCGCCCTTGGCAGCGGAGGGATACCGCGTGCTGGTGCCCTACCTGCGCGGCTATGGGCCGACGCGGTTCCTCTCCGCCGACACCCCGCGTTCGGGCGAGCAGGCGGCTCTGGGCCACGACCTGCTGCAGTTCATGAACACGCTCCGGATCGAGCAGGCGACGCTCATGGGCTACGACTGGGGCGGGCGGGCGGCCTGCATCCTGGCCGCCCTGTGGCCGCAGCGCGCGCGGGCGCTCGTGAGCTGCACCGGCTACAATATCCAGAACATCGCGGCCTCCGCCAAGCCGGTCTCCGCCGTGCAGGAGCACCGCTTCTGGTACCAGTATTATTTCCATACCGAGCGCGGCCGCGCCGGCCTCAGCCAGAATCGCCGCGACGTCTGCCGGCTGCTGTGGAAGCTGTGGTCGCCGAACTGGGCCTTCGACGAGGCGACGTTCGAGCGCAGCGCCGCCTCATTCGACAATCTCGACTTCGTCGAGGTCGTGATACAGTCCTACCGTCACCGCTACGGCTACGCGGCAGGTGACCCTGCGGTGGCGGGCATCGAAGCCCGGCTGGCGCAGCAACCGAAAATATCGGTGCCGACCATCAACCTCCATGGCGAGGGTGACGGTGTCGGGCCGGTTTCCGAGACCGACAGGCAGGCCAAGATGTTCACCGGCCCTTACGAACGCCGGCTGATCCCTCTGGTCGGCCATAACGTCCCACAGGAGGCGCCGGCCGAGACCGTCGCCGCCATCCGAGATCTGATCGAGGTAACGACACCATGAACATCGTATTGGTCGGCGCCACCGGCAACATCGGCGGCCGCGTCCTCGAGGAGGCCCTCCGCCGTGGCCACAGCGTCACCGGGATCACGCGCGACCCATCCAAGCTCGCCGGCCGCGAAGGCCTGCAGGTGAGGAAGGGCAGCAGCACCGACGCCGTGGGCTTCGCCAACCTGCTGAAGGGCCACGACGTTGCGATCATCTCGGTCAAATGGAACGAGAACGACGTCGCCCGCATCCTCGATTCGCTGCGCAAGTCGGGCGTGAAGCGCT
>CANIRG010000330.1 GCA_947469635.1 Rhodospirillales bacterium | reverse complement strand
CCTCGACACGCTGGCCGCGGCCGGCGACCTGATGCAGGCGGCGCGTGGCGCCAACGTCGATATCGAGCAGACGGCGCGGCTCTATTTCCGGCTGGGGGAGCGGCTGGCCCTGGCGCCGCTGCGCGCCGCGGCCGACCGGTTGCCGCGCGAAGGCCAATGGCCGGCGCAGGCCGCGCTCGCCGTCCAGGACGAGCTTGCTTCGCTGCACGCCGACCTTCTCGCCTCGACGCTCAAGGCGGGCGCGCCGGGCGATCCGGAAGCTGCGATCTCGGCTTGGGCGGCACAACGCCAGCTGGCGATCGACCGCGTCGACCGGCTGCGCGAGGAGCTGACCGGCGTCAGCAGCGTCGATTTGCCGATGCTGGCTGTTGCATCGAGCGAGCTGCGCTCCCTAATTTAGAGCTACGGAGGACGACATGAGCGACAAGAATCCCATCGAGAAGAGCGATGCCGAATGGCGCAAGGAGCTCGATCCCGAGCGCTACCAGGTGCTGCGCAAGCACGGCACCGAGCGGCCCTTCACCAGCCCGCTGAACGACGAGAAGCGCAAGGGCGAGTTCCTGTGCGCCGGCTGCGGCGAGAAGCTGTTCGAGTCGGCGACGAAATACGAAAGCGGCTCGGGCTGGCCGTCCTTCTATGCGTCGCTGCCCGGTGCAGTCGACACCACGGTGGATCGCAGCCACTTCATGACGCGCACGGAGGTGCATTGCGCCAAGTGCGGCGGCCATCTCGGCCATCTCTTTCCCGACGGGCCGCAGCCCACCGGCGACCGCTTCTGCATGAACGGCGCGGCGCTGAAGTTCGAGGAGAAGAAGTAGCCGCGTGTCAGAGGGCGCGGCGCACGTCGGTCCTGGCGAAGTCGTCGCCCTTGAACAGCAAGGGCGCGTCGAGGCTCCTGGCCAAGGCATAGGCGGCGCAGTCGGCGAGATTGAGCCCGGCGGGATGATTGCCTTTTCCGTAGCGGCGATAGGCGTCGAAGGCGAGATCGGATTGCCGCTCGTCGAATGCGACAGGCATCATCTTGGCGACGCGCAACCACTCCTCCAGCTCACGAACCTTCTCGCCGCCCCGGAACGACAAGACAACGCGCGTCTCGAATAGGGTGACCGCCGAAGCGTGTGGCGCTCCATCGTCGCCGACGCAATCACTGAAGCGATCGGCTTCGGGTTCGCCAAGAAGAATGGCAACGAGGGCCGACGAATCGACGACGATCAATCGAACGTGCCCCGGTCATTGTAGCCAATGATCTCTTCGTCGGTTCTGGGATCGAGATTCGGAATAGCGCGCGCGCGCTCGATGATCGCCCGCAAGGCAGCCTTGCGAGCATCCTTGTCTGCGTCGATAGCTTTCAGCTTGTCAGTGGCCGCCAGATGAATGGCGTGGGTGATGGAGAGGCCGGTGCGCTTGGCCAGCTCACGCACCACGGCCTCCGTCTCACGGCTTTTAATGTTGAGCGCCATTTCCCTCTTCCCGTCTTCCTAAAATATAAAATAGGAAGAACGAGCGTTCCCATCAAGCGTCAGAGGCCTTTCAAAAACTCGAGCAGGAGCCGGTTCACCTCGTCCGGACGCTCCTGCTGCACCCAGTGGCCGGCGCCGTCGATGATGTGGCTGCCGCGCAGGCCGGGCAGCGTCTTGGGATAGGCGTCGATCTGGCCCTGGGCCGCCGGAAAGCGCAGGACGCCATCGCGGCTGCCCGCGATGAACATCGAGGGCTGACGGATCGGCTGGCCGCGCCACGGGCCGCCCAGCTCCCAGTTGCGTCGCAGGTTGCGGTACCAGTTCAGCCCGCCACGGAAGCCGGTGCGGGAGAATTCGCCGGTGTAGTAGTCGAGATCGGCGTCGCTCAGCCACGCCGGCAGGGCGGGCGGATCGACGGTGTTGCCGAGCAGCGTCCCGGTCGTCAGCCGGGCAAAGCCCTTGCCCTTTTCCTCCAGTTCGCCGCCGGCGGTGAAGTAGAGCCGGCGCAAGGCGGCACGGATGTCCTGCTGCAGCTCCGCCTCGGCCACGCCGGGCTTCTGGAAATATTGCAGGTAGAAGTCGGTGATGCCGAGCTTCTCCAGCGCCGTCAGTATGTCGATATAGCCCGGCGGCGCGTAGGGCACGCTCATGGCGCACACGGCCGGGAACAGGTCGGGCCGCCACAGGGCTGCATGCCAGGCGACGGGCGCACCCCAGTCGTGGCCGACGATGACGGCCTTGCTCTCGCCCAGGCTCTTCACCAGCTCGGCCATGTCGCCGACCAGATGGTAGAGCGTGTACTGGTCGATCCTTTCGGGGGCCTCGGTGCCGCCATAGCCGCGCATGTCGGGCGCCACGCAGCGAAAGCCCGCCGCGCTCACCGCCGCGAGCTGATGCCGCCACGAATACCAGCTCTCCGGCCAGCCGTGGCAAAACAGCACCAGCGGTCCGCTGCCGATCTCGGCGTAGCGCATATGGATGTTGTTGGCCTTGGCCGTCTTGAGCGTGATGCCTGCGATGGGCGATGTCGTCATGGGTGTTTCCTGCTCATTCGCCATTTCAGGGTCGCGGCGGCGGCCAGCACCATCGCCGGCAGCGAGAGGAACGAGACGGGGGCGAGCGACGCCACGCCCGTGAGACCGTTGCCGATGCTGCAGCCCAGCGCCAGCACGCCGCCGACGCCCATCAGCGCGGCGCCTCCCGCATAACGCAGCATGTCGACGGGCCGCTCGAAGCCGACCAGCCGGAAGTCGCGGGAGACTGCCGCGACCAGCGCGGCTCCGACGAGAATGCCGCCCACGAAGGCGATGCCGAAGTTGGCTTTGGCGCCGGTCCAGGTGAGCAGATAGACCAGCGCATCGCCGCCGGCGCGCGTGACGTTGATGCTTTCCACCACGGTCGGCTCGAACTCGTCGGCCCCCAGCACGCCGGTCGCGAGGTACCCCAGCGGCACCAGCAGGCCGATCAGCACGCCGCCGATGAGATGCTTCATCGGCACGCGGCGCCAGACGACGAAGGCGAGCGCCGCAAGGACAAAAACGGCGCCCACCGCGAGCGGCAGAGCCTGCTTACCGAGCGATACCGTGGTCGCCACTGCCAGTGCGTTGCGCGCCGGCGCCAGGATGCCGCGAATGGTGGCGTAGGCCACGAGGGCAAAAACCAGGAACGACACGACGGAGCGGAGATTGCCGCCGGCTGCCAGCACCAGCATGCGGGTGCCGCAGCCGCCGGTCAGCACCATGCCCATCCCGAACATGGCACCGCCCAGCAGAGCGCCGCCCCAGAACAAGGTGGGCGGCAGCACAACGGCCTTGGAGAGGTCGAGCGTGCCCATGAGCACCAGCGCCTGAACGCCGCACAACGCCACCACCATGGCGGCAAGGAAGCCGCGCAGCCGCGGTGCGTTGCTCGTCGTGAGCGCATCCTCGACGGCGCCGCGCAGGCAGAAGCCCGACCAGCGCGCCACGGCGCCGAAGGCGATGCCGATCGCGAAGGCCGCGAGCGGAATCGACAGGGCGCTCATCCGCGCAGATGCACCGGATGCGACAGCCGCGCGCGCACCGACGCGCGCGAGCCGCCGAGCAGCGAGACCAGGAAGCAAAGGCTCGCGATCAGCACGATCACCGGCCCCGACGGCAGGCCGGCATGGAACGACAGCAAGAGGCCGATCGCACCCGAGAAGAAGGCCATTGGGGCGGCGATCAGGGTCATGGACCACACCTCGCGCGCCCAGAATGACGCCGCGACGGCCGGCAGCAGGACGAGACCGAGCGCCATCAGGGTGCCCAGCGCCTGGAACGCCGCCACCATGTTCAGCACGGCCAGCGCGAGGAAGAGATAGTGATAGAGAGCGCCGCGAATGCCGAGCGCGGCCAGGAAGCCGGGATTGAAGCACTCGACGACGAGCGGTCGATAGATCGCGGCGAGACCCGCAAGCGTGATCGTGGCCGAGCCGACGACCAGCATCAGCGCCGTATCGTCGACACCCAAGATGGCGCCGAACAGGATGTTCATCAGGTCGACGGCCGAGCCCTTGAGCGACACGATCAGCACGCCGGCGGCCAGCGCGGTGAGATAGGCCGCGGCGAAGCTCGCGTCCTCGCGCATCGCGGTGAAGCGCGCGACCACGCCCGATACAAGTGCCGTCGCCATGCCGGCGACGAAGCCGCCCAGGCTCATGGCCGGCAGCGACAGCCCGCCCAGCAGGAAGCCCAGCGCCGCGCCGGGCAGCAGCGCATGGGCCAGCGCATCGCCCATCAGGCTCATGCGGCGCAGGATCAGGAACACGCCGATCGCCGAGCCGCTGACCGACAGCGCCAGGCACGCCACGAGCGCGCGGCGCATGAAGCCGAAGTCGGCGAAGGGCTGCAGAAGGTATTCGTAGATCACGTGGGAATCTCGGCGGCCGCGATCTCAGGCGCTGAGCCGCATCGGCATCTCGCAGGCGCCGGCATGCTCGTCCCACGCCTCGGCCATGGCGCGGGCGCGCAGCAGGTTTTCCGACGAGAGCACGCGTGACGTCGGCCCCGAATCGACCAGCTCGCGGGCCAGCAGCAGCGAATTGGGGAAGTCACGCCGCACCTGGTCGAGATCGTGCAGCACTGCGATCACGGTGCGCTTTTCGTCGCGCCAGCGCTGGATGAGCCGCATCAGGTCGGCGACGGTCTTGGCGTCGATCGCCGCGAAAGGCTCGTCCAGCAGCACGAGGTCGGCATCCTGCAGCAGCAGCCGCGCGAACAGCACGCGCTGGAACTGGCCGACCGACAGCGTGTCGATGGGCCGGCGCTCGAAGCCCGCGAGGCCGACCGCCTCGATGGCGTGATGGGCGTCATGCAGGTCGGCCTTGGTCGCGGCGCCAAAGCCGCCGAAGCGCGACCACCGGCCGAGCAGCACCGTGTCGAACACCGAGATCGGGAAGGAGCGGTCGATCTCGGCCTGCTGCGGCAGGTAGGCGATGCGCCGGGCCGAGCATTCGATGCGGCCTTCGATGTGCGGCGCCAGGCCAAGCAGCGCCTTCAGCAGCGTGCTCTTGCCCGCGCCGTTGGGGCCGACGATCGCCGTCATTTCGGCAGCGGGAATCTCGGCCGAGACATGATGCACCGCCGGATGGCGGTCGTAGCTCACCGTCAGGTCGACCAGCCGCAGCGCCGTCGTCATAGGGCCCACCAGGCGCAGAGCCACAGCAGGCCGGACACCGCCAGCGCCGCCGCGATGCGCGCCGGGGCGCTCATGGCGAGCAGCGCCGTGCCGGGAGAGACGGGAATATGCATCGGCTGGATTGTTATAATATTACCAAAAATGAGTCCAGCCACGGCACCGCTCAGGCGCACCGTTTGTTGATTGGATCGCGCCAAGGTGCGCTACCATCTCCGGATCATGTCGAAAATATCCTTGCCCGGCCGCCGTTCGCTGCTGATCGGCACGGCCGCCATCGCGGGCGCGGCCGTCGCGGTCAATTTTCTCGATCAAGCGGATGCGCGCGAGCCGGGACCGGGCGCGGCGTCGGGCGGACCCTGGGCCGTCGAGCTGTTCACCTCGCAGGGCTGCAGCTCCTGCCCGCCGGCGGATGCCTTCCTCGGCAGGCTGCGCGAGCGCCCCGATATCGTGGCCCTGTCGTTTCACGTCGACTACTGGGACCATATCGGCTGGAAGGACCCTTTCGCCTCGCGCGAGACCACGCAGCGTCAGCACATCTATGCCCGCGCCCTGAAGCAGCGCCAGCTCTACACGCCCGAGATGGTGGTCGACGGCATCGCCCACGCGCCCGGAATCGACCGTGGCCAGATCGACACCCTCCTGGCCCAGGCGCGGCTGAGGTCGCCGAAGCGGGCGGTGCCGGAGCTTGCCCGAGCGGCCGACGGCTCGCTCACCGCCCGCCTTGCCCCCTTCAAGCTCGAAGACGGGCAGGCCGCCGACGTGATGCTGGCCGTCTACGACCGGCGACACAGCACGCCGGTGCGCCGGGGCGAGAATGACGGCCGCCTGCTCGACAATTTCAATGTGGTGCGCCGCATGGAGATGCTCGGCCGCTGGGACGGCACGGCGGCGAGCTGGACCGTTCCCGCCGACCGCTTTGCCGCCGGGCAGGGCATCGCCGTGCTGGTGCAGGGACCCGAATGCGGCCCGATGCTGGGCTGCAACAAGCTCGAGGCCGTCGCGGCCGGATAAAGGGCCTGCGGGCAGCCTTGCGCCTGAAGCAGGCACGGGCGAAGGTGGACCAATGTCGCTCGCCAGCGCCCCCGGCCGGCTGACCGCGGTTCTCGGTCCCACCAACACAGGCAAGACCTACCTCGCGATCGAACGCATGCTCGGTCACGACTCGGGCATGATCGGCTTTCCGCTGCGCCTGCTGGCGCGCGAGAATTACGATCGCATCGTCGCGCAAAAGGGCGCGGGCCAGGTCGCGCTGATCACCGGCGAGGAGCGGATCGCCCCGCCCGGCGCCCGGTATTTCGTCTGCACCGTCGAATCCATGCCGCTCGACCGGCCGGTGTCGTTCCTCGCCGTCGACGAGGTGCAGATGGCGGCCGACCCCGAGCGCGGTCATTTCTTCACCGACCGGATCCTGCATGCCCGCGGCATGAACGAGACCATGCTGCTGGGCGCCGACACCATCCGGCCGGTGCTCAACCGGATCCTGCCCAACATCGACGTGGTGGCGCGGCCGCGTTTCTCCAAGCTCACCTATGTCGGCCCCAAGAAGGCAACCCGCCTGCCAGCCCGGTCGGCCGTGGTCGGCTTCTCGGCCAACGAGATCTACGCCATCGCCGAGCTGATCCGCCGCCAGCGTGGCGGCACGGCGATCGTGATGGGCGCCATGAGCCCGCGCACGCGCAATGCCCAGGTCGCGATGTTCCAGTCGGGCGAGGTCGACTACCTGGTCGCCACCGACGCGATCGGCATGGGCCTCAACATGGACGTCAACCATGTCTGGTTCGCGTCGTTGCGGAAATATGACGGCCGCGCCGCGCGGCCGCTGCGCGCCGTCGAGCTGGCGCAGATCGCGGGCCGCGCCGGCCGGCACATGAACGACGGCACCTTCGGCACCACGATCGATGTCGGCGGCCTCGACCCGGAAGTCGTCGAGGCGATCGAGAACCATCACTTCGATCCGCTGCGCGAGCTGCAATGGCGCAATACGGAGCTCGATTTCCGCTCGGTGCCTGCGCTGATCGCCACGCTCAACCGGACAGTGCCTCATCCCGCACTGCAGCGCGTTCGCGAGCAGGACGATCAGATGGCGCTGGTGGCGCTGTCGCAGCATTCCGAATTCCTGCCGAGGCTGCATACCCCGTCCCGCGTCAGGCTGCTCTGGGAGGTTTGCCAGGTTCCGGATTTCCGCAAGACCATGACCGAGGAGCACACGACGCTGCTCGCCCAGCTCTTCCAGCACCTGACCCAGGGCGGCGAGCGCTTGCCTGAGGACTGGATAGATGGTCATGTGAAAAAGCTTGAACGTTTCGATGGCGACATCGATACCCTGATGGCACGCATCGCCCATGTGCGGACGTGGACCTATATTTCGAATCGGTCCGACTGGACCCAGCGGGCGTTACACTGGCAGGAGCGCGCACGCGCCATCGAAGACAGACTCTCCGATGTGCTTCATCAGAGATTG
>CANIRG010000329.1 GCA_947469635.1 Rhodospirillales bacterium | reverse complement strand
GGCTGGCCTGCTGCCACCAGATCCCGTCGCCCGTGCCCATTGCAGGGCAATCTGCGGCGAGATGCATTCGGGCTTCGCCAACCTGCGCTCGGCGCTGCCGATGAACCTCAAGGCCACGCATCCAGGGTTCAAGGTGTGGGCCGGCGCGCAGGCCGACATCGAGCGCGTCACCGCGATCTGGCGCGAATGCCTGCAGCGCTACCATGGTCCCTACCTCTTCGGCGGCACACCGACTGTCGCCGACGCGATGTACGCGCCGGTGTGCACGCGCTTCGCCACCTACGACGTGAAGCTCGACGCGGTGAGCGCCGGCTATCGCGACCTGATGCTCAAGTTCCCCGCGATGCTGGAGTGGAAGAACGCCGCGCAGAGCGAGCCCGAGGAGCTGGAAGAGCTGGACGTCGAGTTCTAAGCTCCCGCCCAAGAAACGGGAGGACTCCAATGGCCATCACTCGTCGCGCTGCCGTCGCAGCGCTCGCGGCGCTGCCTCTTGCGCGGGCCAACGCCCAGGCGCCGTTTCCCAGCAAGCCGCTCACGCTGGTCGTGCCCTTCCCAGCGGGCGGCCCGGCCGACATCTTCGGCCGCCATCTCGCCCAGGGCATGGCGCCCCTGCTCGGCCAGTCGGTGATCGTCGAGAACAAGAGCGGCGCCGCGGGCGTCACCGGCGTCGACTTCGTCGCCAAGGCCGGCAGCGACGCCCATGTCATGGGCCTGATGAGCGCGAGCGCCGGCGCCATCATGCAGCATCTGATGCCCAAGATGCCCTACGACCCGAACAAGGACATCGCGCCGGTCACGCTGGTGGTGCGGGTGCAGGAAATCCTCGTCGTGAACAGCAAGCTCGGCATCACAGACATGAAGGGCTTCCTCGAAGCGGCCAAGGCCAAGCCCGGCAAGATCACTTCGGGCTCGGCCGGCACCGGCGGCATCACCCATCTCGCCATCGAGCTGCTGAAGCGCGAGGCCGGCATCGACATCCTGCACGTGCCCTATCGCGGCGCGGCGCCGGCGACCAATGACCTGATCGCCGGCACCGTCGACACCTGCCTGCTCGACGTCCCGGTGCTGCTGCCGCACATCCGCTCCGGCGCGGTCAAGGCGATCGCCGTCAGCTCCGACACGCGCTCGCTGCTGCTGCCCGACGTGCCGACGATGCGCGAGCTCGGCCTGCCCAAGGTCAACTCCGACAACTGGTACGCGCTGATGTCGCCCGGCCAGTCGAGCGCCGCTTCGCGCCAGCGCATCCATGAGGCGGCGGTGGCGGCGCTGCGCACCAAGGAAGTGATCGACGCCTATGCCGCGGTGGGCGGCGTCGCCGTCGGCAACACGCCGTCGGAGCTGGCGGCCTACCTGCGCACTGAAGGCGAGAAGTGGGCCGAGGTGATCAAGGGCGCCAACGTCAAGCTGGAGTAGAAGATGCCGCCGGCAATCGAGCGCGGCCTGGCGAAGACTTTTGCGGGCCATATCCACTGGCGTGCCTGCGGCGACGGGCCCGTGGTGATGCTGAGCCACATCAACCAGCAGAGCTCGGCGTTGATGCTCGAGCTGCTGCAGGCCCTCTCCCCCAACTTCCGCGCCGTCGCCATCGATTATCCGAGCCACGGCCATTCCGACCACATCGACTGGCAGCCCCGCATCGAGGACTATGCGCGCTGCGTGGTCGAGGTGATGGACTCGCTCGGGATCGAGCGCGCCTTCGCCATGGGCGAGGCAGTGGGCGCGGCCGTCAGCATCGCGCTGGGCGGCGGCTGGCCGCAGCGCATCGCCAGGGTCGTGCCGATCAACACGCCCTACTTCACCGATTCAGACACTGCCAAGAACGACATTGCCGACATCGCCAAGGTGCGGCCGAGCGATGCCTCGGGCTTTCCCGCGCCACGAAGCATCGAGTTCCTGCTCGCCAACGATCCCGAGCATGCGCCGATGCGGCCCTCGCAGTCGTGGATGGATCGCATCAACACCGCCCAGCTCGAGATCGGCCGCGACCGCTGGCAGGCGATGCAGGCGCTGTCCAAGTTCGACACGCTGGCCGGCATGGCGGCGCTCCAGTGCCCGGCGCTGATGCTCTACGGCGAGAAGTTCATCTACGGCAAGCATCGCGCGCTGCTCATGGCGAAGTGCCCGCAGGCGGAAGTGCAGCTCATCGCCAATGGCCGCTTCTGCATGAGCTGGGAACGGGCCAGCGAGATCGCCGAGGCAGCGCGCGGCTTCCTGCTGTGATCGCACGGCTCGGCCTCGCGCAACTGCCGACACCGCTGGAGCCGATGAAAAGGCTGACAGCGTATCTCGGCGGACCCCGCCTGTGGGTGAAGCGCGAGGACTGCACCGGCTTCGTCTTCGGCGGCAACAAGCTGCGCAAGCTCGACTACGTCCTGAAGGAAGCGCT
Source organism: Rhodospirillales bacterium (assembly GCA_947469635.1). Lineage (GTDB taxonomy): Bacteria > Pseudomonadota > Alphaproteobacteria > Reyranellales > Reyranellaceae > Reyranella. The sequence continues at coordinate 5,216 of CANIRG010000329.1, read as the reverse complement.
CGACTCGGGCGCCGACACGTTGGTGTCGGGCGGCGTGGTCCAGTCCAACAGCCAGCGCCAGGTCGCCGCGGTCGCGGCCAAGCTCGGCCTCGCCTGCCATCTCGCCGTCTATCACGGCCGTCTCGCGCCGCCGTCGGCCGAGTACGAGCTGAGCGGCAATGCGCTGCTCAACCGGCTCTATGGCGCAGTGCTGCACGACGTGCCGTGGGACGGCGACCGCAACGGCGCGATCCACGCGCTGGCCGAACGACTCCGCGCCGAGGGCCGCAAGCCCTATGTCGTGCCCTACGGTGTCTCCAATGCGTTGGGCGCGGCGGGCTATGCCTCCATCGCCGACGAGATTGCCGCGTCGGGCCTGCGGCCGACCGCCATCGTCCATTGCTCGGGCAGCGGCGGCACGCAGGCCGGGCTGGTCATCGGCGCGCAGCGCACGCTGCCCGACACGCGCATCGTCGGCATCGATATCGACGCCGAGCCGGAACGCGTGCGCGCCGATGTGCTGACCTATGCCAAAGGCGCCGCCGAGCTGCTGGGCCAGCTCTTCGACGCAGAACGCGTCGAGGTCGTGGCGGGCCATGCGGGCCCGGCCTATGGCGTGCCGCACGAAGCCACGGTCGAGGCGATCAGGCTCGCGGCCCAGCTCGAAGCGCTGCTGCTCGATCCAGTCTATTCGGGCAAAGGCCTCGCCGGCTTGATCGCGCTCATCCGGGCCGGTCGCTGGTCGGTCGACGACGACATTGTCTTCCTCCATACCGGCGGCGCGCCGGCGCTGTTCGCCTATCGTCACCTCTTCGCTCCGGAGTGATCCATGCTCGATGCCGAAACCCGCTTCCTGCTCGACCTGATGGACAAGGCGGTCGCCAACGGCCGGCCCAGGCTCGAGACGCTGCCCTACAAGGAAGGCCGCACGGGCGTGGACAAGATGTCGGAAGACAGCGAGGCCGATCCGCCCGAGGTGGCAAGCGTCGGCGATGGCGAGTTCGAAGGCCCGCGCGGGCTCATCACGTTCCGCGCCTACCGTCCGCACGGCGCGCCCGCGGGGCCTCTGCCAACGCTGATCTACTATCACGGCGGCGGCTTCGTGATCGGCAACATCGCGACCCACGACTCGACCTGCCGGCGACTCGCCAACAAGAGCCGCTGCCAGGTGATCTCCATCGACTATCGCCTCGCGCCCGAGCATCCCTTCCCCGCGCCGATCGACGATGGCATCGCCGCCTTCCGCCACATCCGCGACAATGCAGCCTCGTTCGGCGTCGACCCTACACGCCTCGCCGTCGGCGGCGATTCGGCCGGCGGCCAGATGGCGGCCGTCGTCTGCCAGACCTGCCGCGACGCGGGCGAGGCGATGCCCGCCTTCCAGATGCTGATCTATCCCGCTACCGACTCCAGCAAAGAGAGCGGCTCGCGCAAGTCCTTCGCCGAGGGCTACTTCCTCAGCAAGGCGCTGATGGACTGGTTCTGGAAGGCCTATGTCCCGGCCGGCACCGATCTCGCCGACCTTCGCCTGTCGCCCCTGCTCGCCAAGGACCTCGCCGGCCTGCCGCCCGCCTTCGTGCTGACCGCCGGCTACGACCCGCTGCGCGACGAAGGCCGCGCCTATGCCGATCGGCTGATCGATGCCGGCGTGAAGACCACCTATGTGAACTATCCCGGCACCATCCACGGCTTCTTCTCGCTGACGCGCTTCCTGAAGCAGGGCATCAAGGCCAACGACGAGGCCGCGGCCGTCCTGGCAGCGCATTTCGGGCAAACCTCATGCTGAGGAGCCGCGCGAAGCGTGGCGTCTCGAAGCATGGGCTCCACAGACGGTGCCTATTGCCCACCACTAGCGCGGGGGTTACCCCGCGCGAATCGAGACGCGCCCTACGGGCGCTTCTCAGGGTGAGGTAGCATTTCGCTGCTGGCGACGCATTTCGCGATGCAATAAGTGTCTCACGGGAGTCTCACGGAGTCTCACGGGGGTGAGACGGCTTCGATGCCGATGGCATAAGGCTTTTAGGCGATTCGTCTCACGTCTCACGACTCACACCATGAAAATCGCGTCGATTCGCTCCTGGAGGCCGCACCCGCAGGAACCCGACCGGCGCGGCGAAGCCTTTCAGCGCCACTGTTTCCTCCTGCACAGGTAGCGCGGCCAGGAGCTTCCGCACGGCAGGATCGTCGGCGATGGCGCGCGACAGCACGATGTCGCCACCCTCGCTCTGGCCTTGCAGCCGCGCCGCCATGTTGACGGTGGAGCCGAAGTAATCGAGCCGCTCGTTGAGCGTGACCATGACGCTCTGGCCGGCATGGACGCCGAGCTTCAGCACCAGCCCGTGGCTGGCGATGCGCTCCTGCATGGCGAGCGCCGCCCGCACCGCATCGGCGGGATCGGCGAAGGAGGCCATGACCGCATCGCCGATGGTCTTCACGACCGCGCCGTCGTGGTCCCGGATGATCGCGGCCAGCAGCGCGAAATGTTCCCGCACCATGTTGTAGGCCTTGGCGTCGCCCACGCGTTCGTAGAGTGCCGTCGAGCCGCGCAGGTCGGAGAACAGCAGCGCCACCTGGCTGACGCCCGCCTCGTCGCCCGGCCGCAGGGTCGCGGCCGAGAAGAGATCGCGGAAGGCCTGGAGCGTGACGACCTCCGCCGCCGTCAGAGCGTCGCGCGTCCAGGTCCGGTCCTCGATCAGCGCCGCGACCTCGAAGCCCGCGTCGTTCGCAAAGCCGATGCGGCCCTCGCCGGCCGGCGCCACGATCTCGACGCCGCTGGCCGCGACGCGCACGCCTGGGAAGGCGCCGCCGCGATGCTCGACATCGGCATGCGCGCCGGGATGGAGCGTGCGCAGGCGATAGCTGCCGGGCGCGAGATCCGCGATCACCTCGCGACGCTCGCTCGGCGCCAGCAGCACCTGCACCGGCACGTGCGGGGTCGACATCGGACCGCTGAGGCAAAACCCGCCCTCGGCGATGGGCCGGATGGCAGCGGCCGGCGCGCAGGAGAGCTCGACGTTGCGCTCGAAGTCGCGCTCGTAGTCGATGTTGCAGGAGGGGCAATGAGCGCCTCGCGGCAGCTCGTCGAGCGCGGCGGCGCTGACCTTGGGGCCACGGCAGCTGGTGCAGAGCAGGTCCCACCTCATGGTGAGCAGGCCCGCGCGCACACCGGCCAGGCAGGCCTCGATGGCGACGCGCGGCTTCACGCCAAACTGGCGCGCCAGGAGCTTGGGCCGCATATGCGCGAGATCGGTCGCCATGCCGGTGAGCACGTGCTGCGCGAGTTTCTTGCCCAAGCCGTTGCCGTAGAGGGACTTGTCTATCGTATCGGCGAGCGATGCCGCACGTTCGCGCGCGCCGTCGGGCAGCGACGGCGCCGGCAGCTCGAAGAAGGTCGTGCGCTCGCCCTTGAGATAGGCGACGGCCTCCAGGATGCGACGCTCGATGGCGGCGCCGGCCTGCCTGGCCAGACGTTCGCCGAACAGCCGACCCACCAGCGTGAGCGGCTCCCATTCCAGCGTGTAGGAGACCTTGCTGCCCGACCCATCGGCCGCGAGATCGAAGATCGGCCCGAACCGGCGGAACGGCCCCTTGCTGAACAGGCGCGCCTGACGGAAGTGGCGGCCATGCACCCATTCGTAGTGCTTGTCCTCCCATTCGAGCGTGAAGCCCGCCGCCTTGCCCTTGCCGCGCCGCAGGACGGTGCCGTTGGTTTGCGGCAGCTCCTCCAGCGCATAGGGCGGCAGGCCCATTGCCTCGTTGAAGCGGTTGGTGTCGGCCAGCACCGGCCAGAGTTTTTCGGGCGGCAGGTCGAAGTGCCAGGTCCAGGTGCGGCGCATGATGCCTATACGATAGCACTCGGCGGGGCGGATGCCTTGGTGCGGCTCACCGCCTAGACTGCACCCTCCAATCCCGTGGAGGAGACACAAGACATGAGCAACATCGCCTACACCCCGATCCTGCCCGAGGGCTGGCCGCGCCCGCGCGGTTTCTCTCATGCCGTCGTCGCCACCGGCACCAGGAGCGTGCGCATCGCGGGCCAGATCGGCCGCGAACCGGGACAGGCGCACATCCCGGCGGGCACGGACGCCGGCGCGCAATGGCGCGTGGCGCTGGGCAACGTCGTGGCCGTGCTGAAGGCGGCCGGCGGCGAGCCCGGCAACCTGGTGATGCTGCGCGCCTACGTGACCGACATCGCGGAGTTCAACTCGGCCGGTGCCGCCATCGGCGCCGCCTGGGGCGCGACCCTCGGACGACACTTCCCGGCGATGACGCTGGTGCAGGTGTCGGCGCTGATCGATCCCAACGCGAAGGTGGAGATCGAGGGCGAGGCGGTGCTGCCGTGACATCGCGCTCATGACCCCTCCGTCAGCGCAAGACGCTGACACCTCCCCATTTGAATGGGGAGGAGAAATGAGCTTCGATACTTTCCTCCCCATTCAGATGGGGAGGTGTCGCCGTCATACGGCGACGGAGGGGTCATCGGCGCGAATTGATCAAATGATCTTCCGCGCCCGCAGGTCCGCCACTGTGGCCGCGTCGTAACCCAGCTCCCCCAGCACCGCGTCGTTGTGCTCGCCCAGTTCCGGCGCGATGCCGGGCTTGGCGGGCGTCTCGGAGAATTGCCAGGGCGTGCCGTGGACCTTGAGCTTGCCGTGCTTGGGATGGTCGACGTGGGTGACGTAGCCGTTGGCCACCACGTCGGGGTCGTTGGAGGCTTCGAGCAGCGTGTTGATCGGCGCGGAGACGATGTCGGCGCCGCGCAGCTTCGCCACCCAGTCCTCGCGCGTGCCCGTGGCGAAGAGATCGTCGAGCAGCGCCAGAAGCTCGGCGCGCCTGGCCTCGCTGTCGATGATGCTGCCGATCGTCTCGAAGCCCGCGGCACAGACCCTGTCCCAGAACCCACAGGCGCTCATCGCGTCCCTCCAATTGTCGGGGCCCACGAGTTGGAAGACGAGCGGCTTGCCGTCACGATCGTTGAACGAGGCGCTGATGCCCGGCCGCTCCTTCGTGCCCGTGATGCGCGCCTGCCCCGTCACCGGGTTCTGGTCGCGCCACATCGTCGTGGTGAAGGTCCAGCCCATCAGACGCACGAGCGAACCCAGCAGCGACAGGTCGATCTTCTGGCCGACGCCCGTCGCCCGGGCATGAATGAGCGCCGCAAGCGCGCCGCCGAAGGCCAGCATCGCCGTCGACTCGTCGGCCACCGACGCGATGCCGGTGCGCATCTTCTGGCCCGG
>CANIRG010000328.1 GCA_947469635.1 Rhodospirillales bacterium | reverse complement strand
TTCGCGCCCTATCTCAAGCGTGCCGCCCTGCATGGCCGCACCTTCCACGGCCTGATCGCCCAGAAGGCGCTCGGCATGCGCATCCAGCCCGACTTCCAGACGCCGGCCCTCGAACGGCAGAGAGCCGATGCGTTGCGCAACGACCGCGCCGGCCGGCGTGCGCTGGCGCTGCTGCAGCTCGGCGCCGCGACCGCGGCCGAGCGCGAGCTGTTCGCGGCCTCGCTCGACGCCGATCCGCAGTTCATCGAGACCATCCTGGCGGTGGCCACCAAGGCCAATTTGCCGGGCCTGTCGATGCGGGCCGCCAATGCCGCCTGGGACCAGCGCCATAGGATCGCGGGCTACGACACGGCCATGTATCCCGCGCCGCCGTGGCAGCCGGTGTCCGGTTTTTCGGTCGACCGGGCGCTGGTCTATGGCTTCATGCGCCAGGAATCGGCGTTCAACCCCAAGGCGCGTTCCTATGTCGGTGCGATGGGGCTGATGCAGCTGATGCCGCAGACCGCCCGGCTGGTCGCCAACCGGTTCGCGCCCGAGGCGGCCGGCGGCAACCCCTACGATCCGCCGATCAACATGGCGCTGGGCCAAGCCTACATCGCGTCGCTGCTGGGCGAGTTCGACAACAACCTCGTGCGCGTCGTGGCGGCCTACAATGGCGGGCCGGGCAACGTCGGGCGCTGGGACGGCACGCTCAACGCGTCCGCGGATCCCTTGCTGTACATCGCCTCGATCCCGCTCAACGAGACGCGCGACTTCGTGCAGCGCGTGCTCGCCAACTACTGGATGTACCAGATCCGGCTGGGTCAGCCGACGCCGTCGCTCGACCAGATCGCGGCCCACGAATGGCCGCGCTACACCCCGCAGGACGGCGCGCGGCGTTGATCGCATCTCCTATGTGACCATACGATATGGTCACATAGGATCGACAGCCCTCATGACCCGGAAAGTCAACGCCGCCGCCTTCAAGGCCAAGTGCCTCGCGCTGATCGACGAGGTGGCCGAAAGCGGCGAGCCCCTCACCATCACCAAGCGCGGCAAGGCCAAGGTGCAGCTCATCGCCGTGCGTGAGAAGCCCAAGACGCTATGGGGCGCCACAAAGGGTACCTTCGAGATCGTGGGCGACATCGTGGGGCCCATCGTCGATGAGAAGGAGTGGGATTGGGACTGCGAATGGCCGAAGCTCAACGGACAGTTCGATGACCCTCCTGCTCGATACTCACACGATCCTGTGGCTGACCGAACAGGTGCCAAAGCTCGGCCCGGCGGCAAGGCAAAGGTGCGACGGAGCGCTCGCCGTAGATGAGGTCGCTGTCCCGACCACCGTCTTTTTCGAGCTCGCTTGGGGCTTGAGGATCGAGCGCATCAAAGGGCCCGAAAACGTCCGGGCGCGGCGCAACCGCCTCTTGTCTCTCGGCGTGCGGGAGATCGGCTTGTCGGCCGAGATCGCCATGGTGGCTGTGGAGCTCGATGAGCTTCATGGCGACCCCTTCGACCGCTTCATCGTCGCCACCGCCGTCGTGGAACAGGCCATTTTACTCACAGCGGATCGTGCGATGCTGGCCTGGCCGGGAAGATTGCAGCGTCGGGACGCGCGACGCTGAGGAGGAGAGCCGCATGAACATTGCCCGCCTGCGCCGATTCATCGGCGACATGACGTCCCTGGTGAGCGGTGCCTGGCAGGACAAGGACGAGGCGGCCGCCGTCGAGGTCGGCGCCAGGCTCCTGCGCGAGCTGGTGAGCCACGATGACTGGCTGCCCGACTCGATGGCCAAGTGCCCGCCGCACGGCTACGCGCAAAATCTCCTGTGGTGCGATCCCTTCGAGCGCTTCTCGGTCGTGAGCTTCGTCTGGGCACCCTCGGCGCAGACGCCGGTGCACGATCATCAGATGTGGGGCCTGGTCGGCATGCTGCGCGGCTCCGAGACCTCGCAGGCCTATGCGCGCGATGCCGCGACCGGCGCGCTGGTGCCGGGCGCCTGCACGACCCTGGCGCCGGGCGATGTCGAGGTGCTGCTGCCGTCGGTCGGCGACATCCACAAGGTGACGAACGCCTTGAGCGACTGCGGCTCGCTCAGCATCCATGTCTATGGCGGCAACATCGGTGCAGTCCGGCGTCACACGTTCGACCCGGCCAGCGGCACGCCCAACCTCTTCGTGTCGGGCTACACCAACCAGATCGTGCCCAACCTGTGGGATCGGTCGGCCGAGGCGCGCGCCCAGCCGTAGCTGCGTCAGCGGGCGCCGAACTCGCTGAAGTAGACGACGAACTCGCCGACCGGCATCTCCTGCCAGGAGGCTGCCGGATAGTCGACGAAGGAACGCAGGACGGCGGCACCCTTGCCATTGTCGACGAGCTTCTTCTGAACGACGACGTACAGTCTCGGCACCTTGCCGCGCTTGGAGTCCCGGTCCAGCTCCTCGATGGTCTGGAAGTCGGCGACATCGGACATGACCCGGACGTTGCGGGCTTCCATCGCGATCTCCGGCGCGGTGAACATGATCAGCGTCGAGGCCGCATCGGGTCCCGCCACGTCGATCTTGTGAATGAAGTCGAGCAAGGGTGCGTCGGCGATCCAATGCCGAAAGCCGTGATCGCTCAGGGGGCGCTTCAGGCTGGTGGCGGAATGCCAGGCAAGGGAGCTCACGCCGAAGATTCCGGCGACCACGAGCACGGCGGCGAATGCCGAACGCAGCCAGAGGCCTGGCCAGCCGAGAACGCTGTGCACGATGCCGCCGAGCAGCACGAGGGAGACCACACGCAGGTGCCGTTCGTCGGTGCTGACCTTGGCGCCCGTGGCGACCGTCAACGCCAGCATGCCGGCCATGACGACCGCCAGGAGCGCAACGAACCGCAGATAATCCGCATGCTCCCGGCGCAGCTGCCACCAGACGAAGGCGAAGGTGGCGACGGCGAGCGGCAGGAAGGCGCAATGGACCGTCAGGAGAGAATCGAGCAGTGGCCGGCCCGGATGCCGCACCAGGAAGTCGGCGATCTGGCCTAGCGACAGCGCGGCGCTCCAGACCGCGCCGACGGCGAAGGCGGCGAAGCGCAGCAACTCCGGCAAATCGACCCCGCTTTGCAGGGAGACCGTCGAAACGGGCGTCCGGCTTCGGGAGAGCCACAGGAAATAGAACAGCGCCCCCATCAGGAGGATCGTCGTGCCGGCGACGAGCGCCCGCCTCATCGTCTCCCTGCCGAACCAGCGCCCCGAGGAGCCCGCCGCGGCGCCGACCGCGATGACTGAAAGAAGGAACCCCGACAGCTTGGCGAATACCAAGACGACGGCGCCGGCGAGCAGCGGGAGGACGGCTGTCCATCGCAGCTCCCGCAGCCGCCAGACCAGCACGAGGAACCAGGGGGCCGTCCCGAACATGAGCACTTCGCCGCCGTTGTAGTTGGTGAACGGCAAGGCAAAATGGTGGGTGCAGGCGATGATGGCCATCGCTGTGGCCGAGGTTTCGACGGGAAAGCCGAAGGCCCGGTAGAGGGTGAACCAGCCCAGCAGGCCGAGCCCGCTGAAGACCGTGACCACGACGATGATGGCGAGCCCCAGGTCGAGGCCCATTGCTTCGAGGAAGCCGGGCAAGACGTGCTGCCCGGGCGTCCACCAGCCCATGAAGCCCATGGTGTCCCGGGCAATGTTTCCCGAATCGACACCGGCGGAGAAATTGAGCGGCAGGCCGGTGCCCGAGTGCCAGCCCAGGAAGCCCCAGGCGCTGTCGGAAAACATGGCGGGGCGGATGATGCCGCCCACGATCGCGTAGATCAGCGTGATGCCGAAGGCGATGCATGTGCAGGCAACCACGGTGGAGCCGCCCTTCGACCGGGCTGTCGTCATGGTCCTTGCCATTGGCATTCTTTATGGTTCGATCCCGAACATTCGTGCCGCGGTGAGGTCCATGCCCGCTTCAAGCAAGGTCCGGCCGCGCAAGGACCAGACGCAGGGTAAACACGGCATGGAAGTAGAGTCGAGACTCTGTTCAACCCGACCCTTCGGTGCGACTCTATGGTGTGCTGCAAATACCCCGCCGCCGGTCCGCTGCTAATGCTTGTGCGGATGCGGATGGGTCGGGTCGACCCAATAGACTTCCTCGACCTTCTCGGCCGGTGCGATGTCGATGTTGATCGCCACCGCCTCGTTGTCGGAACGGACCAGCACGCATTCCAGGGGCTCGGTCTCCGAGGCGTTGATCTCCTGGTGCGGCACGTAGGGCGGGACGTAGATGAAATCGCCGGGCCCGGCCTCGGCGATGAACTGGAGCTGGTCGCCCCAGCGCATGCGGGCGCGGCCCTTCACGACATAGATGACGCTTTCGAGATGGCCGTGATGATGCGCACCGGTCTTGGCGTGGGCATGGATGGTGACCGTGCCGGCCCACAGCTTCTGGGCGCCGACGCGGGCGAAGTTGATCGCCGCGGCCCGGTTCATGCCCGGGGTCTGGGCGGTGTTGGTGTCCAGCGAGTTGGCGGGGATGACACGCACGCCATCGTGTTTCCAGTCGGTCATGCCTATCATCTAGGGGCGCCGCCTCGCCTCGACAAGCGAGGAACGTTAGGATGAACGCATGAACAAAATTGATGAGAAGGTGCCGTTCAAGCCGGTGAACATCGCCGTGCTGACGGTTTCCGACACCCGCACTCTCGCCACCGACAAGTCGGGCGACACGCTTGTGGAACGCATCGCGCGCGACGGCCACGTGCTGGCCGACCGCGCCATCGTCACCGACGACGTGGCGGTGATCCGCGCCCAGGTGAAGAAGTGGATCGACGATCCCGCGATCGAGGCCGTGATCACCACCGGCGGCACCGGCGTCACCGGCCGCGACGTCACGCCCGAGGCGCTGGAAGGCCTTTTCGAGAAGCGTATCGAGGGCTTCGGTGAGGTCTTCCGCTGGATCAGCTTCCAGAAGATCGGCACCTCGACCATGCAGTCGCGCGCCGTCGCGGGCGTGGCCAACGCGACCTATATCTTTGCGCTGCCCGGCTCGACCGGCGCCTGCAAGGACGGCTGGGACGACATCCTGCGCCAGCAGCTCGACATCCGCTTCCGCCCCTGCAACTTCGCCGAGCTGATGCCGCGGCTGAACGAGGGCAAGGCGCCCCGGAGCGGGTGAAGGCAGTGGGTGACGTTCTCGCTGCCATACGCGACGGGGTGAAGCTGCCGGCGACCGGCACGGCGCATGGCCATGTGCGCCTGGCCGACGGCAGGCTGGCGCGTGTGGCCTATGCCTACGAGAACGACCCGACGGCGGCGGCGCGCCTGCATACGCAAGCCGAGGCCTTCCGCTATCTCCAGCCCGCGGGCCGGACGCCGCGCCTGCACGAGGTGGTCGAGCCGCGTCCTGGCCTGCCGGGCGGCGCGCTGATCGTCGACTTCATCGATGGGGCCGCGCCGCGGCTGCCGCAGGAACTCGGCGCGATGGCCGAGACGCTTGCGAAAGTTCACATGCTGCCGCTGCCGCCCGCGACGTCGCCGATCCCGCGGCAGAAGAATCCTTTCCTCGAAACGCTAGAGATGATCGAGCTGAACGCCCTGCGCTTCCTCGACAAGGCCGTGCCGACATCAGAAGCGCGGGCGGAGATCGCCGAGGAACTGCGCCTGGTGCGCGACATGGCTCTGGCCTTCAGCGAGCGTCCGCAACCGCGCGTGGTCGCGCTGGCCGATACCCATCCCGGCAACTTCATTGTCGACCGCACCGGCATCGCCTGGTTCGTCGACCTGGAGAAGGTCCATGTCGGCTCAGCCGCCATCGACCTCGCCCACGCGACGCTGCCGACCTCGATCCTTTGGCAATCTGCCTCGGGCGCGGTGCTATCGCGCTTCGACGTGAACGGTTTCTACGAAGCCTATCTCGCGCGCATCGGAAGGGAGGCGGCCGAAGCGCTGCGGCCGTGGCTGATGTCGATGCGGCGGCTCACCTGGCTGCGCACCACACTTTTTTTCGCGCGCTGGCGGGTCGAGACTCGCGCGCCGCGCGACCCGGCGAACACCACCCAATGGAGCGATTCGGGCCTCGAGCCCAAGATGCGGGATCAATACCAGGCGCGTATCGACGCTTGCTTCGGCCGCGAGTTCATTCGATCCGTTCGCAGCGAATGGCTGCCTTGACTCGTTCCTGATTTGTTCTAAGAGTCGGCGGACCATGAAAGACCAGGCCCCGCCGCTCTATCCCGACGATGCGATCGCCGAGCCCATCGAGCACGGGCGTGGCGCCCTCAGCAACGCGTCGAGCCGCTTCGACGACGAGAAGAAGATCAGGACGACCGACGGCTGGGACATCGAGGAAGAGCTGCCGCCGCTGCGCACGACGCTGACGCGCGACGCCACCCGCACCATCCTGGCGCGCAACACCTCGCCCGACGTGCCGTTCGACCGCTCGATCAATCCCTATCGTGGCTGCGAGCACGGCTGCATCTACTGCTTCGCCCGGCCCACGCACGCCTACCTCGGCCTGTCGCCCGGCCTCGATTTCGAGACCAAGATCCTGTTCAAGCCCGAGGCCGCCAAGCTCCTGGTGGCCGAGCTTGCGGCGCCGAAATACCGGCCCGACGTGGTGGCGATGGGCACCAACACCGATCCCTACCAACCCGTGGAGCGCGACCTCAAGATCACGCGCCAGATCCTGCGCGTGCTGAGCGACTTCAACAATCCGGTGGGCATCGTCACCAAGAACCATCTGGTCACGCGCGACATCGACATCCTGGCCGACATGGCCAAGCGCAACCTCGCCGAGGTGTTCCTGTCGGTGACGACGCTCGACAAGGACCTGGCGCGCACCATGGAGCCACGCGCGTCGGCGCCGCATCGCCGTATCGAGGCGATCCGCGCGCTCGCCGCCGCCGGCGTGCCGGTGGGGGTGATGACGGCGCCGATGATCCCGGGCCTCAACGACCACGAGATGGAAGCCATCCTCGAGGCGGCCACCGAGGCGGGCGCCACGCGCGCGGGCTTCACCGTCCTGCGCCTGCCGCTGGAGATCAAGGAGCTGTTCGAGGAATGGCTGCGCCAGCACCGGCCCGACCGTGCCGAGCGCGTGCTGTCGCTGATCCGTCAGATGCGCGGCGGCGCGCTCTACCAGGCCGAGTTCGGCGTGCGCATGAAGGGCGAAGGTCCGATCGCCCAGCTTCTCGCCGCACGCTTCTCGTCCGCCGTGAAGCGCCTCGGCCTCAACCGCATCCGCTACCGCCTCGACACGCAGCGTTTTGCCGTACCCGAATCGGCGCGCACGGCGTTAGTCGATGCAAAGCGCGATGCGCGACAGATGAAGCTTCTGTGACCGGAGGGTGCCATGGCCGACGAGATCGTCTTCTACACCAATCCCCAATCGCGCGGCGCGATGACCCACTGGATGCTGGAGGAGGTCGGCTGCCCCTATCGGACGGAGGTGAAGGCGTTCGGGCCGGACATGAAGACGCCCGAGTATCTCGCCATCAATCCCATGGGCAAGGTGCCGGCGATCGCGCACGGCGGGCGTATCGTCACCGAGACCGGCGCCATCCTCTGCTACCTGGCGGACGTCTTCCCACAGGCCGGCCTCGCGCCGCCGCCGGCGGAGCGCGACGCCTATTATCGCTGGTTGTTCTTCGTCGGCGGTCCCTGTGAAGCCGCCACGAGCGATCATGCAAGCGGATGGAGTCCAAAGCCGGAGGAAGAGCGGCGGTTCGGC
>CANIRG010000327.1 GCA_947469635.1 Rhodospirillales bacterium | reverse complement strand
TGGGCGCCTTCGCCGAACCGGAACAAGGACATCGACGTCCTGGTCTACGACAAGATCAGCCGTGACCGCGAGAAGTACGAAGATTCCCTGGTCAATCCGCTGATCGAAGACCTTCGCCGCCGCGGGCTCGTCGTCGAGATCCTGCGCTACGGCTCCTACTTCGAGCGGCAGTTCCATGCGCTCAGCCGCCGTGTGCGCGCCATGGTCTATCTCAGCCGTCACGAGACCCAGGGCATCGCGGTGGAGCAGATCATGGCGTCGGGCGTGCCGGTCTTCGCCTGGGATCCGGGGGGAGACTGGCAGAGCCTCGAATATCTGCTGCGCGGCGTCCGCTACGGTCCCGTCACCTCGGTGCCCTATTGGGACGAGCGCTGCGGCGTGACGTTCGTCGGCGCGGAGTTCTCCTCCGCTTTCGATGAGTTCTGGGATGGCGTCACGACGGGCAGGTTCGCGCCGCGCGAGATGATCCTCGACAAGAAATTGACCCTCGAAGATGGCGCGCAGGCCTATATCGACCTGGCCGACAAGTACGCCTAGCGACGGACGTAGAAGTCGTTCACATGGGTCTCGCCAGCGAAGGTCCGGCGGGCGCCCCAAGGTGACGAGGGGTCGGGCGCGAACTCGCTGCCGAGCACACCCAGCTCGACCGGGTCGGGATGCAGATCGGCATTCCAGCCCAGCACCATCCGGCCGCCTGGCCGAAGAATGGAGTGCACGGCCTCGACGACGCTGCGCATCGCAGCCGGATCGTCGACGCCGAAGCCGAAGACTCCGTTCAGCACGACACAGTCGAAGCTGCCCTCCGCCCTGTGGCGACCGATCTCCTGGACGGGCGCCACGATGTGCTGGCGTGCTCCCCACACCGCGCAGCCTGGATTCGAATCGATCGTCGTGAATTGCGCCGCGTCGGCGCGGAAGATTTTCTCGTAATGACAGGTGTACGAACCGGCGCCGACGAACAGGATTCGCGGGCATGTGTCGCGAAGCCAGGGCAGCACCTGGTCCTCGAGAAAACGCCGGCTGGCCGACTGCGGGAAGGCCGCGTAGGGGCGGTTGACGTCGACGATGTGCAGCAGGACCAGGCGCCGCAACCATTTGGGGAGGAGCCTGCTTGCGCCTGGGGCCGCTCGCCTGCCGGCGTAGGCCAACTTCGCCAGTCCAGTCTTAACGGTCCACGGCATCCTTGCCCCATTCCTCGTGCCAATCGGTCAGCCGGCCGTCGCGCCCGATGGGCCCGTCCTGGATCGGGAGCAAGCGTGTGGCGATCGCTGCCGGCAGGATGCGGTGCGCCATCGTCGCGAGCCTCTCATAGGCGCCAGGCCTGAAGGGGTATCGGCGTCGGGTGGCTGGGTCCCAGCGCACCAGCCGGTCGGGATAGGCGCGGGTGGCCGCAAGCGACGGTGCGTTCTGGCTTGCGAAGGCCGAGAGCATGCGGCGCTTGGTTGCCAGTTCGCTCCTGTCGAGCCGGAACTTCAATATCGGCCGGCCATCGACGCCGTCCGGCGGCCCGTAGTAGGCGACGAGGCCGAACAGCCAGCGCGTTGCCAGGACGATGATGCGATGCGGCGTATCGACCAGGGAGACGTGCGGGCTGTATTCGGGAGCCTCGTAGATCTCGAACGAGTCCTGCGCCGTCACAATGGAACCGACCAAAGCGGCGGTCATGTCGTGGTGAATATGGCCACCCTCGAACATCGGCATGACGATCACCGTCGGCTTGAAGTCGTCGACGATCGATCGCAGCGTCGTGGCGGCCACCCTCAGCCGTTGCGGATCGCGCTGGTGGAGGGGGGGCAGCAGGTCGAGATGGCGCAGCTCGGTGCCATCGAGCCCGGCCTCCTGCCAGGCGGCGCGCGCTTCAGCGGCGCGTATCGCGGGCAGTCCCGGCGTTTCGTCGGGGGCAAGGTAGACGATGCGCGTGGCGCCCCCCAACCCGTGGTTGCGGATTCCGATGCCGCCCGCCGAGATCACGCAATCGTCCTCGTGCGGTGCAAGGATCAGGAGCCGTTCCGCGCGATCCCAGCCGCACCATCGCTCCAGCGCGTGGATTCGCCAAAGCGCCCATGCCGACAGGCTGGCCAGCATCGAATAGTGGAGGGCGAAGGGGAGGGCGATGGCGCCGAGAGGCCAACCCGGCGCAAGCACCGCGCTCCACGAAAGGCCAGCCGCGCCGCCCAGCAGCAAGACTGCCAGCCGGGGCCTGAAGTAGATTCGCAGCTTCATTCCGGGGTGCCGGTTTGACGGGCCATTCTCCGGCTACCTATGTTATCTGACACCGGCGAACTGCAAGCCCCCGGCAAGGACCATTGCGTCTTCTTCACGTCGTTCCCACGTATCTTCCTGCGGTTCGCTACGGCGGGCCGATCCGTACCGTGCATGCGCTTTGCCGGACGCTGGCCGAGCGCGGCCACGACGTCCAGGTTTTCACGACCAACGTCGATGGCGAAGCCGACAGCGCCGTACCCTTGTTCCGACCCGTCGACGTCGAAGGTGTCCAGGTCACCTATTTCCCGAGCCGGACTCTGCGCCGCCTCTATTGGTCGCCTCCCTTGAAGAAGGCGCTCTTCTCGGCCGCCGCGGGCTTCGATCTCGTCCATCTGCATTCGGTCTTTCTGTGGCCTCCCTGGGCTGGCGCGCGGGCGGCCCGGGCCCATGGCGTGCCCTATGTCGTGTCGCCGAGGGGGATGCTCGTGCCTGAGCTGATCCGTCGCAAGAGCAGATGGGTCAAGAATGCGTGGATTGCCCTGATCGACCGCCCCATGCTCGAGGGCGCTGCGGCGATCCACACGACGTCGGCCGTCGAGGCCCAGCATCTTGCCGGCTTCGGCTGGTCGCTTCCGCGGGTCGCGACCATTCCTCATGGCGTCGACGATCCGCCACCGCCCTCGCAGGCGTCTCTCTCGCCCGATATCGCTTCGGCTGTGAAGGGTGAGCCCATGGTGCTCGCCTTCGGCCGCATCAGCTGGGAGAAGGGGCTCGACCGGCTCATTGCGGCCTTGCCCCGCGTGCCGGGCGCAAGGGTGGTCGTGGCCGGGGACAGTGCCGACGATCACGCGTCCTTCCTGGCGGGCGAGGTCTCACGCCAGGGCGTGGCGGATAGGGTGACGATCATCGCCCGCCATGTCTCCGGCGCCGACAAGGAAGCGCTTTTCGCGGCGGCACAGGTCTATGCCATGACCTCGCTGTCGGAGAACTTCGGCCTGGCGGCCTTCGAAGCGATGCGCCGCGGCTTGCCGGTGTTGGCGACGCCGGACGTCGGCATGTCCGAGATCGTCCGGCACATCTCTGCCGGCCTGGTCGTCGATCCTTCGCCGGAGAGCATCGCCCAGGGGTTGAACATGCTCTTGTCCGATCCGACGGCCAGCCGCGCCATGGGCGCAGCGGGCCAGGCCCATGTCGTGGCCAACTATGGTTGGGGAGCGGTGGCGGAACGCATGGAGGATCTTTACCGCTCGCTCCGTACGCCGGCACCGGCTGCGAGGCGGGCGGCATGATCGAGCTGCTGGAGCAGAGCCCGTTCGATCCTGTGTCCGAGCGTCGGCTGGTGATCGTTGCCGACTGGCTGCCGCCCGATTTCGGCGCCGTTGGGCAATATATGCAGATGCGCGCGCGCGCATTGGCCGAGCGGGGCCATGAGGTGACGCTGATCGGGCTGTCATCGAGCCAGGCATCGGTCAGGCACGAGGCGGTGGGCGCTGGAAGCCTCACGGAAATCCGGCTCAAGGCGCGTCCCGTGCCGCGCGGGTCGCTGCTCGGGCGATTGCTGTGGACGATCGCCACGGACATGCGGCTGGTGATCTCGAGCTTTGCCCGACTTCGCGCGGCCGACGGTATTCTCTTCACCGGCTCGCCGCCGTTCCTGATCCATCTCTTCGCACCGCTGAAGCCGTTCCTGAAAGGGCGGCTGATCTATCGCATCACCGACTTCCACCCCGAATGCCTCATTGCGGCCCAAGACCGACCTTCGCGGCCGTTGCAGCTATTGCTCGCGTTGACGAATTTTTGGCGTCGCCGGGTCGGAGGTTTCGAGGTGCTGGGCGAGGATCAGCGCATTCGTCTCCTCGATACGGGTGTCGAGCGGGAACGCATCGCTCTCGTCCGCGACGGGTCGCCGGTCACCTTCACCGAAGGTCAGCCTGCCGAGCCTCGGCCGGCTGCCTTGGCAGGGGCCTGCGTGCTTCTCTACTCGGGCAACTACGGCATCGCGCATGAGGTCGAGACGGTGGCCGAGGGCTACAGGCTGCATCATCGGGAAGGGACGGGGCGGGTACGTCTGTGGCTGAGTGCCGCAGGTGGTGGAGCCGAGGAGCTGACCCGGCGTTTCGCGAAGGAAGGATTGCCGTTCCATCGGTCCGGTCCCGTGCCCTTGGAGCGGCTGGCCGGGCTGCTCATGGCACCGGATGCCCATCTCGTGACGTTGAAGGACAGGTTCGTCGGCTTCGTCATGCCGTCGAAGATCTACGCCTGCCTGAAGTCGCAAAAGCCGCTTATTTTCGTAGGAAGTGCAGATTCCGACGTCGATCTGCTGACGCGCGCCAGCGGAATTCCCTATTGGCGGGTCTCTTGCGGGGACGCTGCGGGGTTTGCCGCCTCGCTCGAGGAGCTGGCCAATCGGACGGATGTCCGGAACAAGGGTCCAACGGCGGCCAGCCCGGATACAATTGTTAAGAGTCCGTGAGGATGGTAGTGGTACAGTTTGAATGTCAGCAGTCTTGAGCACTGCTTTGCGGCATCGCGTGAGCGTGGCACACTCCCACGATGACAGCCAAGCGCCTCAAACGCCCTCGCGACCCCGCCCAGCTCGGCAAGCTAATCGGGGATATCCTGACCGGCCAAGTTGAAGACCGCGCGCCCGACCGCCCCGAAGATCAAAACAAAAACCAAGCCGCAGTAGAGCTAGGCCGCAAAGGCGGCCTAAAGGGCGGTCGCGCTCGCGCTGATTCCCTCACGCCGGAGCAACGGACGAAGATCGCGCAAGACGCCGCCGCGCGCCGATGGAGCGGCACTAAACCCAAGCAGTAATCGCCATAGGCTAAGGGGGCGCCGGCTGCGTTACGTTCTTTAGGTTGTGGCTTTTCCACATACGGGCATTGCTTCTCGAACGAATCCCCTTTGACTCTCGACCTATGCCGGCTCATAGCAGCCTACAGGCCCCTTTGGCCGGAGGCACCATATGAGCAACCCCGTCCAGCGCGCCCGACAAGACCTTGATCGTATCGACGCGCAGATTAAGGCTCTGCAGGCAGAGCGCGATGGCGTCTCCGCCTTCATCCGTATGTACGACCGCTACGCCACGGAAAACGCCGTGGCCCCAGCGGCAACACTTCATACGCCACCCCTCAAGGCCCGCCTCCTAGATGCGACCGTCCGATTCTTGGGCGAACGGGGGCGACCGGCCTTCATGTCTGATATCTATCCCATGCTGGAGGCTGCCGGGTTGCTGCCCGGCGGGACCAATCCCAAGCAACAGGTGTCCAGCATCTTCGGCCGCGATGGGCGGCTGGAGTTCAAGAGCGCTACCGGATGGTGGCTAAAGGGGGCCGCTCCCACCACAACAGCCGGTGAGGCGCGAACCCTGATGTAACCCCTACGAAAACGGGCCGCAGTTGGAGCTGCGGCCCGTCCCGGCGGGTAATGCCCGCTAAACCCCAGCCCCGAGTCTGACGTCGAAAGTGAGGTGTTCAGTGCGCAAAGATCGCGCGTCAAAACGATAGCGGTTGGCGCGCGTCATGGGGTCAATCGTCCATGGCGCGGCCACCGCCCAGGGCGATATAGCCCGCTCCACCTGCTTTGGTGAAGCCCCACAGCCCATATGTCGAAAGGCGGGCACCCAAAGGCGCATGGCTTTGAGATGGAAACCTTTAGCAAACTGTCAGATTATGCTTGACCGATCAAGCATGACCGCCCATTATCATGTCTATGAACAAGCTCACCGTTGCCCAGCGCGCCCAAGCTCTTCAGATGATGGCTGAAGGCATCGCGTTGCGCGCTATCACGCGGTTGACCGGGATAAGCCGGACCACGTTGATTAAGCTTCTGGAAGACGCTGGGCAGGCATTCTCGGAATACCAAGACCGCGTGCTCGTAAAGCTGCCTTGCAAGCGTCTACAGGTCGATGAGGCATGGGCTTTTTGCTACGCCAAACAAAAGAACGTTGGCACCGCGAAGCGTGCGCCCGAGGGCGCTGGTGATATCTGGACCTGGGTTGGTCTTTGCGCCGACACGAAGCTTGTTGCGTCCTGGTACGTCGGCAATCGCGACGGCGAAGCGGCTTCGATCTTCATCGACGATCTTGCCCCGCGTCTCGCTTCGCGCGTACAGCTCACTAGCGACGGCCACCGCCCATATCTGGCGGCTATCGAAGACGCTTTCGGTGCCGGCATCGACTACGCCATTTTGGTGAAGCATTACGGCGCAGCCCCGGAAGGCCAGCGGCGCTACAGTCCGGCCGAATGCACCGGCGCGAGCAAGCACCGCATCGAAGGGCGGCCCGATCCCAAGCACGTCAGCACCTCGTTCGTGGAGCGCCAAAATCTGAATATCAGGATGGGCAATCGTCGCATGACGAGGCTCACGAACGCCTTCAGCAAGAAGGCCGCGAACCACGCTCACATGATGTCGATCTACTTCATGCACTACAATTTTGTACGCATTCATCAGACCTTGCGGGTCACGCCTGCGATGGCCGCAAAGGTCACTCCCAAGCTTTGGGAAATGTCTGATATGGTGAAGGTGCTTGAAGACTGGGAAGCGGTACAGGCGGCGGCGTAGGGGGACACATGGCTGTACCAAAGAATAACGGGAACAAGCTATTTTACGGCGATAATCTTGACGTTCTCCGGCGCAAGATCAAGGACGAGACGGTTGATCTTTGTTACATCGACCCGCCATTCAACTCGAAACGCAATTACAATCAAATCTATAACAACATCGGGGGAGAGGACCGCGCCCAAGCTCAGGCGTTCACCGATACGTGGACATGGGACGTATATGCGATAGATGGCTACAACGAAATTATTGCGAACGACAAGGGTCGCTTCCAGCCACATTTAGTCGATCTAATAAAGGGGCTGGAGCCGGTACTCGGGCGCGGAAGTGTTCTCGCATATTTAATCAGCATGGCGCTTCGCATTACCGAAATTCAGCGCATTCTAAAGCCAAACGGCAGTTTCTTCCTTCATTGCGACGCCACCGCCAGTCATTATCTTCGGATCGTCGCCGATAGCATATTTTGCGGACAAGGCGGCGACTTCATCAATGAGATTGTGTGGTGCTACAACGTGGGCGGAAAGAGCAAGAGACACTTCGCCAGGAAGCACGACACGATATTTTGGTACGCGAAGGGGCAAGATTATTTCTTCGACGGTACTCTATCCGGCCTCAAGAGGGAGACCGGCACTAAAAGCTTCGGCGGGAAAATGGGTGTCGATGAAGGCGGCCGGCGCTACCAAGATAAGTTGGTGAAGGCGAGCGGCAAATACTACCGCTATTATTTAGATGACCCCAAAATACCCGAGGATTGGTGGGTAGACATCAACAGCATCCAGTCGCAGAGCGCGGAGCGCCTAGCAGCCTGTCGGACTTAGCGTCCTCAGGTAGTTTTTGTTAGAATCGCGCTTCGATCAAGCAACGAGAGCGCAGCGTAGATGAGCAACTTCCGGCAGGTTGACCGCGGCACCGGCTTTTTGTTGCCGCCGAGTGTTGACGAGTGG
>CANIRG010000326.1 GCA_947469635.1 Rhodospirillales bacterium | reverse complement strand
GGCGAAGCCCAGCGCCTCGGCGCCCTGGCAGAGGCGTGTGAGATCGTCGGCGCCTGCCATCGGGCCGGCGGTCGGTGCGGAAAAGCCGATATTCATGGTGTTCCCCTTCAGGCGAGCCTGGTCCTGATCTCGAGCCCGCCCTTCAGCGTCAGCGTGACGGGCGTGCGCTCGGCGATTTCGGCCATGCGCTTCTTCTGGGCGTCGTCGACCGCGCCCTCGATCGACAATACGCGGTCGATATGGGCCTTGTCGCCCTCGCGCACGAAATGGATGTCGGCGTGGACCGAGGTCACGGGCCACTGCTTGCGCTCGGCATACATGCGCAGCGTGATCACCGTGCAGGCGCCGAGCGCCGCCGTCAGCAGCTCGTAGGGGGCGGGGCCGGCGTCCTTGCCGCCGAGATCGGGCCCTTCGTCGGCCACCAGCGTGTGATGGCCGACGGCGATCGTCGTTGCGTAGTCGATCGTTCCGATGCTCGCCTTCGCTCGCGCCATGCCTGCTCCCGTATCCGCCCCGTCGTGGGGCGTGAGGTCAGTCTAGCGGCGCTTGGCGCCCTTCGTCGGCTTTTTCGTGACGCGCTTCACCGCCCGCTTCGCGACCTTGCCGGCACGCGTGGCCACCTTGCCGACGGCGCGCTTGGTCTTCGAGACCGCACGCTTGGTCTTGGACACGGCGCGCTTCACCGTCTTGGTGGCGGCCTTCTTGCGGGCAACGACACGACGCTCGCTGGCGGCCGTGGTGCTCTTGACGATCCGCCTCGCACTGCGCGCGGTCCGCGCAACGGCGCCGGCGGCGGCCTTCTCGGCGGCAACGACCGTGCGTCCGGGATGGGAGATCGCGTCGATCGCGCCCGCGACCGCATCCTTGACCGCACCAACAATCGTCTTCTTCGCCATCTGAAAGCTCCCTGCGCCGAAATCGGCGGTGAGGGAACGTCGGATGTCACATAAGGTTGCCGTCAGACGATGAGACGTATCGGTGGTTCACTCGCTGCGCGTCGACGCACGATGCCGATCTCGACGGCGCCGTCCTCGAGGGCGGAGTCCGCAGGCACCGCGGCGAGCAGGCCACCGGCGGTCTGCGGATCGAACAGCAGCGGCAGCTTGGCGTGACGGCTGACGCGATCCAGGCCGTCGATCAGGTGACGTGCCCGCAGGTTCTCCGGCTGCAGCGTACTCGCGTAGCCCGCGGCAAACAGCTCGGTCGCGCCGTCGAGCACCGGCAGGGCGTCGAGCCTGAGATCGACGGCGATCTGCTCGCCCGAGGCGCGGATCATCTCGGCGAGATGGCCGGCCAGGCCGAAGCCGGTGACGTCGGTGCAGGCATGAGCGCCTGCCCGAACCAACGCCTCGGCCGATGCCGATGAAGGTTGCCGCATCGATACGAGCGCCGCGTCGACCCATCGGGCGAGCGCCGCGCCGCGCATGGCGGCGGCGAAGATCACGCCGGTGCCCAGCGGCTTGGTGAGCACGAGCCGATCGCCGGGCTTCATGCCGCCCTTGCGCAGCGCATGCTGCGGCACGACCAGGCCGTTGACTGAAAAGCCCAGCGCCGCTTCCGGTCCTTCCCCGGAGTGGCCGCCGATCAAGGTGCAGCCTGCCTGGTCGAGCACGCGGCGGGCGCCGGACAGCATCTGGAACAGATCCTCCTCGACCAGCCGCTCGGCCGAGGCGGGCACGATGGCGAGCGCCAGGGCGCTGTGCGGCTTGGCGCCCATCGCCCAGACGTCGCCCAGCGCATGCACGGCCGCGATCTCGCCGAACACGAAGGGATCGGGGGTGATGCTGCGGAAGAAGTCGACGGACTGCACCAGCGAATGACCGTAGGGCACGTCGATCATGGCGGCATCGTCGGGCGCCTCGAGGCCGAGCGCGATGGCGGGGCCGGAAGATGAAGGGCCGAGCCGCTGCAGGACACGCTCCAGCACCGAGGCGCCGACCTTGGCGCCGCAACCGCCGCAACGCATGCCCGCATCGACCAGCAGGCGTTTGCCGTCGGCATCGGCCAGCGCCGGATCGGGCGCGGCCGTCGGCATCTGCATCGGCTGCCGCGGGGGCTCGCGATACATCCGCATCCATTTGCGGTCGATACGGTCCTTCCAGCGCCATACCCAGGCACCTTCGAGCGACCAGCCGGCGCGGGTGGCGACGGCACGCCCATCGCCGGTGCCGATGATCGAGAGATACCTGCTCTGCGGCTTGAAGGGCCTTGGCGTCTGCCCGAGCAGCGCGCGGCGCATGTTGGCAGCGAGCGGCGGGCCCTGGCGGACGGCGAAGACGCCGGCCTTGGGCCGCCGATAGGGCGCCACCGTGGCGCAGTCGCCGACGGCAAAGATCAGCGGGTCGCTGGTCTGCAGGCTGGCCTCGACGGAGAAGAAGCCGCGGTCGTCGAGCACCAGACCGGTGTCGGCGAACCACTTCGTGGCCGCTGCCTCGGTGACGACGAAGGCCGAGTCGTAGGCAAGCCGCGCGCCCGACGCGAAATGGATCTGGCCTTCCTCGACCTTCACCGTCTCCTGGTTCTCGAGCAGGCGGACGCCGCGCCTGACCAGGATCGCGCGCATCTTGCGCCGTGCCGAGGCGGCCTGGCCTGCCAGGATCTCGTCGCGGGTGGCGAGCGTCACGGCGACCTCGGCCTGCTGGGCCACCTCGCGCAGCCGCTTGTCGATCGCCAGGGCGAGCTCGACACCGCCCGCGCCGCCGCCGATCACGGCGATGCCGAGCGGCCCCCGCCAGCCCTTCATGCGTTCGAGAAAGGCGAGCCAGCGCTGGCCCAGCTCGGCGATCGGCTTCACCGGCGTGGTGTGGGCCGCGGCGCCGGGCAGGGCGTCGAGGCTGGGCGCCGCGCCGACGTCGAGCGACAGAAGGTCGTAGGAGACGGGCGGACGATCCTTCAGCAGCACGCGGCGATTGACGCGGTCGATACCGGTCGCCTCGGCATGGATCAGGCGCGCGCCGCTCCAGGCAGCCAGCCGCACGAGGTCGATGTGGCACTCGTCGAAGGAATAGCGGCCGGCGACGAAGCCCGGGATCATGCCGGAGTAGGGAGTCTCGATGTCGCGGCCGATCAGCGTCAGCCGCACGCCGGGCATCGGCTTCATGCCGAAGCTCTTCAGTACATGGACATGGGCATGGCCGCCGCCCACCAGCACGAGATCCTTCAGCAGAGGCACGGCGGTTTGCATCGATCTCCTCTAACTTCTCCCCTTCGCGGACTCCGCGAAGGGGAGGTGTTGACGTCTTGCGCCGACGGAGGGGTCATGAGCGCCAAATGGAGCCTCTGACCCCTCCGACGCCGTATGACGGCGCCACCTCCCCGCGCTTCGCGCAGGGAGGAAAGCAGATGCGTTCGATCCGTAGATAGCCGATCGGAGAGACGACCGGTACATGCTAACCCTTCAACACGATCCAGGTGCAGGCGCCGAGCGCGCAGAGGCGGCCCTGCTCGGTGTAGAGCGCTGTGCCGGAATATAGCTTGCGGCCGTCGACGCCGATCCGCCAGCCGACGACGGCACAGCGTTCGCCGACTCTCGGTGGGTCGAGCACCTTGACGGTCATGCGGCCGGTGAGCGCCGGTCGCCAGTCGTCGGGATCCTGCGCGGCCCAGGCGCCGGGACAGTCGAGCGTGCCCCAGACGAACTCTGGCCGGATGCGGCCCTGGGCGTCGGCATGGTTCGCATGCGGCATGTAGCACGAGAGGGAGGTGCCGGGATGCGGCCCTGCCGTGCCCAGCACGCGCAGGCCATCGCCAACGACACGACCGCGGCCGCAGACGATGCATGTATGGAAGTCGCTGTCCTCGGCGCTGCCGCCTTCCTCGCCGCGACGCATCACCTCGCGCCAATCCACAGGTGGTGGCGGTGGAACGAGATGGGAGACCGAGCCGGCGCGCGCCTCGCACAGTAGCGTCTCGCCATCGTGCAGGGTGAGCGCATCGCCGGCGCGCGCAACCGTGAGCGGCGTGTCGATCGGTATCGGTGCGCGCAGCGTGATCTCGACCGTGCCGTCACCGCCGAAGGCCTCGCCGAACCGCGCGGCCATCACGCCGCCGACATAGCCGCCGTTGCCCGACAGGCTCGGCCCGTTGAAGCCACGCTCTATGACCAAAGTCGTATCTGCCACTGTGTCCTCCGCCGCGCGGAACCTGACGGGGCTCGGCGGCTGACGCAAGTCCCCGCCTGTGCCAAGGGTAAAGGCAATGAGCCGCTTCGTCCCCTGGCTGCTGGTTGCGTTGTGTTTCGTCCTCGGCGTCGCCAGTCGCTCGATCAGCGATTCCTTCGTCGTCTTCGTGCCGGCTCTCGAGCATGCGTTCGACGCGAGCCGCAGCTCGGTCACGCTGGTCTACAGCTTCGCCCTGCTGGTCGGCGGCACGGGAGCGCCGCTCGCCGGCTGGATCGTCGACCGCTTCGGCCTGCGCGCGCTCACCGTCGTCGGCATGTCGGCCGCGGCACTTGCCACCGCCAGCGCTTCGCAGGCGACCCAGGTCTGGCATCTCTATCTGGGGCTGGGCGCCGTCATGGGATTCGGTGGTGCCTCGCTGTCGGGCGTGCTGAGCTCGACGCTGCTCGGCCGCTGGTTCCCGGCGCATCGCCTGGGCGTCGCTTTCGCGGTGGCCTGGTCGGCCTCGGGCGTGGGTGCCATCGTCATCCTGCCGCTCGCCCAGCACCTGATCGTGTTCGTGGGTTGGCGCCAGACCTATCTGATCTTTGCGGCGACGAGCGCGGCCTTCATCCCGCTGCTGGTGTTCCTGCCGTGGCGACGCATCGAGCGCGGCGCGCCGGGACTGGCGCGGCTGCGCGAGTCCACCGGCGCTGGTCCGACGGTCGGCGACGCGGTGCGCGACTGGCCTTTCTGGGCGCTGACCTCGTCGTTCGGCCTGACCTCCGTCGGCATCTTCGCCATCGCGCCGCAGGCCATGGTCTATCTGCTCGAGCGCGGCATCGACGGCGCCTACGCTGCGCGCGCGCTCGCCGTCGCCGGCTTCCTGACGCCGCTCGGCATGGTCGGGTTCAGCTGGCTCGCTGACCGCGGCGGCCGGCGGCTGGCCGCGCTGCTGGCCTATGGCAGCTCGATCGCGGGCGTCGGCGCGCTCGCCTTGGTGCGCGGGCCGGGCGACGATGCCTGGCTCTGGCTCTACGTGCTGCTGTTCGGCGGCAGCATGGGCTCGCGCGGCCCGATGATCTCGACGCTCGCGACGCTGCGCTATCGCGGCGCCAGCTTCGGCCGCATCTACGGGCTGATCAGCATCGGCATGGGGCTGGGCGGTTTCCTCGGCGCCTGGATCGGCGGGCTGCTGCACGACCTCACCGGCGGGTACGCCGCCGTGCTCATCTTCTCCGCCGCGGCCCTGGCGCTTGCCGCGGCGGCATTGGGCTCCGAAGCCGGCGCCCGCGAACGACTGTCGCGGTGAAATCTCAGCCGCGTCGCGCGGCTTCGATGGTGGCGACGTCGATCTTCCTCATGGTCATCATCGCCTCGAACGCGCGCTTGGCTTCATCGCCGCCGGCCGCCATCGCCTCGGTCAGCACGCGCGGCGTGATCTGCCAGGACACGCCCCACTTGTCCTTGCACCAGCCGCAGGCACTCTCCTGCCCACCATTGCCGACGATGGCGTTCCAGTAGCGGTCGGTCTCTGCCTGATCGTCGGTGGCGATCTGGAAGGAGAAGGCTTCGCTCTGCGTGAACACGGATCCGCCGTTGAGGCCGATACACGGGATGCCGGCAACCGTGAACTCGACGGTCAGCACGTCGCCCTTCTTGCCGGAGGGATAGTCGCTGGGGGCACGGTGGACGGCACTCACCGCGCTGTCGGGAAAGGTCTCAGCGTAGAAGCGGGCGGCAGCCTCGGCGTCCTTGTCGTACCAGACGCAGATCGTGTTCTTTGCCATGACGTGTCCTTTTGATTGGGCGGAGATCAGAGAATCGCGGAGTGCACCAGGTTGGCGACCTGATCAAGGCGCTTGCTGTGCCAGGGATCGGGGATGCGGTTATTGGTGATGTAGGCGAAGGACACGCCCGAGTCGGGATCGCCCCAGCAATAGGACGTGCCGACGCCGCCGTGACCGAAGGCGCGCGGGCTGGCGATGGCGCCGAGGCCGCGGACATTCTCGGTCGTGCCGCGCAGGTGCGGCCCCAGCCCGCGATGCATGGGCATGCCCATGAACTCGTCGATCCGGTCGCCGGTGTGGTTGCGGATGGCATATTGCAACATGCGCGGCGAGATCAGCCGCGTGCCGTTCAACTCGCCGCCCTGAAGCATCATCTGGTAGAGCGCCGCCATGGCACGCGCCGTGCCGTAGCCTGCGCCACCCGGAGCGCCGCCCTTGCGCCAGGCCGCGCTGTTGGCATCGGCGCTGGGCTGGAAGCCGCCGCCCACGGATTTGGGTTCGTGCATGTCGGCGGCGCGGCCGAAGGCCTCCTCGGGCAGGCCGACGTAGAGTTCGCGGGAGAGGCCAAGCGGCTCGGTCACCGTCTCGCGGATGACGTCGCGGAAATCTCGGCCGGTCACCGCCTCGATCAGCACGCCCAGCGTCCAGTGCGCGGTGAGGCCGTGATAGTGCACCTTCGAGCCCGGCGACCATTCCAGCGGGAAGTCGCACACCACCTCGCGCAGCCGCTTGTGGTCGGCCCAGGCGTCCGGCCCGACGACGGCGTTGGGGAAGCCCGCCTGATGGGTGATGGTCTGCAGGACGGTGATGTTGCCCTTGGCGTTCTTCTTGAACTCCGGCACGTGGTCGGCGATCCGGTCGGAGAAGCTGAAGAGGCCGCGCTCAGCCAGCGCCCACAGCGCCACCGCCGTCACCACCTTGGTGTTGGAGTAGAGCAACCACAGCGTGTCATCGGCCGCCGCGCGCGGCGCGGGCTCGGTCATGGCGTTGCCGAAGCTCTTGAAGAGGCCGAGCTTGCCGTGCCGTGCCAGAGCGATCTGGCAGCCGGGATAGCGGCCCTCGGCGATATGGCGTTCGATCAGCGCGACCAGCCGGTCGATCTGGCTCTTGCGGATGCCAAGCGACTCGAGGTCGGCGTGCGGCAACGGGAATGTGTCGGTTTCGTGTAGCTTGATGTCGGTGTCCATTGATGCCCTCCGTCGCGTGATATTATCGCTATATTGTCTTTCTGAAAAACCTCGGCCAAAATAACCGTATGTTTACCCGTCTGGATTTCCCCAGTACGCGTTCTCAAAGCCGGCGGGCCTGAAATGACGCCCGGCCTTGAGTCCTGCCATGCGCTGGTCCTCAACGCCGATTTCCGTCCTTTGTCGTACTTCCCGTTGTCGATCTGGTCCTGGCAGGACGCGGTGAAAGCCGTGTTCCTCGATCGCGTCAGCGTGATCTCGGAATACGAACGCAAGATCCATAGCCCATCCTTCGCGATGCGGCTGCCGAGCGTGATTGCCTTGAAGGAATACGTGCCGGCGGCGCGCCGGCCGGCCTTCACGCGCTTCAATGTGTTCCTGCGCGACCGTTTCCACTGCCAGTATTGCGGCAGCCACTTCGTCACCCACGAGCTCACCTTCGACCACGTGGTGCCGAAGTCGCGCGGCGGCCGCACGAGCTGGAGCAACGTCGTCACCGCCTGCAGCCCGTGCAACCTGCTCAAGGGCAACCGGCTGTTGCGCGAGAGCGGCATGATGCTGCAGCGCATGCCGGCGGAGCCCACGACGCAGGAGCTGCAGGAGCACGGCCGCGCCTTCCCGCCCGGCTACCTGCACGAGAGCTGGCGCGACTTCCTCTATTGGGACAGCGAGCT
>CANIRG010000325.1 GCA_947469635.1 Rhodospirillales bacterium | reverse complement strand
TCAAGAGCTGCTGGCGGGCGGCGGCCTCGTTCCAGGCGCGGTCGGCCTTGATCATGGCGAGCAGCTCGTCGATCGCCTCCTGGCGCTGGTCGCCGGCCCAATAGGCCAGCGCCAGGTCGAGGCGGGTCTGGAAGTCCTTGGGATCGGCGGCAGCCTTGGCCTTGAGGTCGTCGACCGGGCCGGCGGACTGCGCCTGCTCGGCGAGATCGATGGCGGCCTGGGCCACGATCACGTCGGCGTGGGTCTTGTCCTTGGCCACGACCTGGGCCAGCAGCTCCTTGGCCTGCTCCATGTCGCCCAGCGACACCTGGTACCGCGCGAGGCCGGCCAGCGCCGTCACGTTGGTGGGCTCGAGGCCCAGGATCTCGCTGTAGATCTGTGCGGCCGTATCGAGGTCGTTCTGAGCCACGGCGGCCTTGGCCTGCTCGAGCAGCTCGGCCAGCCCGCCATCACCACCGGCGGCACCGCCGGTGGCCTGGACCAGCTTGTCGACGAAGGCCTTGACCTGGCTCTCGGGCACCGCGCCCATGAACCCGTCCACGGGGCGGCCGCCGAAGAAGGCATAGACCGCCGGGATCGACTGGATGCGCAGCTGCTGGGCCAGCATCTTGTTCTGGTCGATGTTGATCTTCACCAGCTTGACCGCGCCCTTGGCCTCCTTGACGACCTTTTCGATCATCGGCTGCAGCGTCTTGCAGGGCCCGCACCAGGGCGCCCAGAAATCGACGATCACCGGCACCGTTTGCGAGGCTTCGATCACGTCCTTGGCGAACTTCGTCTGGTCGCTATCCTTGATGAGATCGGGGGGCAGCCCTTGCGGCGCGGCGCCCGTCAGCAACGTTTCCATGAGGCCTCGAAAGGGAGAATTTACAGGTCGTCCGCAATGTGGCCTTCGACCCCCTGTGACGCAAGGGGGAGGCAAGAACGAGACGGCTCCCACCGACGACCTCACCTTGAGGAGTTCTCCATCGGCGGCGCCGACCCCGATGCATGAAGCGCGTCTGGGCTGGGGGGGCGCCACTCAAGTGGCGCGATCTTCCGTTGCGTCGACAAAGACGCGCGACTGGAGTCGCGCGCCCCCAGCTCCATGCCCCACACCGAAGGGGTGTCGGGTTGTGAGCTTCATAGTAGCGCCCAAAGGGCGCGTCTCGAGGGGCGGCAAAAGGCGCGACGCGTGTGACCCATGCTTCGAGACGCCACGCTGCGCGCGGCTCTTCAGCATGAGGCTATCGTTGTACCCGAAGACCCGGGAGCAGGCGCTGATCATCAGAGCTGAGCGCAAGAGCTCGGCGCTGCGCTACGTTTCGAAACGACCATGCCTATGATGTCGAGGTTGTCGACGACCACAAAGGATAGGCCTGTGTTCCCCGTTCATCCCGGCGGCACACTTCGTGACGAGCTTGAGGCGCGCGCCCTGACGATCAAGTCGATCGCTGGGTCCATTGGCGTGCCTGTTGGCAGGGTTGCCGATATCGTGAACGAGCGTCGGGCCATCACTCCCGATACAGCACTCCGTCTCGCCAGGTTCTTTGGTAACGGCGCCGATTTCTGGATTGGGCTTCAGGCGCAATATGACGTGGCGAAAACCCGGAAGGCCTTGGGCAAGCGTCTCGACCGGGAAGTTCGCCCCTTACGGCAGGCTGCCTAACTCTCCTCAGCGATCGTCGACCCTGGCTGCGATGCGATGGACCTCGGCGGGGGTGAAGACCGGCACCGAGCAGGCGCCGTTGGCACAGGCGAAAGGGCGGCCTCGGGCATCTCCGGATACTCGATGTCGGATGCCGGCAGCTTGCCCTCGCGTCGGTCGTACCATTCGATGCGCAGGTACCGTGTCGGATAGGTGCGGGCGGCGGCGTAGAGGGCTTGGGCCGCGGGGTCGTCCTTGGCGCCGACGATGGTGATGTGGGCGGGCTCGCGCTGAAGCTCGCGGTCGGCCAGCAGGGCTCCCGGCACCAGCAGGTCGTCCTCGGCCAGCGAGATCAGGTAGCGCATGCCCTGCATGGCGGCGGCGCGGAAGGCGGGCTCGCCATCGGCACGGGCCAGCAGGGTGAAGAAGCGGGTCGCGGCCACGTTCTCGTCGATCTGCTTCACCGGCTTGGCCAGCACGCCCTTGGCGCTGGGCTCCGGCCGCCGGACCATATAGCCGCCGGCGGGGTCTGCATGCTCGCGGGCGATGACGTCGCCGAACTCCGAGGCGAGCTTGAGGTAGCGACGGTCGGCGGTGCTGCGGTGGAGCGCCATCGCAGCTTCGGCCATGGCCAGCGTGTCGCCGAGATGGGTGTCGTCGTCCGCGGCGCGGGCATGGCCGAAGCCGCCGTTGGGCGCGCGGCGGTTGGCCAGCGTCCAGTCGAAGGCCTTTACCGCTGCGTCGAGCAGCGTGCGGTCGCCCGTGACGTCGTGGAGGGCGGCAAGGCTCGCGACCACCCAGCCGTTCTCGCGCGCATAGGAGTTGCGGTCGATCGGCGGCTGCGGTCCGGCCCGACGGTCGGCATCGGTACGGGCATAGAAGGCGTCGCCGTGCAAATCCTTGCCCGCGTCGGCGTCCTGGCTGGTGTAGAAGGCGCCGCTCTCGCTGCGCATGAACTCCATCAGCCAGCGCGCGATGTCCTTGGCGGTAGCGAGGTCGGCGGGATCGCGATCGATCTGATAGGCGAGGATATAGACTCGCATCGCATCGCGCTGGATGTTCAGGAGCTTCTCGAAATGCGGGCCCGACCAGTCGAGCCTGTCGGAATACTGGAACATGCCGCCCCACACCGGATCGATCAGGCGGCGGGCGCCGGCAAGCGTCTTGCCGGCGACATCGCGCCAGGTGTCGATATCCGTATTGCGCTGCAGCTTGCGGCTGCGCTCCAGCGCCCATTCGAGCATGTCGGCCTGGATGAATCGGTGGGTCGTGCCGAAGCCACTGCGCCTTGTCGTAGGTCTCGAGCAGCCGGGTCTCGGTGAGCGCGCGCCGGTCGTCGGTGAGGCCCTGGGCGTCGGGATCGATCTGGGCACCGAAGGTCTGGGTCGGCAGCGCCGACGGGTCGGCGATGACGGCGGCCAGAAGCTTGCCGAACAGCTCGGGCGGCAGGTAGCCGCGGCGCTTGAAGATCTCCTCGCCGTTGCGGTCGAGCATGATCGTCGCCGGCCAGCCCCAGTTCTCGTAGCGGTAGGACAGCGCCGGATCGGCGTCCTGGTCGACGCGCACGGGAATGAACTTCTCCAGGATCGCCTTCTGGATCTCCGGGTCGCGGTAGGTCGTGCCCTCCATGACGTGGCACCAATGGCACCATACGGCGGCCATGTGCAGGAGGATGTACTTGTCCTCGCGCGCCGCGCGCTCGAACAGCGCGGGGTCCCATTTCTGCCAGGGGAGCGAGGAGGTCTCGGCTTGCGCGGTGCCGGAGGAGAGGATCAGGAGGAGGGCAAGGAGACGTCTCATGCCCCGGTCTACGCAGCGCTATCGGTTGCGGATTTGATATTTCATCAATTCGTTGCCGAGCCGGCCGATCAGGAACAGGCCGCACATGCGATAGTCGCTGATCATCGACCAGAAGGGCGCCTGGAAGGTTGCGGGTCTGTTCTTCTCGATGAAGAAATGGCCGAACCAGGCGGGCCCGTAGCCGCAGACCGGGACGGCCAGGAGCCACCACCAATGTTGGGTCGCGACCGCCCACACCAGGAGAAGCACCGAGGCGATGCTGCCGACATAGTGGACGACGCGCGTCGCCGGCTTGGCATGCTCGCCAAGATAGAAAGGCCAGAAGTCGGCGTAGGTCGGGAAGCGGCTTGCCATGTCCCGATCCTACCCCAGCGCGCCGGACTTTTTAAGGGCGGCGATCTCCTCCTCGCCATAGCCCGCCTCGCGCAGCACGGCGTCGTTGTGCTCGCCGACGGCCGGCGGCCGGCCCGACTTGCGCGGCTGGGCGAAGCCCAGGCGAATGGGATTGTTGACGGTGCGCGGCACCTCGGGATTGTCGGTGTCGGCGAAGATGCCGGCATGCTTGGCCTGGGCATCCTCGATCACGTCCGCGACGCGCCCGATCACGCCGAAGGGAATGCCGGTCTTGGCGAGGATCGTCTCCCACTCGGCATAGGTCTTGGACGCAAAGGCCGGCATCAGCTCCTGCACCAGCTCCAGCGCGCGCTCGCGACGCTCGGCGCGGCCGGTGAAGCGCGGGTCTTCCACGAGGTCGGGGCGGTCGATGGCGGTGCAGAAGGTCCCCCACATCCGATCGTCGCGCACGACGAGGAGCTGCAGCCAGCGGTCGTCCCTGGTGCGGTAGAGATTGGTGAGCGCGTTGCGCGGCCTGTCGGGTGACTGGCGCGCCGGCAGCTTGGCGCCGACCAGCCCGCCGGCCACCGTCGTGCCGTTGGCCCACGCGCCATTGGCATAGAGCGAGGAGCCGACCCAGCCGCCCTTGCCGGTGCGGTCGCGGCGGCGCAGGCCGAGCAGGATGGCGGCGACCAGCGTCATGGCCGTGCCGCGGTCGCCCTGCGCCGGCAGCGAGATGCCGGGCGGACCGCCCTCGTAGCGCGCGGCGTCGAGAATGCCGGAGCGGCCGAAATAGGCGGTGATGTCGAAGCCCGGCCGGTCGCGGTCCGGGCCGGTTTCGCCATAGCCGGTGAGGGAGCAATAGATCAGCCGCGGGTTGAGCGGCTCGATGTCTTCCCAGCGCAGCTTCAGCCGCTCCCGCGCCGGCGGCGGGAAATTCACGATCATGACGTCGGCGCGCTCGATCAGCCGCTCCAGCACGTCGCGTGACTCGGGTTTCTTGAGATCGAGTCCCAGCGAGCGCTTGTTGCGGCCGTCGAGCTGCCACGGAAAGTTCACCTGGTCTTCCACCCTGTCGGCGCGCGGATAATTCGGGCTGGTGTAGTTTTGGCGATGCGGATCGCCCTCGCCCGGCGGCTCGATCTTGATCACGTCAGCGCCGAAATCGGCCAGCGCGACCGCCGCGGCGGGACCGGCGATGAAGGAGCTGATGTCGAGCACCACCAGCCCTGCCAGCGGCAGTTCCTCGTCGATCTCGCCTTCGTTCACCTGACGGCCCCTGCGGTGCGCAAGGTCGCGATCTGGTCCGGCGTGAGCCCGATCTCGCCTAAAATCTCGTCGGTATGCTGGCCGAGCCCGGGGGCGGGATGGGCGACGCGCTGCTGGGCGAAGCTGGTGCGGATCGGGTTGGCGAGCGTGCGCGGCATCTCGGGGATGGCCGTCTCGACCACGGCGCCGGCATGGACGGCCTGCACGTCGTCGGGGATATCCTGGGGCCGGCTGATGACACCGAAGGTGATCTCGTTGCGGGCCAGCGCTTCGCGCCAATATTCGTAAGGCCTGGTCTCGAAGGCCTCGCGGAAGATCGTCGCCAGCTCGGCCGAGCGGCGGCGGCGCTCGTCGGTGGCGGCGAAGCGCGGATCGTCGACCAGCTCCGGCCGCTCCAGCGCCCGGCACAGCGGCGCCCACATCCTGTCCTCGCGCA
Source organism: Rhodospirillales bacterium (assembly GCA_947469635.1). GTDB lineage: Bacteria > Pseudomonadota > Alphaproteobacteria > Reyranellales > Reyranellaceae > Reyranella. Next base: position 2,330 of record CANIRG010000325.1, on the reverse strand, counting down.
CGATGGTGAGCTGCAGCCAGCGGTCGTCGGAGGTGCGGTAGATATTGCCCAGCGCCGAGCGCGGCCGGTCGGGCGGCGGACGGTGCGGCAGGAAGGCGCCGACGAGCGCTGCCTGGGCGATCACGCCGCACGACCATAGGCCGTTGCCGATCAGCGAGGTGCCGACCCACGAGCCTTCGCCGGTCTTCATGCGATGGATCACCGCCATCAGGATCGCCGAGACCAGCGCCATCGCCGTCGCGCGGTCGCCCTGCGCCGGACCCGGCACGCCCGGCGGCCCGCCTTCGTAGCGCTGCGCCTCGAGCAGGCCGGAGCGGGCGAAGTAGGCGGTGACGTCGAAGCCCGGCCGGTCGCGGTCGGGGCCGGTCTCGCCATAGCCGGTGAGCGAGGCATAGATCAGCCGGGGATTGAGCGCCTTCAGATCGTCGTAGCCCAGTCTCAGCTTGTCGCGCACCGGCGGCGGGAAGTTGCAGATCAGCACGTCGGCCGAGACGACCAGCATGTCGAGCGCGGCGCGCGCCTCGGGTACCTTGAGGTCGAGCACGATGGAGCGCTTGTTGCGCGAGTCCATCTGCCAGGGATAGTTCACCTCGGCTTTCGGGTAATTGGCCGAATCGTGCATGATGCGGCGGTTGGCGTCGCCGTCCGGCCCTTCGACCTTGATCACGTCGGCGCCCCAGTCGCCCAGCACGACGGCAGCCGCTGGTGCTGCAATGAATGAGCTGATGTCCAGCACGCGCAATCCCGCCATCGGCAGGGCAGACTCGGTCATAGGCGTTCCTCTTCGACCAAGATTGGGCGTGAGCCTCTGGTGTCCGTCAAGACCGGCGCATAGCTTGGTTCCGGCACGCGGCGTGCAAGGGGAAGCGAATGGCTGCAAGGAAGAAACCGAACATTCTCATCGTCCTGATCGACGATCTGCGCTTCGACGAGCTCGGCATCTGCGGCCATCCCTACATGAAGACGCCGCATATCGACCGGATCGGCCACGAAGGCGCGATGTTCACCTCGGCGTTCCATCCCACGCCGCTCTGCTCGCCCAACCGCGCCTCGATCGTCACGGGGCAATATGCCAGCCGCCACGGCATCATCGACAATGTCGCCCGCGACGCCCACAGCCACCGCCTGCCAAACTACCACGTCATCCTGCAGCGCCTGGGCTACGAGACGGCCCATGTCGGCAAATGGCACATGGGCAATTCAGGCGGCCCGCGGCCGGGCTACGACCGCTGGGTGAGCTTTCCGGGCCACGGCTCGATCATCGACCCGATCCTCAACATCGACGGCGATGAGAAGAAGTACACGGGCTACATCACCGACCTGCTGAACGGCCACGCCGTCGATTTCCTGCGCAAGAAAAGGGAGAAGCCCTTCGCGCTATTCTTCGCCCACAAGGCGGTTCATCCCGACGCCTATCAGGCGGCCGACGGCACGATCGATTTCACCGACGGCGGCTACCGGCCCGCGCCGCGCCATGCCGATCTCTACAAGGGTGATCACTTCCCGCGCCGGCCGAATGCGCTGCCGGCTTCGGAGGTCGTGAAGGACAAGCCCGCCTGGACGGAAGCCCATGCGCTGCGCGTCAACGAGGCCTCGCGCAAACTGCTCGACGGTATCCTGGCCGGCACTGACGAGGAGATTCGTCTCCGCGCCGCGATGATGGCGAGCGTCGACGAAGGCATGGGCGATGTCTTCAAGGCGCTGGAGGAGACGGGCCAGCTCGACAACACCTTCATCCTGTTCCTGGGCGACAACGGCTATTTCTTCGGCGAGCACGGGCTGGGACCGGAGCGCCGCTTCGCCTACGAGGAGGGCATCAAGTCGCCGTTCCTGATCCGCTATCCGGCGTGGTTCAAGCCCGGCGCGACCAACGACGATCTGATCGCCACTATCGACATCGCGCCCACGGTCGTCGATCTCGCCGGCGGCAAGAAGGCGGACTTCGCGACCATGCAGGGCCTGTCGCTGCGTCCGCTCGCCAGGGGCGCGCGGCCCAAGGGCTGGCGCAGCTCGTTCATGTGCGAATACTTCAGCGAGAACGCCATGCCGTGGCTGATCGGCATGAGCTACAAGGCGATCCGCACCAAGCGCCACAAGTACATCCACTGGACGCAGAAGTCGCTCGATGGCGTCGAGTGCGACGAGCTCTATGACCTGAAGAGCGACCCGTACGAGATGAACAATCTGGTCGGCAAGCGCAGCGAACGCCCCACGGTCGCGCGCCTGCGCAAGCAGCTCGCGACATTGGTGGCGCAATCGGTCGGGCTCTAATCGGTGGAGCGCGCCGCTCCAGTGGCGCATCTTTCATGAGCATGAGCGCCACTGGAGTG
>CANIRG010000324.1 GCA_947469635.1 Rhodospirillales bacterium | reverse complement strand
GTGCGCAGAAACATAAGGCTGTTTGACGCGGCCATTTCGCCCGGCAGCTATTTCAACGTTGGGTGCGGACCCAATATCCGGCCTGGCTTCGTCAACGTCGATGCGGATTGGCGCCCCGGCGTCGATCTCTGCTGCGATATCTCGGTAGGCTTACCGGTGCCCGACGCGGTCGCTGGCGGCGTCTACACGGAACACTGTCTTGAGCATCTACCACTGTCTGGTGCAAAGGCCTTTCTCACTGATTGCCACCGCTTGATGGCGCCAAACAGCTGCATACGGATCGTCGTTCCTGATCTCGAGATGTATGCTCGCTCCTACGTCGCCTCGCTCGACGGCGCTGCTCCGACGATGCCGAACGAATATTTCGTTAACCATACCAATGTGAATCTCCCGGTAGCTCTGATCAACGAGCTGTTCTACGGACCGGACCATCGATTCATCTATGACTTCCAGGCCCTTGGAGAAGTTCTACAACAAGCGGGCTTTTCCGACATTGAGAAGCGGTCGTTCCGTATTGGCAGTGACGAACGCCTTCTGATCGACGACGCAGGTCATATCTCCGAATCGCTCTACGTCGAGGCGATCAAACGGTGACGGCTCGAGGAGCTCGGGTGACCTTCTTGGGAGAGCGCCTCTTCCTGGCCGGGCCAGTTGCATTGGGGTTCGCAAGCGACCCGTAAACCTGTCGCAGCCGAAGAAGATGCTCTCCGAAGATCAGAGCTTCGGCGCTGATCACCGAACACTGCGACACTCCGCATCGCTGCCCTTGGCGACATCCCGCTCCACTGTCAGGCCTTGTACGCGTCACGGGCTTGCAAAGCCTCCGATCGTGGCGAATTGCGGCGCTTCCCTGCCGCTGCCCGCAACCCCGGCCGGCGTTGGCGGCCTGGTGAGGACCGTCGCGAGCGATTTTCGCGTTTTTTCCGGGGGCAGAGTCGCGAGACGTGAGACGACGCGCCCAAAAGCCTTGTGCCATCAATATCGGAGGCGTCTCAGGGCGTTTGAGACGGTCGAGACTCCTTCCTTTGTAAAGACCGCTTGCACACCAGGGGATACCAGGCAGCTGCTTTGACTTGCACCGGCCTCTGTGCCGATAGTCCCTGCCACTCAAGGGGAGATCACCGATGAAGCTCGTCATTGCGACCGCTGCCGCCTGCATTGCCTTCTCCACGGCCGTCTCCGCCCAGACTGCCGAGTTCAAGTGCCCCGCGACCGGCACCGAGCTCACCTACCGGACCGCCGGCACAGATTCCGTCCGCGTGGCGACGGGCCAGGACGGCACCGTCTGCCTGAGCAAGAGCGCCTCCGCGGGCGAGAACAAGGAGGTGCGCACGCACTATGGCCTGATCGGCTCGGTGGATGCGCAGGGCGAATCCTATGTGAAGGGGATCGATCTCAAGTCGCTGTGGCCGCTCAAGGTCGGCAACAAGACGGTGCAGACCGTCAACGTCACGGGTCGCGACGGCAAGAGCTACACCAGCAATGTCACCATGACGGTCGCCGCCTACGAGAAAGTCACCGTTCCCGCCGGCACGTTCGACACCTTCCGCGTCGAGGAGAGCAAGGCCAACGACCCGGCGCCGCATATCCATTGGTGGGCGCCGGCGCTCGCCACCTCCGTCAAGGAAAGCTTCCCCGACTGGCGCGACCGCAGCAAGCTCATGGTCTACGAGCTCGCCGCCGTGAAGGCCGCCGCCAAGCCATAGGCGATCAAGTCGCTTCCGCGCCACCGGACTAGAGATCGGTGGCGCGGAGGTCCTCGTCGCCGACGATGTCGAAATTGCCTGTGACCTTCAGGTCGAGGGGTGACATGCGCAAGGCGGCGCCCGCCTGCTGCCCGCCCGCCGCGCCGTCCTTCATGAGCTGATAGCGCCGCTCCATCAGCTCCCTCGCATCGGTCCTGGCCTGCGCCAGCGTGCGATAGGCGCCGCCCGGGCCGGGATTGACCCAGAGCGGCAGGAAATAGCGGAAATACCGATCCTGCGAGATCCCGACCACGAGCGTATGGAAGCCGATATAGGCCTGCTTGCGCGCGCTGCTCGCGAAGCCCAGCGCCTGGGGGACATTGTCGGCGTCGAGCGCCGCGCCCGTGGTCTTGCAGCCCGCGACGATCACGAGCCGCGGTACACGGCCGGCGGCACGTCGCGCCGCCTCGAGCTCCATCGTGGTCACGCGGTCGCCACTGCCGACGACGACGAGGCGCTGGTTGGCGTGCAGGCTGAGATAGGCGAAGTCCGAGGCGAACAATTGCCTGAGAAACGCCTCGCGGCCGCTTTCGAGATCGATCGTCACCCGGCCGCCGGCAAAGACGCCGGTCATCGCCGCCTGCTCGGCGCTGTGCTCGGGATTGCCCAGCATCGACACCGCGCCCTTGCCTTTGTGGAAGTAGGCATTGAGCGGCCTCGGTGCGGCAGTCGAAGGGCGGCCCAGCGCGCCGGTGGCGAGAAGCGCGGCGGCGCCGGTCAGCACCCCACGACGTCCGCGCGTCGGCTGGTGCAAGGAAGTGTCGTTCCGCAAGGTCATGGGACCTCTCATAGTTGACTAGGGATCGATCAGCACGCCGGGATTCATCATCCCCTTCGGGTCGAGCTCGCGCTTGGTGCCGCGTAGCGCGCGGGCGAACAGCTCGGGCCGCTGCTTGTCGTAGAACGGCCGGTGGAAGCGGCCGACCGCGTGATGGTGCGTGGTCGTGCCGCCGTTCTCGACCGTCGCCGCGGTGCAGGTGCTGAGCACGTCCATGAGCTGATCGAGCGCGGCGCGCTTGTCGAGGATGCCGCCGAAGGTGAAATAAAGGCACGGCCCGTCGGGATAGACGTGGGTGAAGCGGCAGGTGACGGTGCCGTCGCGACCGGTGACGCGCCGGATCGCGTCGCGCGCGACCGCGGTCACCTTGCCGTGGAAGTCGCGCATGCGCTCCCAGGTCATCGCGGTCTCGAAGGTCGAGGTCAGGATGCCGCGCGCCACGGCATGCTCGCCGTAGTGCGGGGCGCGGATGAAGCGGTTGCGCCAGGCGCCGGCCGCGCCCGTGCGATGGGCGTTCTCGTCGTCGTCGCCACTGGCATCGGGCACGCCGCCATGGTCGGCGCAGATCTCGAGCGCGCGCTTCATCCAGGCATCGAGCGGATGGTCGGCCGATTCGAAACCGAGCACGAGAACGGCTTCGTCGCTCTCCCATGGGATTCCGGGCAGCGCCTCGCGCGCTTCGAGCAGCCGGCAATTGGCGGGATAGAGTCCCGCCTGGGTGATCTCGCGCACCGCGTCGGCACCGGTGAAGAAGTCCTTGAAGCGCACCGAGGCCGAGGCCCGGAAGGTCGGCTTCTTGCGCAGCCGCACCCAGGCCTCGGTGATGATGCCCAGGATGCCTTCGGAGCCGATGAACATGCGGTCGGGGCTGGGGCCGGCGCCGGAGCCCGGCAGGCGGCGGCTCTCCAGCGTGCCGGCCGGCGTCACCACCCGTGTGCTTTCGACGAAATCGTCGATGTGGGTGTAGAGCGTGGCGTAATGGCCGCCCGAGCGCGTGGCGATCCAGCCGCCCAGCGTCGAGCAGCGATAGGCCTGCATGTAATGGCGCATGGTGAAGGGCGTGGCGCGCAGCTGGTCTTCGATTGCGGGGCCGTAGATGCCGCCCTGGATGCGGGCCGCGTGGCTCACGTCGTCGACTTCCAGGATCTTGTCCATGTGGCGCATCGAGAGGGTGACGACCTTGTCGAAGGCCGCCGCCGGCTCGATGCCCTTCACGACGGAACTGCCGCCGCCATAGGGGATCGCCTTGGCACCGATGCGGTCGCACCAGTCGAGGATGCGCACGATGTCCTGCTCGTTGTCGGGAAAGGCCACGGCGTCGGGTGGGTTGGGCACCGAGCGCATGAACATGCGCGTGGTGTCGAACAGGGCCTTGCCGTAGCTGTGCTCCAGCCGCGTCAGGTGATCGGTGCGCACGATCGATTGCAGCGCCGCCGGCACCTCGACGCGCGGCGCGCGCAGGATGATCTCGTCGGCCTTGGGCGGCGGTGTGACGTCGAAGCCCGAGAGGCCGTAGCGCTGGGCGATCTCGGCTTCCCAGGGCTTGATCTCCTCGGGCGAGAGATCCTCGTCGGCATAGCCCCAGGCGTAGAATTTCTTTTGCCGTCTCATGGTCTTCTTCTTCCCTTCAGGCGGCGAAGGCCACCGGCTTGGCGCCGCCCTTGATCTGGGTGCGATGCATGATGCGCCGCGCCGCCCCGTCGAACGGATCGCGGCGGTGCATGGTGGAGCGGTTGTCCCACATCACCAGGTCGCCGACGCGCCAGACGTGGCGGTAGACGAACTGCGGCTGGGTGACATGCGCCCACAGATCTTCCAGCAGTGCGTCGGAGTCGGCGCGCGACAGGCCCTCGACGTAGGAATTGCGGCGGCGCCCAAAGTAGAGCGTGGCGCGGCCGTTGGCCGGATGGCGCAGGATCGCGGGATGCCAGGCGCCGGGGGCCGCCATCGGATCGTCGGTCGGCGTCACGCCCTTGCGCAGGTAGCCGCCGGAATTGTAGGTGCCATCGTGCTTGATGCGCCGGCCTTCGAGGCGGCGCGCGAGATCGGCCGGCAGGGCCTCGCAGGCCGCCTGCATGCCGCAGAACCACGTGTCGCCGCCCTCCGGCGGGATCTCCAGCGCATAGAGCATCGAGGCATCGGGCGGCGTGTCGAGATAGCTCATGTCGGTGTGCCAGACGGCCTCGCCCGCACCGAGCGCGCCGATCGGATCGCCGTTCTTGTCGAGCACGTTGGAGACGACATAGATCTCGGGATAGCCGGGCGGGCTGATCCGGCCGCGCTCCTGGTTGGGCGGCGGGTCGAGCTCGCCGAAGCGGCGGCTGAAGGCCAACAGGTCGTCGCCGCCGAGCGTCTGTCCGCGCAGCAGGATCATCGAATGCGTGTGCCAGGCGCGCTCCACGGCGGCGAAGTCATCGTCGCCGAGACGCGCGATATCGACGCCGGAGATTTCCGCGCCGACGGCGTCGCCCAGCGGCCGTACCGCGATGCCCATGTCGTTCCTCCGATTTCCTTGGCCCGATGATCGACCCGCGCCGGGGAGCGATCAAGCACCCAGCACGAAGCCGAGCCAGCCCGCGATCTTCTCGGCAATCGCCGGCGCCAGCGGGCCGGCGAATCCCGGATCGACCGGGCTGGCCACTGACTTGAGATTATGGCTTACCGCCGGCACGATCAGCGCCTCGCCCGCGCCGCGTCTTTGGCCCAGCACGTCGATCAGCGGCTGGATGTCGTCCATCGGCACGATCTGGCTGTCGGCGCCGCCATGGACCAGCAGGCACGACGTGTCGATCGCCGCCAGCGCCTTCGCCGGATCGAAGGCGAAAGCGCCCTGCAGGAACGGACCGATATAGGGTGGGAACAGCGCCTGCAGCTCACGGGGCAGGTCGCCCGGCGCGTGGCCCGTGTCGCGGATGGTCGCCATGATCTCGTCGGTCGCCGTCACCAATCCAGGCGCCGTGCGCGCGATCTGGCGGCGCACGATCTCGCCCATCGGCCGGCCAGGCGTCGCCGCCAGCACGAGAGCGTGCGGCCGGCGCCATTCGATCCCGGGCAGGGCCGCGAGCGCCAGCAGCCCGCCCTCGCTATGGCCGAGCAGGGCCGTGGCATAGGGCTTGATCTCGTCGTGCCGCAACAGCTCGAGGTGCGCGGCCCTGAGGTCGGCGACGAACTTCTCCCAGGTGAAGAAGCGCTCCTGCTCTGCGAGCGCCGGTGGGCTGGGAGCCGAGGCGCCGATGCCGCGCTTGTCGTAGCGCAGGCTGGCGATGCCGGCGCGGGCCAGCCGCTCGGCGATCAGCTTCAGCGTGTCGATACGGCCGGGGATGAGGGGGTTGTTGCCGTCGCGATCCGTCGGACCGCTGCCGGCGACCAGCACGACGCCGGGCACGTACTGGCGTTCGCTCGTGAGCGGCAGCAGCAGCGTGCCGGCCAGGACAGTGCCGTCGCGGCTGGGGAAACGGACGCCGCGCTGCTTGGTGGCCTGCGCGCGGGCGGCGGGCGCCACCAGCGATGCCGCGCCGACCATCAGCGCGCGGCGACGCTTCACGTCCGATTGCCGCTCAGGATATGGACGTGGAAATGGAACACGACCTGGCCGCCCCCAGCGCCAATGTTCGAGCCGATGCGGAAGCCGCCCTCGATGCCGAGCTCCCTGGCGATCCGGCCGACCGCCCGCCAGAAGCCTGCAATCGTCTCGGCGGGGGCCGACGCGGTGAAGTCGACGAAGGAGACATACTCGCCCTTGGGAATGGCGAGCACATGCACCGCGGCCTTGGGATGGAGATCGTGGAAGGCGAGGACGAACTCGTCCTCATAGACCTTCCGGCAGGGCAGCTCGCCGCGCAGGATGCGGGCGAAGACGTTGGTGCGATCGTAAGGGGGCATGGCCCCTATTTCTGCTTGCGGGCGGCCTTTTCAGCAAGCCCCGACAGGCCTTCGCGCCGCGCCAGCTCGGCCCACACGGCCTCCGGCCTGACGTCGCTCGCCGCCCACAGGGTCAGCAGATGGTAGAGCATGTCGGCGCTCTCGCCGATCAGCTTCGGCCCATCGCCGCGGATGCCTTCGATCAGGGTTTCGACGGCTTCCTCGCCCAGCTTCTTGGCGATCTGCGCGCGGCCGCGCTTGAACAGGCGGGCGGTGTAGGAGGTCTCCGGATCGTCGCCCTTGCGGCTCTCGATGACCGTGTACAGCCGATCGAGCACATGCTCGTCCGAGCCGGTAAGGCCATCCTTGCGCTCCTGATTCAGCGCTTTCTTCCGGGCTTTTTTCTTGCTGGCCATCGAGGGGAACTTTCGGCGCCTCTTGAACGGGCGCTGAACCCATCTTACGCCAAAATCATGCCGCTTGCGAGATTTGCCGAATCGCGACGCCGGCTTTTGCGAGATGGTCCTTCGCCTGCGCGATGGTGAACTCGCCGAAGTGGAAGATCGAGGCGGCGAGCACGGCCGACGCGCCGCCCCTGGTGACGCCCTCGACCAGATGATCGAGCGTGCCGACGCCGCCCGAGGCCACCACCGGCACCGGCACCGCGTCCGACACGGCGCGCGTCAGCTCGAGGTCGAAGCCCGACTTGGTGCCGTCGCGGTCCATCGAGGTGAGCAGGATCTCGCCCGCGCCCGAATCGGTCATGCGGCGCGCCCACTGCACGGCGTCGAGCCCGGTGCCCTTGCGGCCGCCATGGGTGAAGACCTCCCACGTGCCCGCGGCCGTGCGGCGGGCATCGATGGCGACGACGATGCACTGGTCGCCGTATTTCAGCGCAGCCTCGCGCACGAACTCCGGCCGCGCCACCGCCGCGGAATTGATCGAGACCTTGTCGGCGCCGGCCAGCAGGAGACGGCGGATATCCTCGACCGCGCGCACTCCGCCGCCCACCGTCAGCGGCATGAAGCACTGCTCCGCGGTGCGGCCGACCACGTCGAGGATGGTGTCGCGGTTCTCGTGGCTCGCGGTGATGTCGAGGAAGGTGAGCTCGTCGGCGCCGGCGGCGTCGTAGACCCGCGCCTGCTCCACCGGATCGCCGGCGTCGCGCAGCCTGACGAACTGCACGCCCTTGACCACGCGGCCGTCCTTCACGTCGAGGCAGGGGATGATGCGGACCTTGAGCATGATGCGATCACGCGTCCCTGAGGACGCGAATGGCGTCGGGCACCGTCACCCGCCCGTCGTAAAGAGCGCGGCCGACGATGGCGCCCACGATGCCGTACTGCTCGGCGGGCCGCAGCTCGCGCAGGTCGTCGAGCGAGCTCACGCCGCCCGACGCGATCACCGGCGTGGTGAGGT
>CANIRG010000323.1 GCA_947469635.1 Rhodospirillales bacterium | reverse complement strand
GATGTAGATCAGCGTGCGAGCAGGCGCGCGAGCGCCTGAAGGGCGAGAAGGTAACCCTGGATGCCGAGGCCTGCGATCACGCCGACGGCGACAGGGCTTATATAAGAGTGATGGCGGAAGCTTTCACGCTTATAGATGTTGGAGATATGCACCTCGATGACCGGCAGCTCCGCCGCATTGAGGGCATCCAGCAAGGCAACCGAGGTATGGGTCAACGCGCCAGCGTTGATCACGATGCCGGAATTCTGCTCGCGGGCGGCCTGGATGCGATCGACCAGCACGCCTTCGTGATTGCTCTGGAGGAACTCGACAGGAAGGCCCAGACGCGCGGCCTCGACCCGGCACTGCTTCTCGACATCGGCCAGCGTCTCGCGGCCGTAGATCTCCGGCTGCCGCTTGCCCAGCATGTTGAGGTTGGGCCCGTTGAGCACCAGCACCGGCTTCCGGGCTGGTGGACGCCGGGCGGCCTTTGCAGCCAAGCTTGCCTCCCACATATCGTGTTACGGGCGCTTTATACACGCAACTGCTTGGCCTGGGCAAACAAACGGTCGGCCAGGTCATCGAACATTTTCCGCTGCTCCGACGTCAAACCCTCGTAGAGCCGCTCCTCGTATGCCAACGCCAGGGGAACGATCCGGCCGTGCATGGTGCGCCCCTGGGCCGAAAGCTCGAGGGGCGCGCGGCGGCGGTCGGTGGCGTCAGGGACGCGCTCGATCAGGCCCCGCTTCAGCAGCCCCGCGACCGCCCGGCTGACCGCGACCTTGTCCATGACGATGCGGGCGCCCACCTCCGAGGCGGTGAGCGGGGCGAAGCCTCCGAGGGCCGCCATCACCCGCCACTGGGTGACGGTGAGCCCGAACGGCCCGGCATAGAGATCGTGCAGCGACTCGGAGACGAGTTGGGCCAGCACAGAGAGGCGATAGGGGAGAAAATTCTCCAGCTCGAGGGCTTGCAAAGGCTTCGGCATGATAGTTACATTTGAAACTAATCCAGCCGGGAGGTCAAACATGGCCAGCATCAGCGATCCGAAATCCCTCGAGGTCGATGCGGTGAATCCGATGGGAACCGACGGCTTCGAGTTCGTCGAGTACACCGCGCCCGATCCGGCCGCACTCGGCAGGCTGTTCGAGAGCATGGGCTTCCTGCGCGTGGCGAGGCATCGCTCCAAGGACGTCTCGCTCTATCGCCAGGGCGACGTGAACTTCATCGTCAATGCCGAGCCCGAGAGCTTCGCCCAGGGCTTTGCCCGCGTTCACGGCCCCAGCGTCTGCGCCATCGCCTTCCGGGTGAAGAACGCCGCGCGGGCCTACAAGCGCGCTTTGTCGCTCGGAGCCTGGGGCGTCGAGAACAAGGTCGGGCCGATGGAGCTCAACATTCCGGCCATCAAGGGCATCGGCGACTCGCTGATCTATCTGGTCGACCGCTACGGCGAGCGCGGCAGCATCTACGATGTCGACTTCGAGTTCCTGCCCGGCGTCGACCATACTCCCAAGGGTGTCGGCCTCACCTACATCGACCATCTCACGCACAATGTGCATCGCGGTCGCATGGATGAATGGTCGTCCTTCTACGAACGCCTCTTCAATTTCCGCGAGATCCGCTACTTCGACATCGAAGGCAAGCTGACGGGGCTCAAGTCCAAGGCGATGACCAGCCCGTGCGGCAAGATCCGTATCCCGATCAACGAGAGCACCGACGACAAGTCGCAGATCCAGGAATATCTCGCGGCCTATCACGGCGAGGGCATCCAGCACATCGCCCTCGGCACCGGCGACATCTACGAGACCGTGGAGACGCTGAAGACCAAGGGCGTGCCGTTCCAGACCGTGCCCGACACCTACTACGAGCAGGTCGACGAGCGCTTGCCGGGCCATGGCGAGGACCTGGTGCGGCTGGCCGCCGACCGCATCCTGATCGACGGCGCGCCGACGAAGGGCGGCGGCCTGCTGCTGCAGATATTCACCCAGACCGTGATTGGCCCGATCTTCTTCGAGATCATCCAGCGCCGCGGCAACGAGGGCTTCGGCGAGGGCAATTTCCGCGCGCTGTTCGAATCGATCGAGCTCGACCAGATTCGTCGCGGCGTGCTGAAGGCATAAGAAGAGCAGACAGGAGGAAACGATGGCCAAGAACTGGATTCCGCTGCGCCAGGTCGAGGGCACGGCCTCGCGCCAGGCCCATGTCCGGCTGCCCGCAGGCACCTACGAGCGCGAGATCAGCAAGGAGGGCTTCTTCGGCCCCTCGGCGCAGTTCCATCATCGGCACAAGCCGACCGACTGGATCGAGTTCGACGGCGCGATCCGTCCGCGTGCCTTCGACCTCAACAAGCTGGTGACGGGCAAGGGCAATCCCTGGACGGCCGATCTGGTGATGAGCAACCCGCACATGCAGATGCGCATGTGGAAGCTCGATGCGCCGATGACCGAGCTGGTGCGCAACAGCGATGGCGACCAGCTCCTGTTCGTCCACGAAGGCACGGGGTCGCTGTTCTGCGACTACGGCCATCTCGACTATGTCGAAGGCGACTATCTCGTGATCCCGCGCGGCACCATGTGGCGGCTCGCACCTACGAAGCCCACGCTGGCGCTGATGATCGAGGCGACCAACGATCACTTCACCCTGCCGGAGAAGGGCCTGGTCGGGCGCCACGCGATCTTCGACCCGGCGATGCTCGACACGCCGCGCGTCGACGACGCCTTCCTCGCCCAGCAGGACGAGCGCACCTGGAAAGTGTCGGTGAAGCGGCGCGACACGCTCTCCACCGTGACCTTCCCGTTCAATCCGCTCGATGCGGTGGGGTGGCATGGGGATCTCAGCGTCGTGCGCATCAACTGGCGCGACCTGCGGCCGCTGATGAGCCATCGCGCCCATCTGCCGCCGTCGGCGCACACCACCTTCGCGGCCGGCCGATTCGTCGTCTGCACCTTCGTGCCGCGGCCGTTCGAGACCGACCCGGAGGCGCTGAAGCTGCCGTTCTTCCACAACAACGACGACTTCGAAGAGGTGATCTTCTATCACAAGGGCAGCTTCTTCAGCCGCGACAACATCCATCCCGGTATGATGACGGTGCATCCCTCGGGCTTCACCCATGGGCCGCATCCCAAGGCTTTCAACGCCGCCACCAAGGGCGGCCGGACCGAGACCGACGAGGTCGCGGTCATGGTCGACACGCGCGACGCGGTCGATATCGCTTCTCTACCGGCAGGCGTCGAGTTCGATGGCTATGTGAAGTCGTGGCGACCGGCGGACATCAAGCAGGCGGCGGAGTAGGCGATGAAGCTGGCATCATTGAAGGAAGGCGGCCGCGACGGCACCCTGATCGTGGTCGACCGCGAGCTGAAGCGCGCGGTGCGCGCCACCGGCATCGCGCCGACGCTGCAGAAGGCGATGGACGATTGGGCCAACCTCTCGCCCAAGCTGGAGGCGCTCGCCGAGCAGCTGCGTGACGACAAGGCCGTGGGCTCCTTCGACCTCGAGACCACGGCGCTGGCGGCACCGTTGCCGCGTGCCTACCAGTGGGCCGACGGCTCGGCCTACGTCGTGCACGTCGAGTTGGTGCGCAAGGCGCGCGGTGTCGAGATGCCACCGTCCTTCTGGACCGATCCCCTGATGTACCAGGGCGGCTCGGATTCCTTCACCGGCTGCAACGACGAGATCGAGATGGGCGACGAGGCCTGGGGCATCGATTTCGAGGGCGAGATCGGCGTCATTGTCGACGACGTGCCGATGGGCATCTCGGCCCAGGCGGCGCGCAAGCACATCAAGCTGGTGACCATCCTGAACGACGTGTCGCTGCGCAACCTCATCGTGACCGAGCTTGCCAAGGGCTTCGGCTTCTTCCACGGCAAGCCCGCCACGGCCTTCGCGCCGGTCGCGATCACGCCCGACGAGCTGGGCGACGCCTGGAACGGCGCCCGGCTCGACCGGCCGTTGATCTCGACGCTGAACGACAAGGAGTTCGGCCATCCCAACGCCGCCACCGATCTCACCTTCGACTTCGGTCAGCTGATCGCCCATGCCGCCAGAACGAGGCACCTGGAAGCGGGCACCGTCATCGGATCGGGCACGGTCGCCAACCGCGATGCCGGCGCCGGCTGCTCCTGCATCGCCGAGCGGCGGGTGCGCGAGACCATCGACAATGGCAAGCCCACCACGCCCTTCATGAAGTTCGGCGACCGCATCCGCATCGAGATGTTCGATCGCGCTGGCAAGACGATCTTCGGCGCCATCGACCAGAAGGTCGTCCATTACGATTCGCCTGCCTGATATCCGTCATCCCGAGCGTAGCCGAGGGATCTCCTTTTTGACGCCGAATGACGAGGCCCCTCGGCTTCGCTCGGGGTGACGGTTGCTTTAGAGTGCGCCTGGGAGGCCCCATGAAACTCATCGGATATTTCCGGTCGTCGGCGGCATATCGCGTGCGTATCGCCCTCAATCTCAAGGGCATCGTCGTCGATCACAGCTCGCGCCATCTGCGGCGTGGCGAGCAACGCGCGCCGGACTATGTCGCCATCAACCCGCAGAAGCTGGTGCCGGCCATGGTTCTCGATACCGGCGAGGTGCTGACCCAGTCGATGGCCATCCTCGAATATCTGGAGGAAGTGCATCCGACGCCGCCGCTGCTGCCCAAGGATCCCGTGGGGCGGGCGCGGGTGCGGTCGCTGGCGCTGATCCCGACGGCCGACATCCATCCCATCCAGAACCTGCGCGTCATGGCCTACCTGCGCGAGAAGTACGAGCAGTCGGAGGAGGGCACCTTCGCCTGGTCGCGGCACTGGATCGAGACTGGCTTCGACGCCTACGAGGCCTCGATCGCCAAGGATTCCCGCACGGGCATCTTCAGCCACGGCGACCAACCGACCATGGCCGATCTCTGCCTCGTGCCGCAGGTCTTCAACGCCGGCCGCTTCAAGGTCGACATGAAGCGCTATCCCACGATCCAGCGGATCTACGACACCTGCATGAAGCATCCGGCGTTCGATGCCGCACAACCGGCCAAACAGCCGGACGCCGAGCCATGAAGAAGCGGTACATAGCAGGCATCGTCGTGGCGGCGGTGGTAGCGCTCGGCGCCGCCGCCGTGCCGTTGATCGAGAACCATGCAGCCGGGCGCATCAAGGCGGAGATCGAGCGCGACGGCAGCACCAGGGTCGAGAGTGTCGAGGTCGGGCTGTTCGCCCGCAGCGTCGCATTGGGCGACCTGCGCTCCAGTCGCAGCGACGAGCTTGCGATCCGCCGCTGGGAAGCCTCGGGACTTGCCTGGCCGATCGGCGAGCTGTTGCGCGGCAACACACCGCTCACCGGCTGGAAGCTCGGCGATCCGCTCAATGCCGAGCGTGTCGAGGTCGAGGGGCTTCGTGTCGCCTATCCAGGTGGCCCGACATGGAGCATCGACCGCCTCCTGCTGGAGGGCTTCGAGCTTGCACGTTACGACGCGAATGTCGGCGGTGGCCCCAATCGCTTCACCTTCCTGGGCGCGCGCATCCTTGCGGCGCTGTCGCTCCGTCGCCTGGAGGAGCGCAATGTCGTGGCGAGGAATCCCGCCACTGGCGACACGATAAGCATTGCAAGCTTCACTCTCGACAGGCTCGGGCAGGGCAGGATCGGCTCGTTCGACCTCAAGGGATTCGGAGCGACAGCCCAGGACGGGCGGGAAAAAGCCTTCGAGATTGCCGAGGTGAAGGGCGCCGGCCTGGATTTCGGCCGCATCCTGAGCGCCTTGTCGGACGTGTCCTGGCAGCCGGGTGCGCCGATCGGCAGGCTCGGCCTCGATTCCATGAATGCCACCGGCTTCGCCGGCGAGCTGATGGCACGTTACGGCATCGCCCTCGACAGCGTCATGGTCGAGACGACGCGCGAGGGCCGCGACGTGAGCCGCACGCGCACGCGCGTCGCAGGCTTCGTCCTGGCGCCGCCGCTGCGTGGGCTGGAGAGCCTGCAGGTGCGCCTGGTCCTGCAGACGATGGGCTTGAAGGAGCTGCGGCTGGATTTCGAATGCGCCGGCACCGAGGATCGCCCCAGGGGCGAGGTGATCGTCGAGCGCTGTGCGCTGGCCGGGCCGGAACTCGGGATGGCCGATCTCACCTTCAAGCTCGTCCAGCTCGACCGGCTTTTCTGGCAGGCGATTGACGAGGGCAGCACGGCGCACCTCTACGACAGCAAGGCCGCGCTTGGTGGCGCCCGGCTGGTGCTGGCCGACAAGAGCCTGCTCGACCGCGCCTTGAGGGCCCTGGCCGCGACGACGGGCCAGCCCGTCGCGGTGACGCGCACCAACCTCGCCACCGAGATCCGGCGCTACCAACCGGCGGGCGTGCTGATCACCGAGAACCTGACGAAGCTGCTGGATACGGCGGCCCGCTTCATCGAGCAGGGCGGAACCCTCACCGTCGAAGCCAAGCCCGATCCACCGTTCGGCATCGACAAGGCAAGCTACCTGTCGAGCCCCGGCCCCGATCTCGTAGAGCTGCTGGGCATATCGGCGACACTGGCGCGGTAGACAGGCGTCGAAGATCTTCGCTGGGGGCGCGCCACTCCGTGGCGCGTCATGCTTCGAGCATCGCGAAGATCGCACCACGGAGTGGCGCGCCCCCAGCTATGACACCTCACCCCCCGCTGAGACGGGTCCCCTCTCTCTCCCACGCGTATGAGGCGCCGGAGAGGGCCTCGATAGATGTGTCCACCCCGTAGCCGTCACATGGGGAGGGTAGGGAGGGGAAAGGGATACGGATACGGCCGATCTGTGAGGAAGAGGCCTTAGCCCGCGTTCTTGCGGGCCTCGGCGATGAGCTGCTTCAGCGTGTCGGCGTCGACGGCGCCGGGCACGAACTGGTTGCCGATGACGAAAGCGGGCGTGCCGCGAACGCCCAGCGCTGCGGCGAGCGCGGTGTTGCGGTCGATGATCTGCTTGATCTTGGGATCGTCCATGTCGCGGCGCAGCTGCGCGATATCGAGGCCGACCGCGATGGCGATCTCGTAGATGCGATCGCCGTCGAGCTTGCCGCCGTATTCCATCAACCCGTCGTGGAAGGCGGCATGCTTGCCCTGCCTCACCGCGGCCAGGGCGGCAAAGGCCGCGATCTTCGAGGGTTCGCCCAGGATCGGCAGATCCTTGAACACGAGCTTCACCTTGGGATCGGCGGCAAGCGCGGCCTTCACCGCCTGATGGGCGCGCTTGCAGTAGGGGCACTGGTAGTCGCTGAACTCGACGATGACGACATCGCCATTGGCGTTGCCGATCACGGGGCTGTCGGCGTCCTGCTGCAATTCGCGCCGATACTGCTGGATCGCCTTCTGGGCCACGACGTCGCGCTGGCCGTCCTGCTTGCGCTCCAGCTCCTGCATGGCCTCGACCAGAACCTCGGGATTGGCGAGCAGGAATTCGCGGATGCCCTTGCCCAGCGCCGCCTTGTCCCCGCTCGCAGCGGGTCCGGGCGATGCCGCGAGACGGGCGGGGCTTGCCGTGCCGGCCGCGACGACGGCGCCGGCCGCGACCAGCAGGCCGCAGAGGACAATCAGAACTGTACGCATCGTCGGGCTCCGAAAAGAGAGGGGTGTTACTTCTTCTTATTACCGCCGGGCCGGGAGTCGATATAGGCCTTGATGTCCTGGGCACGCTGCCAGGCCGGCGTGCCGCGCGGGAGGGTACGTTCCGCCGTGGCCGCGTGCGCCTCGGCTTCCGCCCGGGCGCCGCGGATGATGGCCATCTCGGCGCGGGCCAGCGAGGTCATGCCGGGGTTGTTGAGCTTGGCGTAGGCGGCGGCGGTGAGGCGCCACAGCTCGAAGCTGTCCGGCTCGGACTGCCGGGCGAG
>CANIRG010000322.1 GCA_947469635.1 Rhodospirillales bacterium | reverse complement strand
AGTGGAGCATCGAGTGCGGGCGGGGCAACTGCGGCGTCTACGACGCAGACAGGGACCCAGACCGTGCGCCAGCGCGTGCAGCAGCTGAGGGCCGATCAGAACGCTCTTGCAACAGGCCTTGGCCGTCAGCAGAGCATGCTCGATTCGACGCGCAGCCAGATGGCCAGCGACAGCCAGGCCTACATGGCCCTGGTCAACGCCGTGACGTCCCGCCTGCAGGCCGGCACCACGCCAGGCAATCCCGAGCTGGTGGCCCAGTGGAACGAGGCGCAAGCCAAGCTCGACGGCGTGACCATGGGGTTGGGCCAACTCAATTCGCTCGCCAGCCAGGTGACGACGCAGGCCTCGGTGGCCGGCTACCTCGTCGACAACGTGCGCGCGACCTATGCGGTCGGCGGCGCCGTCGAGGACGACCACCGGCAGCTGCGCGGCATCGAGAGCGACACCACCCGCTCGATCCAGGATGTCGATCGGCTGATCGGCGACCTCAATACCGAAATTTCGCGCCAGAACGGCTTCCTCGCCCGCGAGCGCTCCAACCTCGCGCAGCTTTCCTACGGCATCAACGTCGGGCGGCTGGGCAATCCCGGCCTACAGCGCGGCCCGGGCGGCGGTGGCTCGGTCGGACCACGCCGCGTCGTCATGGGACCTGGCGCACGCGCGCCGCTGGAATTGGGCTACGTACAGCGCTGATTTCCAGCACGGCATCGCTTCCGCAAGGCCATGGGCGTAAGCTGACATCCATGGCCTTTCGTATTTTTGGGCAGGTTCTGGGGCTCGCCAGCCTATGGCTCGGCCTGGCGCTGGGCGCCCAGGCGCAGCAGCCGCCGGTCTCCGCCGCCGACCAGGACGCGATCCGCTCGATCATCCAGTCCCAGGTCGATGCCTTCCAGCGCGACGACGGCGAGGCTGCCTTCGGGCTCGCCTCGCCCACGATCCGTCGCATGTTCGGCAGCTCCGAGATCTTCATGGACATGGTACGACAGGGCTATCAGCCGGTGTACCGGCCGCGCGTCTTCGACTTCGCCGGCATCACGCTGCTGAACGGCCAGATCACCCAGAAGGTCCGCGTCGTCGGCCCCGACGGCCGGCCGGTCACGGCGTACTATCCGATGACGCAGCTTCCGGACGGGACCTGGGCCATCGACGGCTGCTACCTGCAGGCGCCTGAAGAAAACCAGGCCTGAGCCTTCATCAGCCCGATGTATCGTGTGACGCCCAAGGTGTTGGCGCTGCTGACCGCGCTTACCTTCGCATGGGGCACCAACTGGCCATTGTTCAACATCGCGCTGGCCGAGCTGTCGGTGCCGATGTTTCGCATGATCGTGCTCTCGGTCGCGGTGGCGACGCTCTACGGCATCATGCGTTTGCGCGGCGATTCCTTCGCGGTGCCCAGGGGCAAATGGCTGCCGCTCGTCGCCGCATCGGCGATGAATATCGGCGTCTGGAACGTCGCGACCTCGCTTGCCGTGCTCTATCTGCCGTCCGGCCACGCGTCGGTCCTGTCCTACACCATGCCGCTTTGGGTGGCCTTGCTCGGCCTCGTCGTGTTCCGCCAGCCGCCGACCGGCCGCTCGCTGGCGGCGATCTTCATCGGTGCGGCGGCCGTGGTGGCACTGATGATCCCGAACTTCGCGAGCTACGGCAACGCGCCGCAAGGCCTGTTCTGGGGCCTGTGCGCCGGCTTCTGCTGGGCCATCGGCACCTACATCGTCAAGCGCACGGCCTGGCCCGGCATGGGCCTGTCACTCACCTTCTGGCAGGTCGCCGTCTCCTGGCTGCCGATCTCGCTGGGCGCCCTGCTGCTCGACGGGCTGCCGGCACACTGGCCGTCGCCACTGGCTCTGACCGTCACCGTCTACACCGGCGCCGTGCCGATGGCGCTGGGCACGGCCGCCTGGTTCGCCCTGGTGAAACTGCTGCCGGCCCAGATCGCCGCCCTGTCGTCGATCGCCATCCCCATCGTCGCGGTGGTGAGCGGCGTGATCTTCCTGCACGAGCCTTTGTCGCTGCTGCAGGCTGTCGCCATCGCCTCCACCGTCGTCTCGCTCTGGCTCGCGCTGGTGCCCGGCCGCCGCGCTGGCTAAGGTTGGCCGCAGGCTTTCGGGAGGATGATTTGATCGACAGGCGTACCCTCATCAAGGGTGCCGGTGCCATGGCCGCGAGCCTCGGACCGCTCCAGGCGCTCGCCCAAACGGTCACGCTGCCCTTCGGCAACGGTGAGCGCCCGCTGGTCAAATACCCTCAGAAGCGGCCCATGATCGCCGTCACCAGCCGGCCGCCGCACCTCGAGACGCCGTTCTCGGTGTTCAACGAGGGTGTGCTGACGCCCAACGACGCCTTCTTCGTGCGCTATCACCTGGCCAACATCCCGTTCGAGGATATCGACCCCGAGACCTACACCGTCGAGATCAAGGGGCTGGTGAACCGGCCGCACAAGCTCACCCTCGCCGACCTCAAGCGCCTGCCGACGACGGAACTCGTCGCCGTCAACCAATGCTCGGGCAACAGCCGCGGCTTCTTCGAGCCGCGCACGCCCGGTGGCCAGCTGGGCAACGGCGCCATGGGCAACGCGCGCTGGCGCGGTGTCTCGCTCAAGCAGGTCCTCGAGCGTGCCGGCGTCGCCAGGGGCGCCAAGCAAGTGACGTTCAAGGGTATCGACGGCCCGGTGATGGAAACGACGCCCGGCTTCGCGAAGGCGCTCGATATCGAGCACGCGGATGACGGCGAGGTCATGCTGGCCTACGCCATGAACGGCCACGACCTTCCCGTGCTCAACGGCTATCCGGTGCGGCTCGTCGTGCCGGGCTATTACGCCACCTACTGGGTGAAGCACCTGAGCGAGATCACCGTCATCGATTCGGTGTTCGACGGCTACTTCATGAAGAATGCCTATCGCATCCCCGACAACGACTGCGCCTGCGTCGAGCCCGGCACCACGCCCAAGGCGACGGTGCCGATCAACCGCCTGAACGTGCGCTCCTTCATCACCAGCGTGGCCGACGGCGGCAAGCTCGCGGCGGGCGCCACGACGCTCCAGGGCATTGCCTTCGACGGCGGCAGCGGCATCAAGGAAGTGTCGGTGTCGACCGACGACGGCAAGAGCTGGACGTCGGCCACGCTCGGCCAGAACCTCGGCAAATATTCGTTCCGCCAATGGACGCTGCCGGTCACCCTGCCGGCCGGTCAGCATGCGCTGAAGGTCCGCGCCATCGCCAACGACGGCAAGACCCAGCCCGCCGAGCCACGATGGAATCCGTCGGGCTACATGCGCAACGTCATCGAAACCGTGCGCGTGGCGGCGGCGTGAGGTCCGGCATGAATCGCATCGCCCTCCTCGGCCTCGCCGCGTCGGCCGCGCTTGCCTTCGGCCTGCCGGCCGGCGCCAAGCCGATCACCTTCGAACTGCCGCCCGAGACGGCCGAGCTCAAGCCCGGCCCCAACCTCGAGACGGCGCAGGGCAATTGCGTTGCCTGCCATTCGGCCGACTATATCCTGACCCAGCCGCGCAGCATGGCGAACAAGAAGGAATTCTGGCTGGGCGAGGTCAACAAGATGATCCATTCCTACGGTGCCCCGATCCAGGAGAGCGACGTCGCCAAGATCGTCGAGTATCTCGCCGCGACCTACTGAGCCGGCTACCCCAGCTCGAGGCTGGTGACGCGATACCAGCCGGCATAGTCGACCTCGGGATTGGCGCCGGTATACATGCGCGCGACCTCGAACGAGGGCTTCAGCCCCAGCTGCGCGGCAAGCTTGGGCGCTTCCTTGTTGATCTCGACGATATCGACGGCGACGGGATTGCCTTGCTGGAAGGCGGAGAGAGCGCTCACCAGCGACGCCGCGATCTCGGGCGTGTCGGCATAGAGCGGGCCGATGCGCGCCGCGCCGGCGCTGGCGCGGAGCACGGCGAAGCCTACGATGCTGCCGTCCTTCACCGCCACCAGCGACCGGCGCTCCGGCAAGGTGATCCATGCCGCGAGAAAGGCATCGCGCGGCTCGGGAAAGAAGCGGCGGTCGTAGGCGGCCAGCCGGTCGAACGGCAGGCTGCGGGGATCGACCAGCCTGATGCCCGATGGCGGCGGAACGGTCGGCGGCACGCCCTCGTGGCGGATGTTGTTCCAGGCCAGACGAAAGCCCGACTTGGCATAGTTGCCCTGCTGCGCCACGACACCGTCGAGCCCGACGTTGCGGCCGGCGAGCCGCTCCATGCCGGCGCGCCAGATCCGGATGCCGTAGCCCTGGCCACGCACGACCGGGCGCGCGATGTAGCAGCCGAGGAAGCCGAAGCCCGCGCCGTAGCGCACCACCGAGATGCAGACGACGGCCTCGCGGCCGAGCCTGCCGATCAGGAAGCCGGCGGGATCCATGACATGGAAGGCGAGCGCGTCGGTGTTGGCCGGATTCCAGCCCTCGTCGTTGGCCCACGCCATGATGCGCCGGACATCGTCGGCACTCGCGGTCTCGATCTCGAAGGTCGCCATGGGTTCCCCTGTGCAACCCTAGCCGAGGGGGGTGGCGCTTTGCAAAGCCGCACGATCCGCGCGCATTGCATGGCTTGAATGCAGTAGGCTGAGCGGCAACCGATCAAGCCGGGAGAAACGTCGATGAAGCGATTGGTTCTGTTGCTCACCCTGCTCTGCATATCGCCGTTCGCGGCCGGGAGCGGCCATGCCCAGCACTGGACCGCGAGCTGGACCGCCTCGGCGCACGGGCCTTATCCGATCGGCAACCCCACCGCGCAGCCCGAGCTCAAGTTCGCCTTTCCGTCGGCGACGCAGGGCGCTCGCGACCAGAGCTTCCGTCAGATCGTGCGACCCGACATCTGGGGCCAGCAGACGCGCGTCAGGCTGTCGAACGTCTTCGGGACGCAGCCCGTCACCTTCGACGACGCCTTCGTCGGCCTGCAGGAAAGCGGCAACGCCGTCGTCGCCGGCACCAACCAGCCACTGCGGTTCAAGGGCCAGGCCAGCGTCACCGTGGCGCCGGGCGAGAGCGTCGTCAGCGATCCGGTTGCGCTGCCCTTCGTGAAGACGCCGAGCGATCCCCTGCTGCGCGGCCGCAAGCTCGCGATCAGCTTCCATGTCGCGGGCGACAGCGGCCCGATGACCTGGCACGCCAAGGCGCTCCAGACCTCTTACGTGACACGGCCCGGCGCCGGCTCGAAAGGAGGCGACGGGAGCGAGGCCGCCTTCCTCTTCTCGACGGCCTCCTGGTACTTCCTCGACGAGGTCGGCATGCTGGTGCCCGTCGCGCCCAAGGTGATCGTGGCCTTCGGCGATTCGATCACCGACGGCACCGGCACCACGATCAACGGCGACGACCGCTGGCCCGACGTGCTGTCGCGCCGCCTGCATGCCGTCTACGGCGACGATTTCGTCGTGGTCAACCAGGGCATCGGCGGCAACCAGGTGGTCGGCCCACCCGACTACAGCCCGGCCAAGCCCTTCCCCGGCGGGCCGGCGGCGGTGACGCGTCTCGACCGTGACATCGTGAGCCTGCCCGGCGTGTCGACGGTGATCTGGCTCGAAGGCATCAACGACTTCGGCGCCGCCAACGCCTCCGCCGAAGCCGTCATGGAGGGCTACATCAAGGGCGTCGCCCATCTGCGTCAGAAGATCCCCGGCGTGAAGATATTTGCGGCAACCCTCACCTCGGCGCTCAACAGCACGCCGACGCACGGCAAGCCCGAGGTCGATGGCAAGCGCAAGGCGCTGAACGAGCTGCTGCGCACGTCGAAGCTCTTCGACGGCGTGATCGATTTCGACGCCGCCACGCTAGACCCCGCCACCGGCGAGGTGAAGGCCGAGTATCAGCCCAACTCCTCGATTGGTGGCCCAGGCGACAAGCTCCATCCCAACCGCGCCGGCTACGCGGCCATGGCCAATGCCATCGATCTCGCCGCCCTCACGGGCCGACCGGCGAAGTAGCTACTCCGCCGCCTTCGCCTCGGCCGTGAAGAACCTGTTCTCGGGCCGCGGCAGGCCGAGGTTTTCGCGCAGCGTCTTGCCCTCGTACTCGGTGCGGAAGAGGCCGCGGCGCTGCAGCTCGGGCACGACCTTGTTCACGAAATCGTCGAGCCCGCCCGGCAGGTAGGGGAACATCACGTTGAAGCCGTCGCTGGCGTTGGTGGTGAGCCACTCCTCCATCTGGTCGGCGATCATCTTCGGCGTGCCCATCATGGCGAGCCCGCCGTAGCCGCCCAGCCGCCCGGCGATCTGGCGCACCGTCAAATTCTCGCGCCTGGCCAGAGCGATCACGCGCTCGCGTCCGCTCTTGCTCTGGTTGGTCTCGGGAATCTCGGGCAGCGGCCCATCGGGATCGAACTTTCGGGCATCGACGCCGGTCGCGATCGAGAGCGCGGCGATGCCGCTGTCCCAGCTCACCAGGCTGTCGAGCTTGAGGCGCTTCTCCTGCGCCTCCTCGAGCGAGTCACCGATGATGGTGAAGGCGCCGGGCAGGATCTTGATGTGATCGGGATTGCGGCCGATCCTGGCGGCGCGGCCCTTCACATCGGCATAGAACGCGCGGCCGGCCTCGATCGGCCCGCCGGCGGCAAACACCATCTCGGCGGTCTCCGCCGCGAGCTGGCGGCCGGCATCGGAGGCGCCGGCCTGCACCATCACCGGCCAGCCCTGGATCGGACGGGCGATGTTGAGCGGCCCGCGCACCTTCAGATACTTGCCCTTGTGGTCGAGCACATGGAGCTTGGCCGGGTCGAAGAAGACGCCGCTCTCGACGTCGCGGATGAAGGCGTCGTCGGCCCAGGAATCCCACAGGCCGGTCACGACGTCATAGAACTCGCGGGCGCGGGCGTAGCGCTCGCCATGCTCCATCTGCTCGTCCATGCCGAAGTTCAGCGCCGCGTCGGGGTTGGAGGTGGTGACGAGGTTCCACGCGGCGCGACCGCCCGAGATATGGTCGAGCGAGGCGAAGCGGCGCGCGATCGTGTAGGGCGGCTCGAAGGTCGTCGACGCGGTGGCGATCAGGCCGAGATGCGTCGTGTGCTGGGAGAGCACCGGCAGCAGCGTCAGCGGATCGAACGAGGTGACCGTGGCGCTGCGCTTCAGCGCCTCCATCGGCATGTTCAGCACGGCCAGGTGATCGGCCATGAAGAAGGCGTCGAACTTGCCGCGCTCCAGCGTCTGGGCGTAGCCGATCAGCGCCTTGAGGTTGAAGTTGGCGTCCGGCGTGCCGCCGGGATAGCGCCAGGCGGCGGTGTGGATGCTCACCGGGCGCATGAAGGCGCCGAGGCGGAGTTGGCGTTTCTGGGTCATGTCCTACATTTTGCCCTGCGCAGGCTCGTCCGCAAGGCGCCCCGGACGACAAGAACTAATTCGACGGATTAGGCCCACCGGTCGGAACGCCATTGGCCGCTTGAGGCAAGTCAATGACGATGGGCGCGGAGTGGCGCATATTCACTTGTATGCGTGTGCCTCGCTTCATCCAGACGTTGCGGCTCAGCCGTCGTGGCAAGGGCGTGATCGCCGTCGGACTGTTGGCCACGGCGTTGGTGGGTGCCGGTTCAGCACTGATGCTCTGGCACACGCGCCAAACCGAGATCGCGGAGTGGAAGGCCAACCTCTACCACAGCTCGATCATGCTGGCCGAACACAGCCGACAGGCGATGAAGGCGGCCGATCTCGTGCTCAAGGCCATCATCGATCGCGTGCAGGAGGCGGGTATCGAGACCGATGCCGACTTGCGACAGGCATTCGGCACGCGCGAGATCTTCGACATTCTGCGCAACAAATCGAGCAGCGTCCCGCAAATCGATGTGGCGACCATCGTCGGCGCGGACGGGCAGGTGATCAACTTCACGCGAAGCTTCCCGCCGCCGCCGATCAACCT
>CANIRG010000321.1 GCA_947469635.1 Rhodospirillales bacterium | reverse complement strand
GAGGGCCTCAACAACAAGATCCGCGTCATCCAGCGCCGCGCCTACGGCCTGCGCGACCAGGAATATCTGCGGCTCAAGGTCCTCACATGCATGCTTCCAGCGCTCTGAAGTTGCCCAAATCACCCACTCGATTCCCTGATGAGCCCGAAATAGAAACCAAGCGCATCGCGGCCGAGACCAAGGCCGCCGCGGCGCGCATGAAGAAGAAGGGGTGACGCATGGCCGCCACCGCCGAAACCACCAAGATTTACCGCGTCATCATCGACAGCTCGAAGGCCGTCGATGGCTCGTCGGCGGCCACGCGCGCGCTCGCCAATATCGACAAGGCGGCGGCGTCGATGGAAACGACGCTGGGGAAGCTGGATAAGGGCCTGGCCTCGGTCGGGAACTACCTGAAGGCAAACCTTGCCCTGCTGGCGGCCGAGTTCGGCAGCCGCATGTTGCAGATGGGAAAGGACGCGCTGAAAGCCGCCGCCGATCTCGACGAGCTGGCCGAGCAGCTCGGCGTCACGGCGAAGTACCTGCAGGGCGCGCAGTTCGCCGCCGTGCAGAGCGGCGTCAAGATGGAGCAGCTGGAAACCGGCTTCTCCAAATTTTCCCAGAAGATGGGCGAGGCTGCCGACGGCTCGAAGGACATGGTCGAGGCACTCGATCGCATCGGCGTCAAGAATCTCGACCTGCAGGGCAAGCTGCGGCCGACCGAAGACCTCATGCAGGACGTCGCGGTCGCGGTCATGAAGATCGAGGACCCGGCGCGCCGGTCCGCCGCGGCCGTCGACTTCTTCGGCAAGACCGGCACGCGCATGCTGCCGCTGCTGGCCGATCTCGCCGCCGGCGCCGATGCAATGGCCGCGAAGGCGGCCTATGCCGGCGCGATGATCAGCGAGCACACCACCAAGCGCCTCGACGAACTGGCCGACTCCTCGGCGCGCACCGGCCTGAAAATGCGGGCGTTCTTCGCAAATACCACGGTCGATCTGCTCGATTGGGTAGAGAGCCACAAGACCGCAGCGGTCGCGATCGCCAACGCCTTCACCTTTGGCCTGGCCGGCATGATCGTGGCCTGGCTGCAGAACTTAGACAAGATCGGCCCCGCGCTCGATGCCGCCACGACCAAGATGGGCGACTGGATCGATGCCGGCCGGCAAGGCCTCGACGACCTGCTCATTGCCGGCTCGCGCTTTGTCGGTGGTTTTATCGGCCTTTTCCGGGGCCTTCCCGAGCAGCTCGGCCGCCTATTCGTCGATGCGATGAACGCGGCGATCGCCGGGATGGAGACCGGCCTCAACCTGCTGTCGGCGAAGATCGCCGAGAAGGCGCCGTGGCTGGGCGTTTCCGGCGCGGCCGTGAGCTTCGGCCGGTTGGGCGGTGGCGGCAATAACCTGCTGGGCAACGCGGCCAGCGGCGCAGCGGCCGGGGCGGCGGAAGAAGAAGCCCGGATGCGCGCGATGCTGGGCAACCGCAACTATGCCGGAGAGCGCGCGGTAGCACGCGACCAGGCCGTCATTTCCTCACTCGTGAGCGGCAGCTACGACCCGACCAAGCCCGGCACGACCGGCGCTGGGCTCTCCGGCATCAAGGGCGCGGGCGAGGACGTCCGCAAGCGGATCGACAAGCTCGACCTCGACACCCAGCGCCAGGTCGACGAGGCCAACGCGCTGGCGGCGGCCTCGGAACGCGGCGCCAAGGCCGTGGCCGACCTCGATCTGCATTACAAGGCGCTGAAGGCTGCGCAGGACGCCTACGGCGACGCCGCCAAGGCCAATAGTGCCGCGGTCGAGGCGCTGACCGGCAAGATCGAAGCGCAGATGCGCGTGATCGAGCGCGGCAAGAACCTCAAGGAATTCAACCTCGAAACCGAGCAGCTCGAAAAGGCCAACGAAATACTCTCGGCCGAGAACCGCCTGATCAATGCCAGTGTAGAGAGCCGCGCTCGCGAAATCGCACTGATCAAGTTGAAGCATGAGATCATGTCGCGCGGCCTCGACGAGAATGATCCCAAAGAGAAGGCCGCAATCGATCGCCGCCGCGCGGCGCTGGAGATCGGCGAGCGCGAGAAAATCCAGGCCGAGGAGCTGCGCAAGGCGCAGGAGCTGTGGACCGCCCCGCTCAAGCAGGCGCTGCAGAACATCCAGACCAGCGCCGCCGACGCCTTCGAGAAGATGCTCGAAAGCGGCAAGGTGTCGTTCGAATCGCTGGGTCAGATTTTTGCCAAAACCGTTCGTCGGATGGCCGCCGAGTTCCTCGCCCTGGCGACAATCCGGCCGGTCATGGGCGTGGTGGTGCAAGCGCTCGGCGGCATCGGGCTCATCGGCGGTAGCACCGCGTCGGCGCTCGGCTTCCCAATGGGCGGAGGTGGCGGCGCCAGCCTCCAGCAAGGCACCACCGGCATCGGCGGTATGCTTGGCGGCGGCGGTGGCTGGCTGGGCAGCATCGGCAACTGGCTGGGCTCGCCCATTGGCGGCTTCGGCGGCCCGATTATGGCGGGTGCCGGCCCTGCCTCTGCGGCGATGCCGGTAGGCGTGTCGGGCTTGTCGCTTCCCGGTTTGGGCGGCCTCTCGTGGGGTGGCGCGCTCGCCGGCATCGGCTCCATCGGCATGGGCGTCTATGGCTTGATGAGCGGCAACGGCTCGACGGGCTCCACCCTCAGCGGCATTGCCGGCATCCTAGGCGGTGGTGTGTCGCTGCTCGGCCCGATGCTCGGGCTCGGCGCCGCGGCCGGTCCCATCGGCCTCGGCATCGGTCTCGTCGGCAGTATCCTCGGCGCGCTGTTTGGCGGCGGTGGCAACGAGACGCCCATCCCGCGCCAGCCCGATCTCGTGCTAGGCGTCGGCACCTTCTCGCCAAACCGCCGCGGTGGCTTTGGCTCGTCGGGCTACGGCATCGGCGGCGCTACCGGGCTCGGCAAGGAAGCCGGCGCACTCGGTACCGCGGTCTCGCGGCTCTTCCGTGAAGGCGGCCTTACCGCGACCGACCAACTCATCGGCGGTCGCGTCTGGTCCGGCATCGACCATCAGCTGCAGGGCCGCCAATGGGCTGACCGGCCCTACACCAACACCGCCCTGGTGCTGCCCGGCGACATTCAGGAACTCATCACCAACAACGACAGCGGCCGCAATCTTCAACAGGCCTCCGATCTGCTTGTCGCCAAGGTGTTCGCCGCCAACGTCATGCGCGGCGGTGTGTCGGGCGCCAGCGAGACGCTGAAGGCCGGCTTGAAGGGCTACGACCCACAGACCGCCGATGAGACCGAAAAGGTCGTCCAGCTCTCGATGGCCTACGACCGGCTCGGGAAGGCCGCAAACCCCGTGAAGGACGCGCTCGATAAGCTGGTGGCTTCGCTCGACGATCTCCGCGACTTCGCGGAGAAGGCCGGGGTCTCGATGGACCCGATCGAGCAGGAGCTGAAGAACAAGACGAAGCGCACGGCGCAGGACTTCATCGACTCGATGCTCGATCCCCTGCAGGTGCAGCTCCGCGCGCTCGACGACGAGCGGAAGTCGGCGCTGGAGAGCGCGCAGTACATCAAGGATCACGTCGAGGGCGTCTACGTCGACCTCGACAAGGTCGTGTCGTACTACACCGACAAGCAGGCCGACACGCTGAACAGGTTCTATGGCGGCGCGGTCGACTCGCTGAAGCAGGCCATCGATGCGGTAACCTCTGGCCCGCTGTCGCATCTCTCGCGTTCGGCACAGTTCGACGCTATCGGCCTGTCCTACCAGGCCGATCTTGCGAAGGCGCGCGCGCTCGATCCCGCCGCCTTGTCGCGCATCGCGAGCGAGGGGACGAACTACCTGCAGGCCGGCGAGCAGATGTTCGCCTCCGGTCCGCAATACGAGGCGCTGCGCAGGCAAATCCTCGCCGACTATCTCGAAATCCAGGCGCTCATCCAGCCCGGCGGCGCCAAAGGCGGGACGCCAGGCGCCGTCACTGCCCAGCAACAGGTCACGAACGACCAGATCCAGAAGCTGGCCGATCTTGTGCAGCGGCTGAGCGAGGACAACGCCGATCTCCAGCGCAAGCTCACACAGACCAACGATCTCCTGCAGCGCCAGGTCACGAACGCTTAGAGCGGGGCCGGCATGGCGAACACGATCTACCTCACCGGTGTCCCTGGGCCGGCGGGCGTCCTCGACGTGCCCTCATTCGGGCAGTTCCCGATCGACGTCGGCGCCAATGCGGTCAACATCCATGCCGCACGCGGCCTTGGCTACCTGCTGCGGGCAGGGGTCATCGATCCCAACAACCCCACGCTGATTCAGGGGCCGCCATACCCCGCTGGCTTTTGGGACGTACCGACCGGCTTCGAGGTCGGCTTCGCGGGCGGTCGCTCGACGATCTACCCGGCGGCCTCGCTCGGCCACAGCTCGAAGCCGTCCGACACACCGGCGAACACCTACGTCCCCGGCAAGGTCATCAACATCAACTACGGTGTCCGGCTGTTCACCGGCATCGAGCCCTCCCCACAGGGTGCCGGCGGACTCGGTGCCATCGTGCTGCCGGATCCTCGCGGCGACTTGGACAGCTACATCGATCTCGCATGGGACGGCGCCATCCTCGACATCCTCCGCGGACAGCCGCTCGCGCTGTTCAACACCTACTCGGTCGTCGCCAGGATGACGGCCGCCGGCATCCTCTACGACCAGCGGCACAAGGAACTGCGGCTGCGCGACTTGGGCTGGCAACTCGCTGCCGGCGAGCTGCACGGGCTCCGCTACGGCGGCACCGGCGGCACTGATGGCGACGCCGCGGTGGCGGGGCAGATGAAGCCCTACGGCGTCGGCGTGGTCACGAACGCAACCCCGGTCAAGATCGGCGCCACGCTGGAGTGCTATCAGTTCTCCTGCTCGTCGATCCAATCGGTCGATGCTGTAAGGGACGGCGGCGTCGCGCTGACCTTCGACGCCAACTATGCCTCCTATGCCGCGCTCGCTGCCGCCACGGTGCCGGCGGGGCGCTACGCGACCTGTCTTGCCGAGGGCTTCCTGCGGCTCGGCAGAACCGTGGTCTACTCCCTGACCGTCGACTTCCACGGCGACGCCGACACCGTCAACGGACGTGGCTATCCCTCGACCCGGGCCGCGATCGCCCGAAGGGTCGCCACCGGGCGCGGGACGATCAGGCTTTCGGAATCGCAGATCGACTCCGTCGCCTTCAACGCGTTCGACGCCGAGTACACGGCGGCCTGCGGCTGGTACTGGAGAGACGCGGTCTCGAAGGCCGACGCCCTCAACGAGATCATGGCGGGCTGTCTCGGCTGGTGGGTCATGCGGCTCTCCGGGGTGCTCGCGATCGGCGCGCTGGGCGAGCCCACGGGGACGCCGGCGCTGGTGCTCAACTTTCCCGAGGACTTCGCCGGCGAGCCGAAGATGATGGCTACCTACATGGCCCCGCGGCGGGCCTCGTCTGTAGGCTGGGCTCGCAACTACACGCCGCAGGATCCTTCGCAGCTCGCCGCTAGCGTCGATCAGGCCCAAGCGCTGATCTGGGCCGCGCAACAGCGTCTCGCGCTCGCGTCCGATGACTTTCAGGCCAACGTCTGGCCGACGTCGGCGGTGGTCGCCACTGCCGGCAACTTCGCGCTCGAGTCCGCGGCTCTTGCCGAGGCGCGGCGCCAGCAGAGCGTCATGGGTGTCAGGCGCGAGCGCTGGACCGTCCCGGTGCCCTGCGATCCGTTCTCCGACCTGCTCGGCCGCGTCGTGCAGATCAACAACTACAACCGGTTCGGCTGGGGCATGGCGCGCAAATTCATCTGCGTCGGCATGAGCTTCGCGAGCGGCCGGACCGTCAATCTCGAGCTGTGGGGCTGATATGGCCGAGAACGTCCTGTTCCTCTCGCCGGAGTATTCCGACGACGCCACGGTCACGGCGGCATCGGCGGTCGCGTCGCTGCCGGCGGCCAACGTCCAGGAGCAGGAGCCCACGAAGGTCTGGCGCTCCGGCGGGCTGGCCTCGCAGTACCTCGTTTTCGATCTCGGCTCTTCCGTGACGCGCGCGATCAACGCCGCCGGCATCGGCGCTCACAACCTGACCTCGGCGGCGACGATCAGGGTCCGCGGCGCCACCAGCATTCCGAACCTCACGGCAGCGCCGGGGACCGACAGCACGGCGATCGGCGCCTGGCCGTCGAGCGGTAAGCACAGCGACCGGAATTGGCCGCACGAGCTGTCGCTGGTCCGCTGGACGAACAACACCGCCTACCGCTACTGGCGCATCGACTTCACCGATGCCGCGAACCCCGACGGCTACTTCGACGTCGGGCGCGTCATGCTCAACCGGTCGTTCCAGCCATCGCTCAATCTCGACATCGAGAACTCGCTGGGCTTCGTCCAGCTCGGCTCGCAGGAACCGAACGGCTGGGGCCAGATCTTTACCGATCCGAAGCCGTGGGCGCAGCGGCTCTGGAACCTGCAGTTCAGCGCCGCCGACTTCGACGAGGTCCACGACTCGTTCATGGAGCTGAGCCGCCTGCGAGGCATCGCCGGCGATCTCATGGTGTTCCTCGATCCTGCGGAGACCACGCGCTTCCACCGCTGGTCGATGCAGGCGCTGTTCAACTCGGTCGCTCAGTTCAGGTCCCAGCCACTGTTCAACAACAGCAAGCAGATGTGGGGCTTCACCTTCCCGCTCATCGAAAAGCTCTGAGGTCACGACATGTTTGCAGATAGCGTTATCGAGGGTTCCTCGACGACCGGCACCGGCACGTTCACGCTTTCGGGCGCGGTGTTCAGCGGGAAGACGTTCGCCCAGGCGTTTCCGTCGGGCGGCCGGGTGGCCTACTTCGCGCAGACCGCCGACAAGTCGAAGTGGGAATTTGGCTATGGCACGCTGACGATCGGCCCGCCGCGCACGCTGACCCGCACGATCATCAAGTCGAGCAATTCCGACACCGCGATCGACTGGCAAGCCTCGGACGTCTACTACGTTTTCTCGATCGCGTCGGCCGACGTGCTGAACGATCTGCTGGCCGGCAACCTCGCGAACGGCACGCGGCCCTGGCACACGCGGCAGGGTGGCAAGTGGTGGGACTACGCTGCTGGCCTCTCCGTGAGCTGGGCGCAGAAGCTCTACAACGGCACGGCTGACGTCCTGACCGGCCTCTGGTACGACGCGGTTAAGGGGCTCGTTTTCACCGAAGCTCGTCGCCCTTGGACAGCTGTTGGTGCCGCCAACAAGACCGTCGCCTTGGCCGATGCTGGTGGCAGGTTCACGTACAACACCACCGCCTCGGCGCGTACTTGCACCTTGCCGGCGGGCTCCACCGTTAAGGATGGATTCACCACCGGCCAGCTCGGCCTCGACAGCGCCAACGGTATCGTCCTGACGCCAGACGCCGGCGACGCCATCGACTATGGCAGCAACGGCGCCACCCTCACGATCCCCGGCAAGATCCCGTTTTCGATCACCTGGGACGGCGCTGGCTCGAAGTGGCGGACGAGCCTGCTGCGTGGCGGCGCTCCGCCGACAATCGCGTCCGCGGCCACCGTCGTCTTGGACGGCGCAGTCGGCGGTGCAGCCGAAATTTCGGGCACCACGACGATTACGGCGATCACGCTCGCCGAGGGCTCCGAGCGTTGGGTGCGCTTCCAGGGCGTGCTCACGCTGACCAATGGCGCCAGCCTCATCAACCTCAGCGCCGCCAACATCGTGACAGTGGCTGGCGACTTCGCGAAGTTCCGTGGCTACGCCAGCGGCGTCGTCAGAATGGTGGCCTACAGCCGCGCCAGCGGTGCCCCCCTCGGCGGTGGTAGCGCACCGTTCTGCGCCAACAAGAACGGCACGGGTCAGACGATCACCACGGGCTCGTGGCAGAAGCTCACCTTCACCACGAAAGAGTTTGATGTCGGTAG
>CANIRG010000320.1 GCA_947469635.1 Rhodospirillales bacterium | reverse complement strand
GCTTCCTCGCCGCCGCGGCGGGCGCCACGCTCTATGCCTTCCACTGCTTCGACGACTCGCCGCTGTTCGTCATGACCTGGTACGTGCTGGCGGCGATCCCCGTGATCGCGCTCGGCGCCCTGGCCGGCCATCGTCTCCTGCGCTGGTGAGCGATTGGTGGGGGTCCCATGCATTTGCCCCCACCATGCACATTTTCAGCCGCAATCCGGCCGCATTCGCCGACGACGATCCGCCGCAGCCACAACCGGGAACCATTCAGGTGCCCGTGGCTGATCGGAGTGGGGAAATGTCCAAGCTATCGTCCATCTCGAGGCGAATCGCCGGATTCGCCATGGCAACGGGTGCGCTCGGCATCCTGGCGGTCCAGGCCGCCTGGGCGCTCGACGTGCCGCACGACGGCGCGGTGATCGCGATCCGCTCGGCGCAGAACGACAGGTTCGTGCGCGCCGGCATCGGCGACGAAAGCCTGCTCGGCGCTTCCAGCGCGAGCAAGGGCGCGTGGGAGAAGTTCCGCGTCGTGCGGCGCGGCGAGAACCGGATCGCGCTGCGCTCGTGGAACTCGGGCAAGTTCGTGCGGGCGGGCCTCACCGGCCAGACCCTGCTCGGCGCCACCAGCGACGCGGCCGGCGGCTGGGAGACCTTCGAGCTGGTCGATCGCGGCGGCGGCAAGGTCGCGCTGCGCTCGGTGCAGAACGGCAAGTACGTCCGCGCCGGCGTCGGCGAGGAGAGCAAGCTCGCCGCCTCGAGCGACCAGGCCCGCGACTGGGAGACCTTCCAGCTGGTGGCCGTCGGCGCCGATCCCGTGAAGTCGGCCCGCGAGGCCGCCGCTCGTCTCGGCTGCGGCCTGGGCGCCGGCGCGCCGGCCAGCAAGATCCGCGTCGAGTGCCCGATGGCCAAGCTCACCGAGCTCGGCGACGCCTATCTGTCCAAGAGCACGGTCACGCTCGACGACCGGCATGGCCGCTCGTACCTGCGCTATCGCTTCGGCCCCGAGCGCATCCCCGAGATCGACCTCACGCAGCAGGTCAAGGAAGTGCGCATCGACAACATCCATCTCGGCGACCTCAAGATCACGCCGCACAATCTCGGCTCCAAGAGCGTCCATGCGACCAGCGAGGGCAACGACCTCGGCCTGCGCATCGCCTTCGAGGCCAAGGGCACGGAGTTCACCTGCGAGCTGAAGGCGGCGGGCTCCTATCGCGACTACCTCTGCCCCGACCTGCATTGGGACCGCGCCTCGATCCGCCTCACCGCCCGCTTCGCCGACGACCCTGCGCATGTCCGCATCGCCAGCATGGGCGTCACCGAGGTGCGCGGCGACTGGGGCGTGCGCGCCCTGAACGGCATCGCCACCGACGGCCTCAACCACAAGGTCAACGGCGCGATCCGCTCCGGCTTCGACGCCGTGGTGGCCGATCCGGCCCAGCGCGACGCCCTCAACAAGGCGATCGCCGGCGCCCTCGCCGGCAAGGTGCTCGACAAGCTCGGCCTGGATGACAAGCACATCCAGATCGGCGTCTCGGGCGGCAAGCTGGTGATCACGCTGTCGCTGGCCGCCATGGGCTGACCGACCGCAAGCCTCGACGGGGGAGCCAGGGCAGCCTGGCTCCCCTTTTCGTCGGCGGCCGGGGCGATCCCGGCCGAATTTCGTTGCGACGGCACTGCCGGGAACTGAAGATCGCCCACCATGTCCATGAACAGCACCTTCGTCGCCTGGCACATCGCCGCCATGCTGATGGCCGCCGCCGCCCTCTGGTCGTTGCGCCACGAGCTGCGCGAGACGCCCGCCAGCCGTTTCGAGTGGGCGCTGCCGCCCGCGCTGGCGGTCGCCGTGGCGGGCGTGCTGCTGTTCGTCTCGCCCGGCAAGCGCTCGGAGCTGTGGACCATCGCCATCATGGGCGGCATGGCGATCGGCCTGGGCGCCGGCCTGCTGCTGAAGGTCGACACGGATTTCGAGCGCAAGCTGGTCCGCGTGCTCCGCACCTGGGACGGTGTCGCGGTGGCGTCGGCGCTGCTGCTGCTGGCGCTGGCCCGCTTCGTCACCTCCGACCTGATGGGGCGCACCTCGGGCCGGTACGGCGTCCTGGGCGCCATCGCGGCGTTCCTCGCCGCCTACCTCGTCGGCCGGGTCATCACCGTGCGCTACTACACGGCCCCGAAGGCGATCCATCTCGACATGGTCCGCGGCGTGAAGCCGCCGAACTGACCGCTCGCCCGAGGGACGGCGCGGGCAGGCCCTCGATCACTCGTCCCGCGACCGCAGCGCGGCCTTGCGGAACGCCTCGTCGGTCTCGGCGACCAGGGCGCCGAACAGCCCGGTAGCATGATGATGGCGCAGCAGCGAGGCGGACTGGCCGGCGTAGAGCGGCAGCAGATCGCTTCGCCCCTGCTCGATCGCCGACGCGCGCAGCGTGCGCACGAGCCAGCCCTGCGCCGGATAGGGCGCGATCCCGTCGGCGCCGCTCTCCGCGTCCTCGGCGAAGCCGCTGCGGATCGCGCGCGCGAGGCGGCCGGTGAAGGCGCGTGTCAGCACCGTGTCCGTCGCCTGCCCGGAGAACAGCGCGGCCCGGTGCAGCGCGGCGGTGCCGGACTCCTCGCAGGCGAGGAACGCCGTGCCGATCTGGACGGCATCGGCGCCCAGCGTGAGGGCGGCGGCGATGCCGCGCCCGTCGGCGATGCCGCCCGCCAGGATCACCGGCAGGGCGACGGCGTCGCGCACCTGCGGCAGCAGCGCGAAATTGCCCATCAGCACGCTGTCGGGCGCCTGCAGGAAGGACACCCTGTGGCCGCCCGCCTCGGCGCCGGTCGCGACGAGCATGTCGACGCCGGCCGCCTCGATGGCGCGCGCCTCAGCGACGGTGGTGGCATTGCCGATCGTGACGATGCCGCGCTGCCTGCAGGCTTCCAGGATGGCCGGCGACGGGATGCCGAAGACGAAGCTGAAGGCCGGCGGCGCCGCCTCGATCAGGGCCGCGACCTGCTCGTCGAAGTCCTGGCCGAAGCGGTTGGGAAAGGCCGGCGGCTCGAGGCCGAGGGCGGCATAGACCGGTTTCAGCCGCGCGACGTGACGCGCGAAGGTCGCGCTGTCGAAGCCGGCCATCGCGGCATCGGCATTGTCGACCCACAGGTTGATCGCGAAGGGCGCCGCCGTCTGCGCCCGCATGCGGGCGACGAGCTCGCCGATCTCCGCCGGCGCCAGATGCTGGGCGCCGAACGAGCCGAGGCCGCCCAGGTTGGAGACGATGGACGCCAGCTCGACCGACGACGCGCCGCCGCCGAACGGGCCCTGCACGATCGGATAGCGAATCTTCAGCAGTCGCGTGGCAGGCGTGTCGATCCACATGCGTCGTCTCCCCTTCGAGCGTCGACTAGACTCCCCACGGTCCTGTGGCGAGGTGGGCGCGGGACCAGGGAAAGTCGGGAGAGATGCAGAGGATCAGGCGTTGCGGACTAGCGGCGTTGGGCGCGGCCGGCTTCGCGCTGTCGGCCGCCCAGGCGCAACAGGCCGCCCCAACACCCACCGTGCTCACCCCCACCGTCAATGTTCCGACGCCGACGGTGAACGATCCCACGGTCAGGGTGCCGTCACCCACCGTCCGGGTGCCGGAGGTGCGCACGCCCACGGTCGAGCCGCCGACGACACCGACGGTGCGGGCACCGGAGGTGCAGACGCCGACGGTCAGGACGCCGGAGGTGCGCACCCCAACGGTCAGGCCACCGACGACACCGACGGTGCGGGCACCGGAGGTGCAGACGCCCACCATCAGGACACCGGAGGTGCGCACGCCCACGGTCAAGCCACCGACGACACCGACGGTGCGGGCACCGGAGGTGCAGACGCCCACCATCACCACGACAACGCCGCAGACCCGGTCGCCCACCGTCAACGCGCCGACGCCGGGTCGGGTCGGCGGCATCCGTCCCGACGTCCGCTCGCAGGGCCGCACCCAGGACCTCGACCGCGACGACGTGCTCAAGATCCTGCGCAAGCCCGGGCAGTAGCATTCGGACGAACCGACCCGACGGCGCCGCAGCGCTCCTGCGCGAACGCGAGGCCCGAAGCCTCACCCTGATGGCCGGGATCGGGTTCGTAGTCTTCCTGGCGCAGACGGCGAGCCTCGTGGTGCTCTACTTCACCAATTCCCTGGCCCAGCTCTCCAAGCCGTC
Source organism: Rhodospirillales bacterium (assembly GCA_947469635.1). GTDB lineage: Bacteria > Pseudomonadota > Alphaproteobacteria > Reyranellales > Reyranellaceae > Reyranella. Next base: position 3,688 of record CANIRG010000320.1, on the reverse strand, counting down.
GGTCGTCGCCTACTTCGCCGTCAGCCTCGCCCTGCCGGCCGGCATGCTGATGCTCCTGCGCCGGCGCCGCTGGGTCGAAGGGATCGGCATCGCGGTGGCGCTTGCCGCAGCCGTCACGGGCGCCATAGCGGGAGCCATGATGTGGAGCACCTTTCCGCCGGGCACGCCCCTGTCGGCGCTGGCCAAGCTCCCGGTCGCGACGATCGGGCTGGGAATGGTGGCCGGCATGACGCTGACGCTGCGCCCGCTGCATGTCGCGATCGCGGGTCTCGGCCTCGGCGCGACGCTGATCGTATTCTACGCGATCGCGGCGCGCGACCCGGCGACGATCTTCGCGTGGTACAGCGCCGAGGCGCTGCTCGGACCCGCCATCAGCCCGTCGCGCCTCATCCTCGAGCTGCTGGCCGTCGGCAGCGCCACGACGGGTGCCGCCGTCGCTACCCTGTTCGCCCGCCGCACGGTGCGCGAGGCGATCGCCCTGCAGCGCATGACCGATCAGCTCAGCCGCTATTTCTCACCCGCCGTGGCCGGCGGCATCCGCGACGGTGGCGAGGCGTTCCTGCGCCCGGGTGGCCGCGAACAGGAGGTTGTCGTGCTGTTCAGCGACCTCGCCGGCTTCACGCGCACCTGTGCCGGGCTGCCCGCCGCCGAGGCGCTGGCGATGCTGTCGGAATACCACGAGCGCATGGTCGCCGAGATCTTCCGCGCCGGCGGCACGCTCGACAAGTTCATCGGCGACGGCATCATGGCGACTTTCGGCACGCCGGTGCCGGCCGCCGATTCGGCCGATCGCGCCGTCCAGGCGGCGCGCGGCATGATGACGGCCCTGGCCGATCTCAACCGCGACCGCGCGGCCCGCGGCCAGGCCCCGCTGGTCCAGCGCATCGGCATCCATGCCGGCCCCGCCGTCGTCGGCAATGTCGGCACCCGCCAGCGCCTGGAATTCACCGTCATCGGCGACACGGTGAATGTCGCCAGCCGCATCGAGAACGCCTGCAAGCAGGTGGGCAAGGCAGCGCTGATATCCGCCGCCGTCGTCGAGCGCCTCACCGTCGCCGTGCAGCTGGAGCCGATCGGTCCGCTGACACTTGACGGCCAGCCGCAGCCGATCGAGCTCCATGCGCTGGTCGAAGGCGTTCCTCCCCATTCAAATGCGGAGGTGTCGGCGTCCTCCGCCGACGGAGGGGTCAAAACTCCAATTGGCGGCCCTGACCCCTCCGCCCTCTTAAGACCAGGGCACCTCCACTGACGACGGGGCGGGAACCTCAGCCTCGATAGCGCAGCGCCTCGACGAGCAGCGCGAAGGCGGGCGCGGGCTGGCGGCGGCTGGGATAGTAGAGGTGATAGCCGGGGAACGGCGCGCACCAGTCCTCGAGCACGCGGACGAGCCGGCCGCTGGCGACCTGCGTCTTCACCTGGTCCTCGGGCACATAGGCGAGGCCGAGCCCCGCCACGGCCGCCCCCACCCGCATCGACAGGTCGTTGAGCACCAGGCGCCCGTCGACCCGCACCTTGAGCTCGCGTCCGCGCTTCTCGAACTCCCAGGCGTAAAGCCCGCCGTAGGTCGGCAGGCGGAGGTTGATGCAGTCGTGGGCCGTGAGGTCCTGCGGCTTCTGCGGCCTCGGCCGTTTGGCGAAGTACGACGGCGCGCCCACCACGGCCATGCTGAAGTCGGGACCGATGCGCACGGAGATCATGTCCCGTGCCACCTGCTCGCCCAGCCGGACGCCCGCATCGTAGCGGCCGGCCACGATGTCGGTGAGGGCGTAGTCGACGACGAGCTCGGCATTGATGTCGGGATAGCGCGCCAGCAGCTTGGCCAGGACGGGCCACAGGATGGCTTCGGCCGCGTGCTCGCCGGTGGTGATGCGGATGGTGCCCGCGGGCTTCTCCCGCAGCTCGCTCAAGGCGGCGAGCTCGCCATCGATCTTGTCCAGCGCCGGACCGAGCGTGGCCAGCAGGCGCTCGCCCGCCTCCGTCGGCGCGACGCTGCGCGTGGTGCGGGTGAGCAGGCGGACCCCCAGCCGCGCCTCGAGCCGGCGGAGGGCGAAGCTCAGCGCCGACTGCGAGGTGCCGAGCCGGGCCGCCGCGCGCGTGAAGCTGCGCTCCTCCGCGACCAGCACGAAGGCGTTGAGATCGACCAGGTCCTCGCGCTTCATTGATGAATCCTCGATATCAGCGCTTGCACTATTTAGCGCCCAATCGCTGACCGACCCATCTCCGATGTATCCCTCCAGGATTCGCAGGGCTGGGAAGGCTGGTGCACGTCTTCGATCTGGTACGGGCGGCTATCGTGGCGGAGCGGCGCGGGGCACGGTAGGATGTCAGTAAATCGGGGGTCCACATGCGTATCTGGAAGTGGTTGCTCGCCCTTTTGCCCATCAATGCTGGAACCAGCAGTCCGGCATTCCCGGAGCCCCGGCGGAAAATGCGGGATGTCGAGGCGCGTGAGCTAACCCGCCGCGCTGACTCTCGCTACTACAATCCTTTCCCCTAGCAGCCAACTCACCGCTCTCAGGGGCAAACCATGAAGGGGAGGTTGGAATGGGCTCGCAGCGACCGGGAGTGTCGGGAACCGCCGTGCAACGAACCATTGCCGTCCTGGGATCGGCGGTTTTCTTCGTGGTCGCCCCATTCACGCTGGCGGGGCTCATTCCATGGTCGGTCACGGGTTGGCAACTGCGGCCGCCGTTCATTGGCCTGGAGCTGACGCGCTGGATCGGCGCGATAATGATTCTCGCAGGCGTGCCCGGGCTCGTTGACGCATTTGCGCGTTTCGCGCTTCAGGGTCTCGGCACCCCCGCGCCCATCGCGCCGACCCGGAATCTCGTGGTGACCGGTCTCTACCGCTATGTGCGCAATCCAATATACGTCGCGGTCGTTGCCATCATCCTGGGTCAAGCGGTGCTGATGGGCGATTGGGGCCTCATCGTCTACGGCGCGCTGCTCTGGCTCGGCTTCCACCTCTTCGTCGTGGCGTACGAAGAACCCACGCTCGAGCGGACGTTCGGGAGTGAGTACGAGGCGTTCCGCACCGCCGTCCCGCGCTGGATACCGCGGATGACCCCATGGCGATCGCAATGACCGGTGGCCCGCGGTTGTGCGAGCCGCGGCTCGCGACCGCTCTCGGACACTTCATTGATGAATCCTGGATATAGGCTCTTTCACTATTTAGCGCCTAATCGCTAACCGCCGCACCGCCTATGTTTCCTCCACACACCGGAGGGATCGATGAAGCTGTTTGCCGCCACGCTCGCCATCTGTTCATTGGCTGCAGGGGCCGAGGCCCAGCAGCGGCCCGCGACGCGGGTGGCGCCGCCCGACATGCAGGCGATCACGCCCCCGCTCGCGACCTACACCGACGAGGTGCTGTTCGGCGACGTCTGGAAGCGCCCGGAACTTGCGCCGCGCGACCGCAGCCTGGTCACCATCTCCGCCCTCGTGGCCGGCGGCCACACCGAGCAGATGACGGGGCATTTCAACCGCGCGCTCGACAATGGCGTGAAGCCGGCCGAGATCGCCGCCGTCATCACGCACCTCGCCTTCTATTCCGGCTGGCCGCGCGCGGTGTCCGCCATCGGTGTCGCCAAGGACGTGTTCGCCAAGCGCGGCATCGCGACCGACGCGCTGGCGGCCGCGTCCAACGCGCCGCTGCCCCTCGACCCGGCCGCCGACGCGCCGCGCGCCG
>CANIRG010000319.1 GCA_947469635.1 Rhodospirillales bacterium | reverse complement strand
GAGGGCCTCAACAACAAGATCCGCGTCATCCAGCGCCGCGCCTACGGCCTGCGCGACCAGGAATATCTGCGGCTCAAGGTCCTCACATGCATGCTTCCAGCGCTCTGAAGTTGCCCAAATCACCCACTCGATTCCCTGATGAGCCCTAATATTTAAGGGCGAGAACGCGGCGCTCGGGCGCTTCCATGCGAAGATCCAAATAGGATACGCCCTGAATATGTACGGGAAGGACGAATATCGAGAGTTGATGACGATCAAGGCAATCCGAAATCAGTTTGCTCATGATCTTCATGTGCGCTCGTTCAACATTCCGTCAATTAAGCGCGAATGCGTGAAGCTTCTTAGCTCCGACTACATGCGTTGGATGGAATCTTCCGTGAAGGTAGCGGGAATAGAACCCATGCCTCAAGTGCGGCAATTCCGAGAGATGTTCATTTGGGCGATCGTTTCGATGGATACCAAAATGGGAACGTGGGCAAAGAGAGGCACGCATCCAAGCCGGGAGGGCTGGTTCAGTTTTCGACATCCATCCTTTCAAGCATGGCTCCGAAAACACGCGCCGCGGCATCTTCCTCAGATTCAAACTCCACGTCGTACCCATATAAAGCCTCAGCGCCCGCCTGCCTCGTCGCAGGAATGATTTCAGGCATTAGAGGCGCGTCCGCCTCTAGATCGTCCGGCCTGACGCGCCCTCTAGGGGCGCAGCATGGTACGACAACGGCATAGCTCCCCATTAAAATGGCTGCTCTCCCTCTAAGAAAGCAGGACTGTAGACTGTCCTGAGAAGGAGAAGCCCCATGGAACCCTATCAACTGCCCCGCGTCGCTGCATACGATTACGGAGCCTTTCGCGCCCTCATGGATGATCACGTCCAGCCCACCCACGCCGAGTTTACCGAGTTCATGGCCCAGCGCTTCCGTGAAGAAAGCCGCCGCCAGAGCGTCGTCTATGTCGATGTTCACCCAGACGAGTTCGCCCGCTATGTCGGGCCGACAGGGCAATACGACCACGGATCGCTCACCCGGTTCATCGGGGAGAAGTTTCATGGTCGCCGCTATTAGCGTGCCCCATCTGCCGTCCCCTACGCTGGCGCACAAGCTAAAGCGCGAAACATTCTCCGCGACGTTCCTGCTGGCCACACTGGCGGTGCTAGAAGGCTCGAAGACCTCTAGAATAGGGCGTCCCGTACAACTAGGCACATGATGGCCAGCACGCCCGCCAATGACAGCCCTACAATCGAAAACACTACCCGTTCCGCGAAGGTAAGACGGATGTTTGGACTCGACCTGCACGGCTGGGAACACGCAACGCTCTGGTTCCTTGGCGTGGTCGCAATCGGCGGCATAGGCGTGGTGGTCGCTACGTATGCGGTCATCAAGTTGCAGAGAGCGGAGTCGGCGCAAGCGAAAAAGGAACTAGCGCAATACCAAACCAAAGCAGCGGCCGAGATCGCCGCCGCTAATGCCGTCGCCGAGACTGCAAAACAAGGCGCAGCGAATGCCGAATTGAAAGCAGAACAGATCCGCGAACGCATGGCCCCGCGCCAATTCGATGAAGATGCGTTCTTGGCGTATCTCGCCGGGAAAGAGAAATGGCCCGTCGTTGAACTCTGGTATGCCGACGAGAACGATTCTTTGTGGGTGGCGGTGCGCACCCTATCGGCACTCGACAAAGCGGGCTGGGCTGTTTCCGCGCCTAAGCCGCTGCGCGGCCCCAATCCCACGATGCCGCTCGCGTCGTCGGTGCCGCTCACAGTCACATATGGTGCGCAGCCCTCTGGCGTCTCCGTGATCGCCAAGACCATCCCAGAACTTGATGCCGCCCATGCGGCAGCTTTTCTACGAACGGCATTCGGCGCCGCCATAAAAGGCACGCAAGCCAATTTAGGGCGAGACGAAACGATGGCGGAAGGAACTTTGCGCATCGTCATTGCTCCTAAGAATTAGCTCTGTGGCGTTGGCGCCTGAATAACGGACATTCCAGCATGCGGCGGAGCCAGCAAAGGCGCAGGCCCAATTCCGCGCAGCCGTCGAAGCCGCGCTCCGCATACCCGAAAGCCTTGCGAAAGACGCCCCAGTAACTGCCCACCTGGGAGTCGTCCGCAGACACGCTGAAGGAATGACGGCGGCGGCGACCAAGGGCGGGAAATGACAGCCAACCCGAAGTAGGGATTAAAGTCGTCGATCCGACGCATCAAGAAATGGAAATCGCTCTCGTCCTTCCCCTGCTTTGTAAGGGCCACGCATCGGCGGAAGCCCCTCCATGCTTTGTAAGGGAGAGAGGGGCAATTCAAATGGGGAGGTGACGGCGTCTTACGCCGACGGAGGGGCCATAAGTAGCACCCGAAATAGGGACGCGCGCCGAAGACGCCTATGATGAGCGGATGATCGGGTGCGGGGTCTTTCAGAATTCGTGTGTGCAGTGCGAGATGGCTCGAGCTGTTAGTTCGATGTTATTTAAAGCGTTACTTTTAGTAACCCAGAGCCTCCTGGGTCGACCGTTTCGCGCCTGCGAAGGCTCTTCCACATGCTCCGCAAAGATTGCAGCGGGTGCGGCGTGCCAACCCTACTCCCGCCCCAATCTTTGGCGCATAAGGCGTCGTCATTCGGCGGGTAAACCGTCATTCATCCAGGAGAAAACGCCGTGCATCAGGCGGGCTTCATCGTTCCCAAATTCGGCATCGACTATCTCGGGCTCAAGAACGTCTCGAGCGTCCATTGGAACCTGTCGGTGGCAGCGCTCTACGAGGAGGCGATCCGCCGTCGCGAGGGCCAGGTCGCCGACGGCGGCGCCTTCGTGGTGCGCACCGGCGTGCACACCGGCCGCTCGCCCAACGACAAGTTCATCGTCGAGGATGCCGAGAGCAAGGGCCGCGTCGACTGGGGCAAGACCAACAAGCCGATCTCGCCGGAGAAGTATCGCGCCCTCTACAGCCGCATGATGGCCTACGCGCAGCGTCGCGAGCTGTTCGTGCGCGACTGCTGGGGCGGCGCCGATCCGGCGCACCGCATCGGCGTGCGCGTGATCACCGAGACGGCGTGGCACAATCTCTTCGCCAAGAACATGTTCCTGCGGCCCAAGCCCGAGGAGCTTCTGGGCTTCAAGCCCGACTTCACCATCCTGAACCTGCCGGGCTTCCAAGCCGATCCCAAGACCGACGGCACCGCCTCCGACTGCGCCATCCTGGTGAACTTCACCGACCGGGTCGTGGCGATCTGCGGCACTTGGTACGCGGGCGAGATCAAGAAGTCGGTATTCACTATCCTGAACTACCTGCTGCCCGACAAGAACGTGCTGCCCATGCACGCCTCGGCCAACATCGGCCCCAAGGGCGACGTGGCGATCTTCTTCGGCCTCTCGGGCACGGGCAAGACGACGCTGTCGGCCGACCCGTCGCGCACGCTGATCGGCGACGACGAGCATGGCTGGGCCGAGACCTCGCTCTTCAACTTCGAAGGCGGATGCTACGCGAAAGTGATCAAGCTGTCGCGCGAGGCGGAGCCCGAGATCTATGCCACCACCGGACGCTTCGGCACGGTGCTGGAGAATGTCGTGGTCGACCCGATGACGGGCGCGCTCGACCTCGACGACGGGCGCTACACCGAGAACACGCGCGCCTGCTATCCGATCGACTTCATTCCCAACACCTCGGCCACCGGCATCGCCGGCACGCCGGAGAACATCGTGATGCTGACGGCCGATGCCTTCGGCGTGCTGCCGCCGATCTCGCGCCTGTCACCGGAGCAGGCGATGTACCACTTCCTCTCGGGCTACACCGCGCGCGTCGCCGGCACCGAGAAGGGCGTGACCGAGCCGCAGGCCACCTTCTCGACCTGCTTCGGCGCCCCCTTCATGCCGCGCCATCCCACGGTCTACGCCAAGATGCTGGGGGAGAAGATGGCGAAGCAGAACGTGAAGTGCTGGCTGGTCAACACCGGCTGGTCGGGCGGTGGCTATGGCGTGGGCTCGCGCCTGTCGATCCGCCACACCCGCGCGATGGTGCGGGCAGCGCTCGACGGATCGCTGGCCTCGGTCGCCTCGACGCCTGATCCCAACTTCGGCATGCAGGTGCCCAGCGCCTGCCCCGACGTGCCCGGCAACGTGCTCAACCCCAAGGACTCCTGGACGGACAAGAAGGCCTACGACAGCGCCGCGCGCGACGTCGCCCAGCGTTTCGAGAAGAACTTCCAGCAGTTCGAGGGCCACGTCGACGGCGAGGTCAACAAGGCCGCCATCCGCGCGGCGGCGTAAGGCTAGCGCTGGAGGGACTCCACCAGCTTGCGGAACCGGGTCGGACCGGCGTCGAGGCTGGTGCCCAGCATGGGGCGTGTCGGATCGAGGTCGATGGTCTTCTGCTGCGCCTCGATGAGGGTCTTGTCCTCGTTGAAGGCGAGCTGCGTCACGCCAAACAGCCGTTCGAGCTTGCCGGGATCGATATCGTCCCGACGGGCGCCGGCGGCATAGAAATAGCGCGAGGCGCGGGCCGAGATCGGCGTCACCGCCTGCTCGTCGACGCGATAGAACGGCGGCTCGCCCTCCGGCTCCCGGCCGCCGCTGCGCTCGGCGGTGCCCTGCGGATGGAAGGTGGTGCGCTGCAGGAAGATGCCGGGGAAGACGAAGTCGTAGCTGTTCCACACATCGACGCGCTCGCCCAGCTTCCTCATGAAGCCGCGCGTCGGATGGTTGGCGAGCCAGCGCTGGAAGCGCAGGCCGCGCTCCAGCGGCACGACATGCGGCCGCTGGTCGGCCCATTGCGGCATGTCGAGGCCCAGCGTCTTCTCGTGCGCGAAGGAGAGATGCGAGAGGTCGAGGAGGTTGTCGTCGATCAGGAGATAGTGCGCGGCATAGTCGAGGTGGCTGGCCATCAGGCGATACGCGGGATCGTCGAGCGCCAGGGAGGAGGGGATCGACGTGGCGTCTGCCGCGGCTGTATCGCCCATCCAGATCCACACCCAGCTGCCCACCACCGCGACGGGGTAGCGCCGTACGCAGGCGCTCTGCGGGATCAGCTTCTGGCCGGGGATCTCGATGCAGCGGCCGTCGGGTGCGAACTTCAGCCCGTGGTACATGCAGCGCAGGTCGTCGCCCTCCAGCCGTCCCAGCGACAGCGGCGCGAAGCGGTGGCAGCAGCGGTCCTCGAAGGCCACGACCGCGCCGTCGGTCGTGCGGTAGAGCGCCAGCGGCTGGTCGATGATGGTGCGGGCATGGATGCGGCCCGGCTCGATCTCATGCGTCCAGGCGGCGACGTACCAGGCGTCTTGAACCCACATGCGTTCCTCCGGGGCCGGCTTTTGCCGCAGCCTATCACGCCGCGAGGAAACGGCGCGCCCCTTCGAGATAGCCGCGCCAGGCGCCGTCGACGCTGGCCAGCAGGGCGCATTCGTCGGTGCCGTGGACGTTCTCCGCTGCGACGCCCAACCCGCACAGCGTCGGGATGCCATGGGCGGCGAAGAGGTTGCCGATGTTCGAGGGCCCGCACACGGCGAGCGGCACGTCGCGTCCCCACGCCAGCGAGCCGGCCGACTGGAAGGCGCGCACCAACGCATGGGTCTCCGGGACGAGGTACGGCGGCCAGCTCTCGACCGGCTCGATGTGCGCACCATGGCGCGCGGAGATGGCGTCGAGCCAGCGGCCTGCCTGCTCGATCCCGAAGCCGGGCGTCAGCCTCATGTCGAGGCTGCACACCGCGCGATCCGGCACCATGCTGAAGCCCTCGCCGCCCTCGATCCGGGTGACGGTCACGCGCGGGCCGAAGGCGAAAGGGCCTGGTGGCTCGGCCGGCAGCTCGGCCTCCTCGAGCGCGGTGACGAGGCGGGCGAGCTTGGCGATGGCGTTGATGCCGTCCCCGTCGGTCGAGCCCGAATGGCCGGCGCGGCCGGAGACCGCGAGCCGTACGCGATGGAAGCCGCGGCTGCCGCGGATCAGCTCCTCGTTGCCGGGATAGCCCAGCACCGCGCCGTCGGGCCGGCGGTCGAGCGCGGCGAGATAGGCGCGCGCGCCGCCGAAGCGGCCGGTGTGCTCGTCGGCATCGAGCAGGAGGTCGACGCCGCCGCGACGGATGGCGCCCGTGGCCTCGAGATCGCGCAGCACATGCGCCAGGATCGCGGCGCCCATCTTCGAGTCGGCGGCGCCGCGGCCCCACAGCCTGCCATTGTCGATGGCGCCCGAGGTCGGCGGTCGCGACCAGCGCGCCGGATCACCGAAGGGCGCGGTGTCGATGCAGGCGTCGAGGCAGAGGATCGGGCCCGCCTCCGGTCCCATGACGCGGACGCAGAGCCCGACCGTCTCGCCTCCATCGTTCGTGAGGGCCCGTGGTTCCAGCCCATGCGCGGCGAGCCAACCGCTCAGCGCCCGCAGCACCGGCTCGGGCGAGTCGGCACCCGCACGTGAAGGCAGCCGGACGAGCTCGGCGGCCAGCGCCACGATGCCATCGACGTCAGCACGCTGCATGGATGCTCCCGTCACACCAGCCGATATACTTCGACCGGCGCGTCGTGGCCCTTGACGCGGCGCTGCTCGGGCGGTGGCAGCTCCATGCCGAGCGAGCTGCGGTCCTGCACCGCGGCCAGCGTCTGGCCGCTCACCAGCAGCACGATGTCGTCGTCCGGAGTCATGAACTCCTTGCCGAGCTGCTCGAAGCGTTGCGCCACGTTCACCGCATCGCCGATCACGGTGAAGTTGACCCGCCCCGGAGCGCCGATGTTGCCCGAGACGACGCGGCCCGAATGAAGGCCGATGCGCATGCGGATCGGCGGCTTGCCGGCGGCGCGGCGCTCCGCATTGTCCTCGCCGATCGCCTTGACGATCGCCAGCGCGGCCCGGACGGCGCGGTCGGCATGATCCTCCATGCGCTGCAGGCCGCCCCACACCGCCATCACCGAGTCGCCGATGTATTTGTCGATCATGCCGTGCTCGTGCTCGATGCAGGCGCCGAGCAGGGCGAAGTGATGGTTGAGCAGTTCGGCGGTCTCATGGTCGGGCAGGCCCTCGGCCTGCGGTGTGAACTCGACGATGTCGGTGAACATCACCGAGACGGTGCGGCCGCGCGAGGTGATGCCGTCCTCGCCCAGCTCCATCAGGCGGCGGACCAGGCGCTGCGGTACGTAGGCGCCGAACCATTTCAGCGCGCTGCGCGCCTTGTCGAGGCTGTGCGCGGCATCGTCGATCTCGCGCAGGCGCGAGGGCCGGCGCAGCGGCGTCTCGAACTCCAACCGCTCCATCGCCTCGGCGGCCGTGGTGAGGGTGCGGATCGAGCGCGCCATGCGCAGCCCCATGATCAGCGCCAGGATGCCGGCGAGCGACAGCGTGATGCCGCCCACGATGGCGCCGTTCATCAGCCGGTCGAGATCCTCCGTAGCCTCCTTGATGGGAAAATATTGCCCGATCAGCCACGGGCTGGGCCCGTACCCCTCGAGCTCGCGATGGACGAACACCCAGCGGCCGCCCTCCGCCTCCACGACCCGCCCGAATCCTCCCAGCGCATGGTCGAGTTGCCGGTTGGGCACCGGCGTGTCCCAGAATTTCGCCAGGATCGGATCGCCGACCTCGCGGATGGTGGGCAGCGGCTTGCTCTCGGACAGGTCGAGCCCGCGCGGGTCGATCAGCCGGTGGTGCGCCAGCACCTTGTCGTGATCCACCAGGATGAAATAGCGCCCGCCGTTGGCGGGATCGCCCATGAGCGACGAGAGATCGCCCACGGCGACAGTGGCAATCAGCCCGCCGATGAAGGCATCGTCGATCCGCCGCACCGGCGTGCGCACGTTCAGCACCTGCTGCTTGAGCTGCGTGCTCCAGAACAGCGCGCCCCAGAAAGTGTCGTGCGACGTCTGCAGCTCGCGCAGGCGTTCGAGGCCGCGCGATACCTCGAGCAAGGGGATCGTGTCGCGGG
>CANIRG010000318.1 GCA_947469635.1 Rhodospirillales bacterium | reverse complement strand
CGCCTTATGCCAGACATACTCGCCGCTCACCGGCGCCCCGCCGCCGACGAAGCTCGCGACCAGATCGGGACGCAGCGAGGCCACGCGCGTGACCAGCAGCGATCCCCAATCCTGTCCCACGAGATCGACCGGCCCGTCGAAGCGCTCCAACTCGCGGATCAGCCAGGAGACATACTCGTCCTTGGTCGCGGTGAAGCCTTCCGGCAGCGGCGCGTCGAAGCCCGGCAGCGACAGTGCTACGGCACCGGCACGGTCGAGCCGCTCCATCACCGGCCGCCACACACGGTGCGTGTCGGGTACGCCGTGGACGAAGACCGCGGTCATCTCGGGCCGACCACGAGGATCGTCGAGGTGCCGTGCGCCAGCACCTTGCCGTCGGCGCCGAGCACGCGCGCTTCGGCCGAGATGATCTGCCGGCCCTGCGCCACCGCCCGCCCCTCGGCCCGCACGCGGCCGGTGTCGCGGGTGATGGGGCGCGAGAAGTTGCCCTTGGTCTCGATCGTGGTGTAGCCCGCGCCGGCCGGCAGCAGCGAATGGCCGGCACAGCCGGCCACGCTGTCGATCAAGGTGAGCGCCCAGCCGCCATGCACCGTGCCCATGGGGTTGAGCAGGCTCTGCCCCGGCTCGCCTTCGAAGGCCGCGAAGCCGTCACCCACCTCGACGATCCAGAAGCTCATGGTTTCAGAGATCGGCGCCTGCGGCAGGCTGCCGTCGACGATCGCCTGCAGGATTTCGCGGCCGGACCTGCCGGCGATGTCCCGGGGCTGCGCGAGGCCATAGGCGTAGGTCATCGGACTTTCCTTGTAGATACAATTATTGTATCTACATATGATGACCCTCAAGCGAAAGCAATCGCCCAGGACGTTGCGCGCCGACGCCCGCACCGCCCTCGAGACCTGTGCCGGCTGGAACCTCCGGGCCGCGGCGCGGCGCGCCACGCAATTCATCGAGGAGCAGATGGCCGGCACCGGCGTCTCCTTCGCCCGCTTCGGCCTGATGGCGGAGATCGCCGCGGCGCCCGACGACACGCTGGGCGCGCTCGCCAAGCGCATGGGGCTCGACCAGTCCACCCTGTCGCGCACGCTGCGCACGCTGGAGAGCGAGGGGCTGGCGGAGATCGCCTCCGTCGACGGCGACCAGCGCAAGCGCATGGTGTGGCTGACCGAAAAAGGCGCGCGCCAGCTCGAGGCGGCTCTGGCATCGTGGCAAAAAGCACACGCGAGGCTGGCCAGGCATCTGTCGGTCGATCTCGTTCGCCAGATCGCACGCGAGGCCCAGGCGCTATGAAGGATCTTCTCGACAGCCGCACGGCCTGGATCACGGCCTGGGCCGCCCTTGCCGTCATGAGCATCGGCTACGGCGCGCCGCTGGTCGTGGTCGTGGCCATGAAGCCGATCGCCGGCGAGCTGGTGACCGCGCGGTCCGGCCCGTCCGGCGCCGCCGCCCTCTCCTACATCGGCTCGGCCTTCGGCGGCATCCTCGCCGGCTGGCTGGCGGGAAAGTTCGGCGTGCGCAGCGTCGTGCTGTTGGGCGCAGCGATGGTGGCGCTCGGCCTCGCGCTCTCCGCCTCGGGCGGATTGACCGAGCTGTTCGTCGGACATGGCCTGCTGATCGGGCTGCTCGGCATCTCCTGCCTGTTCTCGCCGCTGATGACCTACGTCAGCCTGTGGTTCGTGCGCCGCCGCGGTTCGGCCGTCGCGTTGATCGCCTCGGGCCAGGCCGTCTCCGGCGCCATCTGGCCGCCGCTGCTGCAGCTCGGCGTCGACGAGATCGGCTGGCGCTGGACGATGATCTGGTTCGCCGCGCTGATCTTCGTGTCGGTCGTGGTTCTGGCTCTCGTCTTTCTCCGGCCGCCGCCCGTCGCCGCGCCGGTCGCGGGCGCAGCGCCGGCCGCATCGACGACGCGCGAGACGACGCTGGGCCTGCCGCCCAACCTGCTCCAGGCCCTGCTCATGGTCGCGGTCTTCTGCTGCTGCATTCCCATGGCGATGCCGATGAACCACGTCGTGGCCTATTGCGGCGACCTGGGCTTCGCCTCGCAGAGCGGTGCCGCCATGCTGTCGGTGCTGCTGGGCGTGGCCTTCTTCGCCCGGCAGTTCTGGGGCTGGCTGGCCGACCGCATCGGCGGCTTCCAGACCCTGCTCTTCAGCTCCCTGGTGCAGATCACCGGCCTCGTGGGCTACCTCGCGACGCAGGACCAGGTCGCGCTGTTCGTGGTCTCCGCGATCTTCGGCATCGGCCTGTCGGGACTGCTGCCCTCCTACGTGATCGTGGTGCGCGAATGCTACACCGCGCAGGAAGCCAACTGGCGCGTGCCGACGGTGATGTTCGCGGGCTTCCTCGGCATGGCGGGCGGCGGCTGGCTGCCCGGCGAGCTGTTCGATCGCTTCAGCAGCTACATGCCGGCGTTCGGCACCGGGCTGGTGCTGAACCTCGTCAATCTCGCAGTGCTGATATTCCTCGTCGCACGCAAACAGCGGCCGTTCCCTCTCGCCGCCGCGGTATGATGCGCCATGACGAGCACCAACGGCGGGCTGGATAGCCGCACCGCCTGGATCACCGCCTGCGCGTCGCTGGCGGTGCTCACCATCTCCTACGGCGCACCGCTGATCGCGGTGATGGCGCTGAAGCCCATCGCCGCCGAGCTCGACACGGCGCGCGCGGGACCCGCCGGTGCCGGCGCGCTGACCTATATCGGCGGCGCCTTCGGCGGCATCGTCGCCGGCTGGCTGTCGGGACGGCTGGGCGTCCGCTGGATCGTGATGTTCGGCGGCACGATGGTGGCCGCGGGCCTCGTCGTCGCCGCCTCGGGCGGCCTGTTCCACCTCTATGTCGGCCACGGCGTGCTGATGGGCCTGCTCGGCAACGCCTGCATGTTCGCGCCGCTGCTCACCTATGTGAGCCGCTGGTTCGAGCGCAACCGCGGCTCCGCCGTGGCCTTGATCTCCTCGGGCCAGGCCGTCGCCGGCGGCCTGTGGCCGCCGCTGATCCAGATCGGCCTCGACGAGCTGGGCTGGCGGCGCACGATGATGATGTTCGCCGTCCTCGTGGCGATCGCGATCGTGACGGTGGCGGCGATTTTCCTCCATCCACCGCCCGAGTCCTCGACGCCGTCCGTCGGTACCAGGGGCGGACCGCGACGCAATCCCGCCATGACTGGTCTGCCGCCCAACCTGATCATGATCACCCTCATGGTCGCGGTCTTCTGCTGCTGCGTGCCGATGGCGATGCCGATGCAGCATGTCGTGGCCTATTGCGGCGACCTGGGCTTCGCCTCGCAGCACGGCGCCGCCATGCTCTCGGTGCTGCTGGGCAGCGCCTTCCTGGCGCGGCAGTTCTGGGGCTGGCTGGCCGATCGCATCGGCGCCTTCCACACCCTGCTCTGCAGCTCGCTGGTGCAGGCCACGGCCCTCACCGGCTTCCTGCTGACCAAGGACCAGGCCGCCCTGTTCGCGGTGTCGTCGGCCTTCGGCCTCGGCATGGCGGGGCTGGTGCCGGCCTACGTCATCGCGATCCGCGAATGTTATCGCGTCGAGGAAGCGGCCTGGCGCATCCCCCTGATCCTGTTCGCGGGCTCGCTGGGCATGGCGGTGGGCGGCTGGGGCGCCGGCCTGCTCTACGACCGGTTCGCGAGCTACCTGCCGGCCTTCGGCGCCGGCGTGGCCTTCAACCTCGTGAACCTCGCCATCCTGTCGCTGCTCGTGCTGCGCCAGCGCGGGCAGGATGCCCGGCTGGCGACGGCCTGACCGATCAGACGAGGTTGATGCGGCAGCCGCAGACCTCGATCTGCGTCGGCCCGTGCTGCTTGTGGCGCTTCTTCGCCGCCGCCAGCACGCGCTCGCGGTCGACGACCTTGACGTCATAGGCCGACACGCCCGGCCCGCGCCCGTCGGCGATCGGCACGAAGCGGATCTCGCCCTCGTCGTCGAGGCGGATGATGTCGCCCTCGACAGGACGGTCGAGGATCTTCGACCAAAGCGCCGCCGCCGCGTCGGGATCCTCATGCTGGATCTCCACCCCGGCCAGCCCGTTGGTCACGTCGGAGCGCCGGTGGGCGACCCAGTCCTTCTCGGCCGGGGGCCACCATAGTTTCGGATCGACGCCGGGCGGCGCGAAGACCGTGTCGAGCGACAGCAGCACGCCCGTCGTGTCCGAGGGATGGAAGTGCGTGTAGTTGTATTCCGGCAGGTCCTTCTGGGCGACAGCCCGGATGCCGAGGCCGGTGACGCGTGCCCGCTCCGCCTTGGCGTCGTCCACCTGGAGGATCACCATGTAGCCGCCATCGCCCTTGCGCCGCTCGATGTAGCGGCCCGCCGACGTGCCTGGCTGCGAGGGAGTGACGATCTCGAGGAAGTCGTTGCCGATGGGACAGACCACGTTGACCAGGCCCCACTTGGCGACGCCGGGATCGCGATAGGCGACGTCGATGCCGAGGATGTCGCACAGCTCCTCGCGCGAGCTCTCGAGGTCCTTGCAGACGAAGACGCATTGCCTGAGCTTCATGGTTCTTCTCCCTAAGCGCTTCTTTGTCACCTATGGTAACGCCATGCGGACCGTTTGGACCATGGGCTTCGTGGCGGTGGCCGCCGTTTCCTTCTGCTTCCCGGACTTCATCGTCTTTCGCTTCACCCAGGCTGTCATCTGGGCGATCGCGCTTCTCGGCATGGTGATCCTGTGCGGCGTGAGCGGACAGTTCTCCTTTGCCCAGGCGGCCTTGTTCGGCATCGGCGGCTACACCGCCGCGATGCTGGGCACCCACACCAACCTGCCGCTCCACACGAGCCTCCTGCTGGCGCCGCTCATGGGCTATGCCGCAGGCTATGGTCTCGGCCGCATCGCCGGCGGGCACAGCCTCTGGACGCAGGCGCTGGTGAGCTACGCCTTCGCCATCGCCTTCCCCCAGCTCCTGCGCTACCGGCTGATCGAGCGCTGGACCGGCGGCGTGAGCGGCCTGTATCTCGACTTCCCCGAGGGACCGAACGACTGGCTGAGCGCCGATCGCTGGCGCTTCGGCCTGGCGCTGGGAGCGCTGGCGCTCGGCGTCTGGCTCGCCGCCAACCTGATCGCCAGCCGCTCCGGCCGCGCCCTGATGGCCGCGCGCGACCACGAGATGGCAGCCTCCGCGCAAGGCATCGCCGTGCCGCAGATCCGCGCCGTGGCCTCGGGCCTGGCCGGCGGCTACCTCGCGCTGGCCGGCTGCCTTTCGGCCTTCCAGTACGGCTATGTCGGCCCCTCCGGCTACGGCTTCGCCCTCTCGGTGCAGATGCTGTTCGGCCTGGTCATCGGCGGCATGAACTCGATCGGCGGCGCGCTCCTGGGTGGGCTGTTCCTGCAGTTCTTCCCCGACATCGTGGCGCCGCTGGGCAAGGGCCTGTCGGCGCTGCTCTACGCCGTGCTGCTGATCGTCGCCGTCGTGGCGATGCCCAACGGCATCGCCGGCGCCATCGGACGACTGGTTGGGCGCGTGCGGCGCTGAATCAAAAATGAGGCTTCTCATGAGGATTGGTCTGAAAGCCCGATCCAGCGGCCTTTCAGGCGATTCCTCATGAATCTCATGAGCCTCATGAGACTCATGAGGGTGCAGGTGCCTTTTGAAAAAAATGCTTCCTCGCGAGGTTCCGCCTTTGATCGCGGCCCGCCTGGCTTTCAGGCGATTCCTCGCGAGCCTCGCGAGCCTCGCGAGGCGTTCGGCGCCACCGGGGGAGCGACCTGCGCGCGCGGCAAAGCCATTGCTGACGTGCAGACGGAGCATGGCCAACCCGATCGACATGCGCCAAATATAGTGATTATCGCATTGTCTGTAAATGCGATATTCGCCACTATGCTGAGTGGCTCCGGTATGAGCGCGCCGGATTTTTTCCGTTCGCGGTTGGATTGATCTACACTCCGTCTGACCTTGTGCAAAAGAGGACCCAGCGTGGCCGGCAAGAATTCATTCAAGTTCGTCATGCTGCCGCCCCAGACCGACACGACGCGTGGCTGGGCCGAGCGCCTCGCCCAAGCGGTGCCGGAGGTCCGTGTGGTCGTCGCCGAGGATGCGGACACCGCCGCGCGCGAGATCGCCGATGCGGAAGCCGCCTTCGGCTGGCTGGGCAAGGAGCTTCTGTCGAAAGCCACGAACCTGCGCTGGCTGCAGGCGCCTCAAGCGGCGCCGGCGGCGGGATACTTTTATCCCGAGCTGGTCAGCCATCCTGTGAGCGTGACGAACTTCCGTGAGATCTATAACGACCATATCGGCGCCCACATCCTGGCCTTCGTGCTGGCCTTTGCTCGCGGGCTGCACGTCTTCATTCCGCAACAGCTGCGCGGCGAGTGGAAGAAGAGCCCGATGGAGACCGGCGATGTCGTGCACTTGCCCGAGGCGACGGCCCTGGTCGTTGGCCTGGGTGGCATCGGCGCGGAGGCCGCGCGCCTGCTTGCGGCTTTCGGTGTGACAGTGCTGGCAACCGACGCCCGCCGCACGGCGGCGCCCGGCGGCGTGGCCGAGCTGCATCCGCCGAACGCATTGGATGACCTGCTGCCACGCGCGGATTTCGTGATCTTGACGGTGCCGCACACGCCGGCGACCGAAGGTTTCTTCAATCGCGCCCGCTTCCAGCGCATGAAGCGGACGGCGTTCTTCATCAACATCGGCCGCGGCATGACGACCAGGCTGGACGACCTGGTCGCAGCGCTGCAGGCTGGCGAGATCGCCGGCGCCGCCCTCGACGTCTATGAGCAGGAGCCGCTGCCGGGCGAGCACCCACTTTGGACATTGCCGAACGTCTTGCTCACACCGCACATGGCGGGGCACGGCCCCTACCTCGACGAGCGTCGATTCGAGATCATGGCGGACAACTGCCGCGCCTTTTCTGCCGGGCAACCGCTGCGCAATGAGGTCGATAAGGCGTCCTGGTTCTGAATGCAGGCGGAGCCGTCAGGTAGGATGACCATGACATCTCATCGTCAGGCATGGGCGGCCTTGCCGCCGAGGCTGAAGATTTTGGAACCATTGCAGTTCTCCTCCGACCAATGGTCCCTCATCGAACGCCTGCGGCTGAATTTCAACGATCGCGAAGCGCATGCTCACTTGCCCCTGCCGATTGCGAGATTCCGGGAGACGGCAACGAAAGCGATCCATGAACATGCAAAGCAGTTCGACGAGGTCGAAACGGTAGCTGTCGATGACAGTTGGTTCGCGGAAAAATTCGTCGCCGGCGCTCCCGACACGATGGCGAACCACGTGCGGCTCTATAATGACGACGTCGACGAGATGATGGCCGTGCTCGTCCCGTCAGCGCGCTATCGCAAGGGGCACTATTCGTACGGCAAGTTCACGGTTCCCCAACCGCACGGCCTGCATACCGACCATAGCGCGGAGGATCCGCAGGCCGCCGAAGAGCCGATCTGCATCGCCAGGATCGAGACGCTGGGAACGCACTATGTTGCCCGTGACAGGGCGCACGACCCCAGGACGCAGAGCATGCTCAAGGCATTGAGATACTGGATCGCCGTTCCCGAGGGCGAGCCGGAAGCCATTCTCGACGAGCTGCTGAAACAGGGGACGCTCAAGACCATTCCCGTCAACCGGGTGATGCTGATGGTCGCCGGGAACGGCTCGCCAAATTCTCGAGTCACGCAGCATATCGCCGCCAGGCCGCCCCCAGGGGGGCTGCATTCGGCGTTCCTTCAGAGGCAATACAAGCTAACTTAAATGAAGCGCAGAGATCCCTCGCTTCGCTCGAGATGACAATTTTCCTTGTGGGGCGCAGTGCACTGACTACAGAAATGGCGTCATCCCGAGCGCAGCGAGGGTGTGGATTCACGTTTGAAGTGCAACAGTTTAGGAAGAAGTACCTCAGCGGGGGTCTTGTACCCAAGACATTTTCGGGGAGTGTTGTTGTAGGCGGCGATGCAGGCATTGAGCGTGTCTTGGTCGATG
>CANIRG010000317.1 GCA_947469635.1 Rhodospirillales bacterium | reverse complement strand
TCGGCCATCCCGAGGTGTACATCATGATCCTGCCGGCCTTCGGCATCGTCAGCCACATCATCTCGACCTTCTCCAAGAAGCCGATCTTCGGCTATCTCGGCATGGCCTACGCGATGGTGGCGATCGGCGTCGTGGGCTTCGTCGTGTGGGCGCATCACATGTTCACCGTCGGCATGGACGTCGACACGCGCGCCTATTTCGTCGCCGCCACCATGGTGATCGCGGTGCCGACCGGCGTGAAGATCTTCTCGTGGATCGCCACCATGTGGGGCGGCTCGATCAAGCTCGAGATTCCCATGCTGTGGGCGGCGGGCTTCATCTTCCTGTTCACCGTAGGCGGCGTCACCGGCGTGGTGCTGGCCAACGCCGGCGTCGACTACGCGATGCACAACACCTACTACGTGATCGCGCACTTCCATTACGTGCTGTCGCTGGGCGCGGTGTTCGGCATGTTCGCCGGCTTCTACTACTGGTTCGGCAAGATGTGCGGCCGGCAGTATTCGGAGTGGGCGGCGCAGGTGCACTTCTGGACGACCTTCATCGGCGTCAACCTGACCTTCTTCCCGATGCACTTCTCCGGCCTCGCCGGCATGCCGCGCCACTACCTCGACTATCCCGACGCGATGGCGCACTGGAACATGATCTCGTCGGTCGGCGCGCTGGTGTCGTTCTTCTCGGCGATCTTCTGGCTGGTCTTCATCGTGTTCGGCACGATGTTCGCGGGCCGCAAGGTCGGCGCCAACTACTGGGGCGAGGGCGCCACGACGCTCGAATGGACCGTCGCCTCGCCGCCGCCGTTCCACACCTTCGAGGAGCTGCCGCACGTCTCGCCGGCGGCCCACCCCTGAAGGCAATGAGCGACGCGGCACACGGCACCATCACCCTCGGCGAGGCGACAGCCCCGGCGAGGGTGCGTGATTACTTCGACCTGCTGAAGCCACGGGTGATGTCGCTGGTGGTCTTCACCGGCCTCGTGGGCGTGCTGATCGCGCCCGCACATATCCATCCCTTCGAGGCGATGCTGGCGGTGCTGGCGATCGCGCTCGGCTCGGGCGCGGCCGGCTGCATCAACATGTGGTACGAGCGCGACCTCGACGCCCTGATGGCGCGCACCAGGAACCGGCCCCTGCCGGCCGGGCGGGTCGAGCCCGACGATGCGTTGGGCCTGGGCGTCCTGCTGTCGATCTTCTCCGTGGCGCTGATGGCGCTCGCCACCAACTTTGTCGCCGCTGCCCTGCTGGCCGCCGCCATCCTGTTCTATGTCTTCGTCTACACCGTGTGGCTGAAGCGCCGCACGCCGCAGAACATCGTGATCGGCGGCGCCGCCGGCGCCTTCCCGCCGATGATCGGCTGGGCCGCCGCCACCGGCGACGTCGCCCCCGTCGGCATCGCGCTGTTCCTGCTGATCTTCCTGTGGACGCCGCCGCACTTCTGGGCGCTCGCGCTCTACCGCAGCGACGATTATCGCCGCGCTGGCGTGCCGATGCTGCCGGTGGTGGCGGGGCCGCGCGAGACCAAGCGCCAGATGCTGATCTACACGCTGGTGCTGGCGCCGGTGGCGCTGTCGCCGACCCTGCTGGGCGGGGTGGGCTGGCTCTACGGCGCCGTGGCTTCCGTCCTCAGCCTCGTCTTCATCGCCCATGCCGTGGCCGTATGGCGCACCGCCGACGACGACAGTGCCCATCCGGCGGCGCGACGCATGTTCCGCTTCTCGCTGCTCTATCTCGCGCTCCTGTTCGCGGCGCTGCCTTTCGACAAGGCTCTATTGGGATGAACGCCGCCATGGTCGAACCCCGTCGTCCCGGCGATACCGACCGGCATCGCCGGCAGCGCACCAAGAACCTGGTGATGTTCGCGCTGCTGCTGGCGATGGCCGCGATCTTCTTCGGCCTCACCATCGTGCGGATGGGCGCGAAATGAGTACCGGCGCCGACCGCAATGCGCGCTTTGCCTGGCAGCTGGCCGGCGTCGCGACCGGCATGCTGGCGCTCGCCTACGCCGCCTCGCCGCTCTACGACATGTTCTGCCGCGCGACGGGCTTTGCCGGGACGCCCGTGGTTGCCGTGGCCGGCGACCGGCCGCTGCTCGCACGCACCGTCCAGGTGCGCTTCGATTCCAACGTCGATCCCAACCTGCCGTGGCGCTTCCAGCCGCTCGAGCGCGAGGTCAAGGTGCGCCTGGGCGAGGAGCACCTCACCCACTACCGCGTGACCAACGTCTCGCAGCGGCCGATCGTCGGCACCTCGACCTACAACGTCACGCCCGAGCCCGCCGGCCCATGGTTCAACAAGCTGCAATGCTTCTGCTTCACCGAGCAGCTGCTGATGCCGGGCCAGTCGATCGACATGCCCGTGGTGTTCTTCGTCGATCCCGAGATGGACAAGGATCGGCGCTACGACAATGTCCGCACCGTCACGCTCTCGTACACGTTCTACGAGGCCAAGACGGAGCGGGCGAAGACCTTGCTCGGCGGGATCTCCGCCGGCGACTCCAAAAAGGGTGGATGATCATGTCCGACGGCGCGCCTAAGCATCCCTATCATCTGGTCGATCCCAGCCCGTGGCCGGCGCTTGGGGCGCTGGGAGCGTTCGTGCTGGCGATGGGCGCCGCCCTCGGCATGCACCCCGACATGCTCGGCAAGGGCGTCGAGGGCGTGGTCAAGGCGGTCAACTGGTGGATCGTCGTCCCCGGCTTCCTGATCGTCTTCGCGGTCATGTACTGGTGGTGGCGCGACGTCATCGTCGAATCGCGCAAGTACCATACCGCCGTCGTCCAGCTCGGCCTGCGCTACGGCATGATCCTGTTCATCGCCTCCGAAGTGCTGTTCTTCGCGGCCTTCTTCTGGGCCTTCTTCGATTCGGCGATCTATCATGCCGCCGTCGAGATGCCGGCCCGCACCGAGGCTAACGGAGGTATCTGGCCGCCCAAGGGCGTCAGCGTCATCGCGCCGTTCGACCTGCCGTTCATGAACACGCTGATCCTGCTGCTCTCGGGCACCACGGTCACGTGGGCGCATCACGCCATCATCGAGGGCAACCAGCGCGACGCCGTGCGCGGGCTGCTGCTGACGGTGGTGCTGGGCGCGTTCTTCACCGCCATCCAGCTCTACGAATACGCGCATGCCCCGTTCGGCTTCCGCGACAACATCTACACCTCGACCTTCTTCCTCGCGACGGGCTTCCACGGCTTCCACGTCTTCGTGGGCACCACCTTCCTGCTCGTCTGCCTGTTCCGCGCGAACGCCGGCCAGTTCAAGCCCAACCAGCATTTCGGCTTCGAGGCCGCGGCCTGGTACTGGCACTTCGTCGATGTGGTCTGGATCTTCCTGTTCTTCTGCATCTACTGGTGGGGTGCCGGAAAGGCGCCGATCGCCGTCCACTGAGCGGCGCCGCCCGTCTATGATATCGACCGCCGGGGCCTCCGCTCCGGCGGTTCGTCTTTGGGAGCAGCCGATGGCCGAGTGGCCACGCCAGTCGCCGGTGGATATTGCCTTGCGCGGGGCCTGCCCGCGCTGCGGCAAGGGGCGGCTGTTCGACGGGCTGCTGCGGGTGGCCGACCGCTGCCGGGCCTGCGATCTCGACCTGCGCGGCAACGATGCCGGCGACGGGCCGGCGGTGTTCGTGATCCTGGGGCTGGGCGCCATCGTCATGATGCTGGTCTTCTGGGTCGAGTTCCGCTTCAACCCCCCGTGGTGGCTGCACCTGCTGATCTGGCCGCCGCTCACTTTCGCGGGCGCGGCGTGGATGCTGCGCGTGCTTAAGGCCTGGCTGATCGCGCAGCAATACGCCCATCGTTCGACGGCACTGGAAGGGTAGGGGAACGATATGTTCAGGCTGAGGCCCGCTCTCTGGCCCACGCTGATCTCGCTGCCGATCCTGGCGCTGTCGCTCAGCCTGGGCATCTGGCAGATGGAGCGCCGCGAATGGAAGCGCGACATCCTCGACCGCATCGCCACCAACAAGGCCGCGCCGCCGATGACGCTCGACGAGCTGCTGCGCGGCGATCCGCTGCGCCATGAATACGGCTGGGTGAAGCTCGCCGGCGCCTTCCAGCACGAGCACGAATTCTATCTCGCCGCCCGGAGCCTGAAGAACGTCGTCGGCGTCCAGGTCGTGACGCCGCTCCGGACCGACGGCGGCAAGGTGGTCATCTTCGGCCGCGGCTGGGTGCCGTCGGCAAGGAAGGATCCGGCCAAGCGCGCCGAGGCCCAGGGCGCGGGCCGCACCGAGGTCGTGGGCATGGTCCGCCGCTCGCAGATCAAGCGCCAGTTCGCGCCGGAGAACGACCCGCCGCGCAATTTCTGGTTCCATGTCGACGTGCCGCTGATGCGCAAGCTCGCGGGTGCGCCGCCCGACCCGGTCCTCGACACCTTCTTCGTCGAGGCGGGACCGGCGCCCAATCCCGGCGGCGTGCCGGTGGGCGGGCAGACCCATCTCGATATCCCCAACGACCATCTGCAGTACGCCATCACCTGGTTCCTGATCGCGCTGGCGCTGGCCGGCGTCTATCTCGCCTACCACTGGGAGAACGGCAGGCTCACGGTCGGCGGCCGCACGAAGGTGAAGGAATGATCAGCAACGATCCCTATGCCGAGCTCGAGAAGCGCTTCGCGCGCATGAGCGCCGTCAACCGCGCCAGCGCCATCCTGAACTGGGACCGCTCGGCCATCATGCCCGACGGCGCGAGCGACGACCGTGCCGACCAGCTGGCGACGCTCGACGGCGTGGCGCACGAGATGATGGTGGCGCCCGACATGCCCGAGCTGCTGGGCCGCGCCGAGGAGGGCAAGGCCGGCCTCGATGCCTGGCGTGCCGCCAACCTGCGCGAGATGCGCCATTCCTGGATCCATTCCAGCGCCCTGCCGGGCGACCTGGTCGAGGCGCGCACGCGGGCGCGGTCGGCCTGCGAGATGGCGTGGCGCGAGGCCAAGAAGAACGCCGACTTCAAGTCGCTGTTGCCGACGCTCTCGGACGTGCTGACACTGACCCGCCGCATCGGCGAAGCCAAGGCTGCGGTGCTGGGCGTGTCGGTTTACGACGCGCTGCTCGACGAGTACGAGCCGGGCGGCCGCTCGGCGCATATCGACGTGCTGTTCGCCGAGCTCAAGGCCTTCCTGCCCGGCCTTTTGGCGCGCGTGCTGGAGCGCCAGAGCCAGGCGGGCGAGGCCCTGCCGCTCGCGGGGCCGTTCCCGCTCGAGGCGCAGCGCAAGCTCGGCCTCCAGATGGCCCGCGCGCTGGGCTTCGACTTCCACCACGGCCGGCTCGACGTCTCGGCCCATCCCTTCACCGGCGGCACGCCCGACGATGTGCGCATCACCACGCGCTACGACGAGGCGGACTTTGCCCGCGCCCTGATGGGCACGCTGCACGAGACCGGCCATGCGCTCTACGAGGCCGGCCTGCCGCGCGACTGGCGCCGCCAGCCCGTGGGCCAGTCGCGCGGCATGGTGCTGCACGAAAGCCAGTCGCTGTTGATGGAGATGCAGGCCTGCCGCTCCAGCGCCTTCATCGACTTCGCCGCCCCCCTGATGCGCGAGGCCTTCGGCAAGGGCGGGCCGGCCTGGGAAGTCGGCAACCTCTACCGCATCTACACGCGCGTGCGGCCGGGCTTCATCCGCGTCGATGCCGACGAGGTGACCTATCCGCTCCATATCGTGCTGCGCTACCGGCTGGAGCGGGCGCTGCTGGCGGGGGACCTGGCGCTGGCCGACCTGCCCGGGGCCTGGAACGACGGCATGAAGGAGCTTCTGGGCATCGTGCCGCCCAATGACGCGGTGGGCTGCCTGCAGGACATCCATTGGCCGGACGGCTCCTTCGGCTATTTCCCGACCTATACGCTGGGCGCGCTGGCCGCGGCCCAGCTCTTTGCCGCCGCGCGCCAGGCCGTGCCGGACCTGCTCGGAGCCATCGGCAAGGGCGATTTCGCCCCGTTGCTGGCGTGGCTGCGGACCAATGTGCACGGCAAGGGCTCGATCGCCGGCACCGACGCGATCCTGACCGAGGCGACCGGCGCGCCGCTGGGCGTCGCCGCCTTCAAAGCGCATCTGGAAAGCCGTTACCTCCCGGCGTAAGAGGAACCATGCTCGACCTCCGCCCGAACTGCGAATGCTGCGACAAGGACCTGCCCAACGGCGCGCCCGACGCCTTGATCTGCACCTACGAGTGCACCTTCTGCGCCGACTGCGCGCGCGGCCGGTTGGAGGGCCTCTGCCCCAACTGCGGCGGCGACCTGGTGAAGCGCCCGACCCGACCCGAGCGCATGCTGGCCAAGCACCCTGCCTCGACCAAGCGCGTCCGCAAGGATCACGCTGCCTGCAAGCAGGTTGCCTAGTGCAGGTCATTCCGGACCGCGGGCCTCCGGGCCCGCCTCATCCTCGTTGCGGGGAGCGCACCACTCCAGTGGCGCTCTGCCATGAGCGGGCCTGGAGGCCCGCGCTCCGATGACGATCGACTACATCAGCTCGCGCCACGGTTCGCAGGGCACGCCCGCGCCGCTCGGCTTCGAGGACGTCATGCTCGCCGGGCTCGCCCGCGACGGCGGCCTCTACCTGCCTTCGGAATGGCCAAAATTCTCGGCCGCCGAGATCGCCGCCATGCGCGGCCGGCCCTATACCGAGGTCGCCTATCGCGTGATGCGGCCATTCGTCGGCGATGCCTTCGACGAAGCCACCTTCCGCCGCCTGATCGGCGAGGCCTATGCCGTGTTCGAGACGCCCGAGGTGGCGCCCCTGAGGCCGCTGGGCGACAGCGGCCTGCATCTGCTGGAGCTGTTCCACGGGCCCACGCTCGCCTTCAAGGACGTGGCCCTGCAGCTGCTGGGCCGCATGATGGACCACACGCTGCAGGCCAAGGGCCAGCATGCCGTCATCGTCGGCGCGACGTCGGGCGACACCGGCTCGGCCGCCATCGAGGCGGTGCGCGACCGCAGGACCATCGACATCTTCATGCTCTACCCGCACGGGCGGGTGAGCGAGGTCCAGCGCCGGCAGATGACGACGGTGCTGGCGCCCAACGTGCACAATATCGCCGTCCAGGGCACGTTCGACGACTGCCAGGACCTCGCCAAGGCCTGCTTCAACGATCTCGCCTTCCGCGACCGCCATGCGCTGACGGCGGTGAACTCGATCAACTTCGCCCGCATCATGGCGCAGATCGTCTATTACTTCTGGGCGGCGCTGAAGCTCGGCGCGCCCGAGAAGCCGGTCGCCTTCACCGTGCCGACCGGCAATTTCGGCAATGTCTATGCGGGTTACGCCGCCCGGCAGATGGGCCTGCCGATCCATCACTTCGTGGTCGCGGCCAACAGCAACGACATCCTCACGCGTTTCTTCGAATCAGGCGCCATGACCACGGCCGGCGTCGTGCCGACACTCAGCCCCAGCATGGACATCCAGATCTCGAGCAACTTCGAACGCCTGCTGTTCGACCTCTTCGACCGCAACGGCCAAGCTTTGGCCGAGGCCATGACCTCGTTCCGTGCCACCGGCAGGCTCGAGGTCGGGGGCAACGCGCTGGGCAACGTGCGCCAGACGTTCGATGCCGGACGGCTGGACGATGCAGGCACCGTCGCGGCCATTGCCGACTGCAGGAAGCGTTTCGGCATCACCCTCGATCCCCATACGGCCGTTGGCTATGCCGTGGCCCAGCAGAACCGACGCGACCAAGCGGTGCCGATGGTCGTGCTCTCGACCGCCCATCCCGCCAAGTTCCCCGACGCCGTCGAGCGCGCGACGGCCGAGCGGCCGGCGCTGCCGCCGCGCCTGGCCGACCTGCTGGAACGCACCGAACGGGTCGAGGGCACGAATAACGATGCTAAAGCGTTGAAGATCATGATCGACGAGCGCATGGCGGCCGCCCGGCCGCCCGCGCCATCGACGAGGAACAGGCAATGAGCAACGTCAAGGTCACCACCCTCGCCAACGGC
>CANIRG010000316.1 GCA_947469635.1 Rhodospirillales bacterium | reverse complement strand
CTGGTGCGGTGCTATCACCATGGCTGACGCTCTCCTCTCCCTCGACGATCTCGCCGTTCATTTCCAGGTCGGCAGCGCGCTGCGCGGCGGCATCAAGACGCTGAAGGCGGTCGACGGCGTCACGCTCGACGTGCAGCCCGGCGAGTGCCTGGGGCTGGTGGGCGAGTCGGGCTGCGGCAAGTCCACGCTCGCGCTCGCCATCATGGGGCTGGTGCCGCCGACGCGCGGCCGCATCGACCTCGACAGCCAGCACATCACCGGCAAGCAGAAGCCCGACCGCATGGCCACCGCGCGCACGGTGCAGATGGTCTTCCAGGACCCCTACGCCTCGCTCAATCCGCGCCAGACCGTGCGACGCACGCTCGCCGATCCGCTGAGGCTGCACGGCATCACCGACAAGGCCGAGGTCGAGACGCGCGTCGCCGACATGATGGCCAAGGTGGGCCTGCGCCCCGACCATGCCGACCGCTACCCGCACGAATTCTCCGGCGGCCAGCGCCAGAGGATCGGCATCGCCCGCGCGTTGATCCTGAAGCCCAAGCTGGTGATCTGCGACGAGCCTGTCTCGGCGCTCGACGTGTCGATCCGCGCCCAGATCATCAACCTGCTGCTCGACCTCAAGGACGAGATGGGGCTCGCCTACATCATGATCAGCCACGATCTCGGCGTGGTGGAACATGTGAGCGACCGCGTCGCGGTGATGTATCTCGGCCGCATCGTCGAGCAGGGCGCGTGGCAGGAGATCTTCGAGAACCCGCGCCATCCCTACACGCGCGCCCTGATCGCCGCGATCCCAGACCCGTTCCATCGCGCCGCCGTATCCGCCGAGGCCAAGGCCAAGGGCGAGATCGCGAGCGCGCTGAACCCGCCGCCCGGCTGCCACTTCCATCCGCGCTGCCCGCTGAAGGCGGACATCTGCGTGGCCGAGACGCCGGCGCTGGCGGCCGTGTCGGCCGGCCATCGCGCCGCCTGCCATTTCCGCGACAGGCCGAGTTGAAAGTCTTCAGCACCATCGCGGTGCAGAGCACCCTCGAAGAGCTGCTTCCGCAGTTCGAGAGGGAGAACGACGTCAAGCTTGCTGTCACCTGGAACACTGCACCGGCACTGGTGAAGCGACTGCAGGGCGGCGAAACCGCCGACGTCCTGATCCTCAACCGCGCCGGCATCGATACCATGACGCGCGACGGCCGGATCCTTCCGGGTTCCGAGGTCACGCTGGCGAGCTCCGCCACCGCCATCGCCATCAAGGCCGGCGCCGCCCGCCCCGACATCTCCACGCCCGACGCGCTGAAGCGCACGCTGCTGGCGGCCCGCGCGATCTCCTACACCGATCCCGCTGCCGGCGGCGCCAGCGGCATCTATTTCGCCAAGCTGCTGGAGCGGCTGGGGATCGCCGCCGAGATCAATGCCAGGACGAAGTTTCCGCCGCCCGCCGGCCTCGTCGCCAATTTCCTGCTCACCGGCGAGGCCGACCTCGCCGTCCAGCAGGTGCCGGAACTCCTTCAGGTTCCCGGCATCGAGATCCTGGGGCCGCTGCCGGGTGACCTGCACATGGTCACGGTGTTCGTAGCGGGTGTTGAAGCAGCGACCCCGCACGGCGCGGCGGCAAAGGCGCTGATCGCCTTTCTTCATTCCCCGTCGGCGGCTACGGTCTTCCGAGCGAAGGGCCTCGACCCTCAGTAGCGCCCGCCGCGTTACGAAAAGTAACGCTTTAAATAACATGAAAATAAGATCGCGGCGCCGGCACGCATGGCGCGGGCAGTTACTCTCGGGAGAGGGAAAGGTCGCGACAAAGAACATGTGTCGACCATAGGCGCCTCCCCGGCGGCGCACCTATTTCGGTCGCTACTGCAGCGGCTGGAACCCGACCGGAGAGCGTTTCGCCTCGACGACTCAATGCATCAGGACGTGATCCTTCAGGGCTGCGACCGCAGTGCTCACCTGATCCGTGCTGTGCTGCGTCTCGATCCACCGGACCAGCTCGTCGGCGCCGTCCTCCAGTGTCATGTGGGGGCGATAGCCCAGTTCCGACCCGATCCGGGCGATGTCGGCAAAGCAATGGCGGATGTCGCCGGCACGGTAGCGGGTGACCACCTCGGGATCTTCGTGGAAATTGAGCCGCCGAGCGAGGATCGCCACCACTTCGAGGACCGTGACGCGATGCCCCGAAGCCACATTGTAGACTTGGCCCGCGGCACGATCGCTGCGCATCGCCAGCAGATTGGCCTGCACCACGTCCGACACGTGGACGAAATCGCGCTCCTGCCGGCCATCCTCGAAGATCAGTGGCCTATGCTTGTGCATCAGCTGGGAGCAAACGATGGCCAGCAGGCCGGTGTAGGGGTTGGACAGCGCCTGCCGCCGGCCATAGCAGTTGAAGCAGCGCAGCGCCGTTGTGGGGATGCCGTAAGCGGCACCGGTGACGAGAAAAAGCTCCTCATGATCGCGCTTGGTCACTGCATACACGGAGCCTGGCTGGGGTGGCTTGGCCTCCGTCGTCGCGACGGGGATCAAGGGCTGCCCGTCGGCATCCATCAGTTCCCAGCAATGCGCCTCGAGCTGGGCCTTGGTGCGCAGCTTCGGATATACGGTCTGGCCGGCTTGGTTCCGGTAGGCACCCTCGCCATAGATCGACATCGACGAGGTGACGACCATCCTGCGGATGCGGTCGCGCCGCTCGACGATGCCCTGCAGAAGGGTGGCCGCTCCGAGGCTGTTGACCCTTACATAGCGGCTGATCTCGTACATCGACTGGCCGACGCCCACCGCCGCGGCTTCATGGAACACGACGTCGACGCCATCGAGCGCCTTTGCCACCGCCTCGGGATCGCAGACGTCACCCACCTGGAGTTCGGCATCGCGTGAAAGATAGTCCGGCGGCTTGCGCTCCGGCCCGTGCACCTGCGGATCGAGATTATCGAGGACACGTACCTCGCATCCGTCGGCGAGCAGGCCGTCGACCAGATGCGAGCCGATGAACCCGGCGCCGCCAGTGACCAGTACCTTCATTTCGTCATTCCTTGTTGTTGGCCGGCATCCGGCACGCGGATGACAAAATGCGAGCCCTGTTGCTCGGTCACCTGGAGACTCGAGCTCTGCAGCTCGCGCCCATCACGCTTGACGGTGATCTGGTAGGTCCCGGCAAAGCCGCGCCAGGCGACCGCGCCTGCGGCGTCCGTCGTCCGGTCGCCATGTGTCCGCCATGACGCCAGCAGCTTCTGGAGCGCAAAATAGGCTTCCTTCGGGCGCATCTGCTCGTCAACGAGGCCGCCGTGCCGGATGAAGGCGTCGGCGTCGCTCACGCCCCACGACCAGGTGATTCCCCGCACCAGCCGCTTGCTGAAGGCGATCGTATAGACCTTGCTGGCAAACTCGGCCTGCAAGCCTTCGTCCCACGCTCGATGCCACCATGACGATCCGTCGACATGGGCCGACGGCGCCGAGAACTCCTTCACCACGATCGGCTTGCCGAAGGGGGCGTATTGATCGAGCAGCCGGTCGATCGCCACCAGGCCGAGCCCGACGACGCCGACGCCTTCCTTGTTGACGCCCGCCTGATACAGCTCGACGCCCACGATGTCGGCGGGCAATCCGGCCTGCAGCAGCTCGGGCAACGGCCGGCTGTCCGGCGAATCGTAGGCCAGTGCCAGCGAGCCGCCCATGATGCGTGCGTTGGGGTTGGCGGCTTTCACCGCATCGGCAAACACACGGCCAATCTCGATCCGCTGGTTCCAGTCGAGCTTGAGGACGTTTGCGCCCTCGAGGTTGAGCTCGTTCAGCTCCCAGATGTCGATGGTGCCGGCATAGCGTCGAGCCATCGAGTGCGCGTAGCGCTGCACGGCGTCACGCAGGCCGGGAAAGCCGGCCGATCGCAGGAAAGGCGGGAAGAAATCCTCGTTCGGAGTGAACCACAGGCTCAGCGCGCCGAGCAGGCCGAACCCGGCCTTCTGCTGGACCTGCGGCTGCTGGTAGGCATCGATGTTGTCCCACTCGAATTGCCCCTCGCGCGGCTCGATGCGGCCCCAGCGGGCGGTGACGTAGGACCCGTTGATGCCGGCTTCGCGCATTTGGTCGGCCAGGCGGGGATCGTAAGCACCGTTGAGGCCAAGTGGATGAGCGCCGAACATGAAGTCGTTGGCGGTCTGCGTGAAGGCAACGGTGACGCCGGGCAAGGGCTTGCCCCGACCGTCCAGCACCGTCACTCCGACGTCGCCTTTGCGGTTGTGCTCGATCCCGGTCGTCGCCTGCGCCAGGACGAATTGCTCATGCGCCTCCATCGATATCTTCGTCGACAGCGAGAAGGCACGCACTGCGCTCGCCATGTCGGGAGGAAGGGCAGCCATGGCAGCCTCACCGGCATGCAGCTGCCGCTTGCTCTCGGCGATGGGCCCCGTGTCCGCGGCACTTGCGTCGCGCTGCAGCGCTGCCAGGCTGGTGCGCGCGATTTCACGGTTCAGATCGAGCTCGAGCTTTCCGCCCGCGCGATCCACGCGATAGCCGCTGCCGCCGTTGTCGAGCGTCATCAGCAGCTTCCCGACCTGCGGCATCTCCCATTGCACCAGAATCTTGTAATGGCTGCCGGGCGCCACGACGACGACGGGCCAGGCCTTGTCCCATTGCCAGTTCGAGATCTCGCTGTGGACCGCCGTGAAGGCACCTGCCGCCGGCCTGTCGGCCATGTCGGTCAGGAAGACGCGCGCCCCGCTGACCTGGCGGAACTCGCCGTTGTTCAGCCGCCGACCGGCCGCATCGCGGGCTGCGATGACGATGTTGCCGCCCTGCCGCAGGCGAAAATCCGCAACGAGGCCTTGTGCCTGCTTGGTCTGCGGAATGTAGTGGAACAGGTATTTGTCCGTCTTGCCGACCCAGACCTCGTAGGTACCTGTCGCCGGCACCCTGAGCTGGTAGCTCCCGTCCGGCCGGGAATGTGTGGTGCCCAGTGCGTGCCCCTGGCGGTCGGACACGTTGATGAAGGCCCCCGGCAGCGGTCTTCCGTCGCTGTCCGTGACGTGCCCATGCAGTACGACATGGCCCGACAACGGCTCGGCCTTCGCTGGCGAACAGGTGCAGATGGCTGTGGTCAGCAGCAGACCGACGACATGGAGTCGAGCCCAGCTCACGCTTGTCACCTTCACATATGCGGGGAACGTCACCCGAGGATATGGTGCTGCGTGGAATCGCAACGATAGTCAGTATCAACGGCGTGTCCGTTCTTCGTCTGGATCATGAATGCGGTGGATGTAAGGTCGCTCATTGAACAGGCCATCGGCCATCAGCGCTCACGTTCGGCGAATCGTCGGTCGGCATCGAATTTCTCGGTCCTGACCCATGCCTTGCCGAGGTTGGCCAGGAACATCACGAAGCCGAGCACGATCGGGATCGTCCAGATCACGTTGTAGACGAAGATCGAAAGTGGATTGACCCGAACGAGATACCAGACCCGCAGCCTTGTCTCGCTCAGCACGAACCGCGTGCGACGCCAGGTGTTGACGTACAGAAAGCCCATCAGGCCGCAGTAGAGGCCGATATTGAGCACCGACAGCGCCACCAGCCAGAAGCCGAATGGCCAGGTGCCGAACGGATTGCCGCCCGCGAACCAAAGGTGGAGCGCATAGAGGCCGGTCGGAAGCCCGACGACATTCACCGGCAAGGACAGGACCGGCAGAAGGTTCAGGCGCGCCTGCACCCTCCGCCAGAACGGCATGCCCATCTGCCGCAGCGGCTTGCCCAGCGATTGGAAGAAGCCACACATCCAGCGATTGCGCTGGATAATGCCTCTGACGAGGGTGCGCGGTACTTCCTCGATCAGCGGCTCGGCGATGACACCGAGACGCCGGCCGTTCGTCCAGAAGCGCAGGCCCACCTCGGGATCCTCGATCGTGATCCAGGGATTGAAGCCGCCCAGCTCCGAGAGATCATTGGCTCGGTAGAACAGGCCCTTGCCCAGCACATAGTAAGGGTGCTGCCCGCGGGCCGACATGTGCGGATAAAGAAATCCGTCCCAGCACATGTGATCGAAGGCGTGCAGGCTCGCCGGCATGGAATCCAGCAGGTTGCCGGCGACGTTGGTCGCCTGGAGAACATCGTAGTGTCGCAGCCCTTCGGCCGCGGCCGCGAAATGATCGGGCGGCGGCATGCTGTCGGCATCGATGTAGTCGAGCACCCAGTCGGTGCCTATCTGCTCCACCAGGGTGTAGAACATGTAGATCAGCTGCCGTGTCTTCTTCGGCAGCAGGTCGCGGCGTCCTTGCGTACGCCCTCGATGAAACCAGTAGGCCTTGGGATTGGCGACCCAAGCGCGCCAGACGACGTCCCAGCCTGCATCGGCCGTCGGCGGCACTTCCATGATCTCGAGGAACGTGAACTGCTGCTGCAGGCGCCGCAGGGCCGCGATCGTGGCTGTATCGTCGCTGTTCGGAATGGCGATCACACGATAGCGCGTGCGCGGATATTCGAGCCAGCCGAGCGATACCAGCGTGCTGCTCATGGTCGCCACATCCTCCCGCAGAACGGGATAGGCCATGACGATCAGCGGCATCTCGTCGTCGGGCCGTCGCGTGCCCTCCGATGCCTGCACCCAATCGATCGGCAGCACGAGGAAGTAGAAGATGACGACGAAGCCCAGGAAATAGAGGATCTGGCAAACGGCGTAGATCGCGATCCAGGAATGGGGGTCGATCAGAATCTCCACCAGACCGCGACGAATCCGCCATTTCCCCTGTTGAAGTTGCGCGAGGCAATCTCGCTGGAGCCGCCGAGCTGCACTGCCCACGCGGCGGAGAAGCTGTGCACGACGGAAACGGTGAGCGTGGACAGGTCGAAATCGGTGCCGCCGGGTTCCTGGTTCCGTATGCCGACGATATTGTAGGACTGCAGCATCAGCAGCCAGTCCTTGGCGGGATGGATGCCGAGCGTGCCGTCGATGCGGGCCTGATCGCTCGGCATGCCGAGCCTGAAACGATAGCCCGCTCCGATGTCCGCGAATGCCGGCCATGCGCCGATCGTGAACCCGCGCCCGACCAGCATGCGCGGCTCCAGGTCCACCTGGCCGTTGCCCAACGCTGGATTGTCGTTCGGGCTGTAGCCCGTGGGGACCTTGACCACGCCTTGGGTCGCGACCGTCCAAGCGCCCGATTGCCATACGGCAGCACGTGCAGCCGTCTCGATGTCGCCGACTCCGCCGGTGGAGAGGAGGGCGCTCCCGGTATCCAGCTGGCGCAGCTGCGCATCGGCTGCGGCGCTCAGCGTGATCCGGTCGGTGAGGCCGTATTCGCCATAGGTGCCGACGCCGAAGCGACGGAAAGTGCCGTCACCGTAGGCTGGATTCTGTATGCCAGCGTAGTTGGTCGTTTGCGAGACGCCGAAGGTGTTGATCCAAAGGCTATGGCCCTCCGGCTGCAGCCAGGGGCCTGCAACTGCATTTGTGCCACCGCAAGCGATGAATGAACCGGCCAACGCACCAATGCAGCGATAGGCAGCGCGCGCCTTCGATCGATGCCGGTTCAACAGGGAAGGCTTATGCGAACTCGGCGCATTCTCGATGAAATCACGGGTGCTAACGGCCCCGCTCGCGAATGGTTGCTCGCCGCCGAAGGCCTACGGGTACGGCTGCCGGTCGAGAGTGGATGACAAGGAACGTTTCCCGGCGTGAGGCGATGACCAAGCGGTCTCAGGATGGCAAAGGCGCAAATGGAAAAAGTACATGTCTACATCACGGGATATCGGCGAGATATCGAGATCGGCAAGGACGGCAGCGCCCGGACTGTAATGGTCGTAGAGGCCAATATTCCGGCCGACCCATCGGGCATTGAATACGACAAGCAGGCGGAGGCGACCCTCGTTGCTGCCGTCGTTGCCTATTGGAACAGGCACGCGGCGGTGATTGACGGCATTCGCATCCTGGGCCCGAGATCGTGGGTGTATACTTCTGG
>CANIRG010000315.1 GCA_947469635.1 Rhodospirillales bacterium | reverse complement strand
TCGACGGCCACAGCTTCGCCGTAGCGCTTGGTCAGGGCCACCAATTCGATGTCGGGCTTTTTCGCCATGGGATCGTGAGAAGCAAGTGCCATGCCAGCACTGTAGAATACCTCCGCATGTCTGGGGATAGACGATGGGATGGACGGCGGTCTTGGCCCGTGTCTTGCTGCCATTCTCGGCAATCGAAATTCGGGAGGCAGGCGATGCGGTTGATTGGCGTGGATGTCGGCGGGACCTTCACCGACCTGGTCTATGCCGATACCGAAGCCGGCCAGACCGCTGTCCACAAGATATCGACCACGCCCGACGATCCGTCGCGCGGTGTCGTCGCCGGGCTGACCGCGCTTTGCGACAAGTATGGCATCGCGCGCGACACGATCGATACGGTGTTCCACGGAACCACCATCGCCACCAATGCGGTGCTGGAGCATGACGGCGCGGTCACCGGCATGATCACGACCGGTGGATATCGCGACATCCTGCATATCGGTCGCCACCAGAGGCCGCAGCATTACTCCATCATGCAGGACATCCCCTGGCAGGATCGCCCCCTCGTGAAGCGCCGCCATCGCAAGACGGTGACGGAGCGGCTGGTGCCGCCACGCGGCGAGGTGCTGGAGAAGCTCGACGAGGACGGTGTCCGCCAAGCGGTGCGCGAGCTCAAGGAGGCCGGTGTCGAGGCCATCGCCATCTGCTTCCTCTTCTCCTATCTCGATTCAAGCCACGAGAGGCGCGCGATGGAGATCGTGCGCGAGGAATATCCCGCCTGCTTCGCCACCACCTCCTCGTCGGTGTCGCCGCAGTTCCGCGAGTTCGAACGCTTCACCACGACGGCGATGAATGCCTTCGTCGGCCCCAAGGTGCGCAACTACGTGACGCGGCTGGAATCGGAGATCGAGGCCAACGGCTTCAAGGCCGAGCTGCGCATCATGGCCTCCAACGGCGGCGTCGCCACTCCCGCCATGGTGGCGGAGCGGCCCGTGCTGACGCTGCTCTCGGGTCCGGCGGCCGGCGTGATCGGCGGCGACTGGGCGGGCGCGCTCTCCGGCCAGCGCAACCTCATCACCTTCGACGTCGGTGGCACCTCGGCCGACATCGGCATCGTGACGCAAGGCGGCTTCGGCGAGGCGACCGCGCGCGACACCTGGATCGCTGGCTTCCCGGTGCTGGTGCCGATGATCGACGTCCACACGATCGGCGCCGGCGGCGGCTCCATCGCCTTCGTCGACCAGGCCGGCGCCTTCAAGGTCGGACCACGCTCGGCCGGCGCCATGCCTGGCCCCGCCGCCTATGGCCGTGGCGGCCAGCGCGCCACCGTGACCGACGCCAATGTCGTGCTGGGCAGACTGGACCGTGGCAATTTCCTGGGCGGCACCATGTCGCTCGACGAGGTGGCGGCGCGGCGCGTGATCGGCGAGCTGGCGCGCGAGCTCGGCATGCCGGACCGCGAGGCAGCCGAAGGCGTCATCACCGTCATCAACGCCAACATGGCCAACGCCATCCGCAGCAGGACCGTCCAGAAGGGCATCGACCCGCGCAACTACACGCTGGTGGCGTTCGGCGGCGCGGGCCCGCTGCATGGCGCTGAGGTGGCGGCGATGCTGGGCATTCCCGAGACCATCGTTCCGCCTCATCCCGGCATCACCTCGGCCGTGGGCCTGCTGATCAGCGACCTGCGCTACGACGCCATCCGCACCTCCTTCCAGGTCTCGGGCGCGGTCGACCTGCCGCGCGTCAACTCCGACTTCGCGGCCATGTCGGCCGAGCTCGCCGGCCGCTTCACCGCCGACGGCATCGACCTCGCCAAGGTGGCCTTCGAGCGCCGCGGCGACCTGCGCTATGTCGGCCAGGGCTACGAGCTCCGCGTCACCTTCCCCGACGGCCCACTCGACGATGCGGCGATGGCCAAGGCGTTCGAGGCCTTCCATGAGGTCCACAAGCGCGAGTACGGCCATCACTTCGCCGACTCGGCCATCGAGATCGTGAACCTCCGCCTGGTCGGCGCCGCCAGCGCCGCCAAGATCGCCAAGCCCGCGCCGGTGGCCGGCAATTCCTCGGCGGTGGCCAAGATCCGCAGCGGCATGTGCACCTTCCGCGTCGGCTCCAAGCTCGCCGACTATCCGACGGACTTCTATCGCCGCGATCTCCTGCCGCTGGGCGAGCGCATCCCGGGCCCCGCCATCGTGCTGCAGATGGACTCGACCACCGTCGTGCCGCCGCAGCACACGTTCGAAGCCGACGCCGCCGGCAACCTGATCATCCGGAGGTCGGATGCTTAAGTTTGCCCGTCATCCCGAGCGAAGCGGCGCGCAGCGCCGCGAAGTCGAGGGACCTCCTCTCATGTCGACGCAAGAACAGGTCCCTCCGCTTCGCGCCTTCGGCGCTCCGGTCGGGATGACGAAAACAGGAGATTACACATGAGCACCGCCCCTCTTCGCCAGCCGATCCCCAAGCCCGACCGCATCGATCCGATCACCACGAGCGTCATCCAGGGCGCGCTGGAGAACATCGCCGTCGAGATGGGCTACAAGCTGATGCGCATGAGCTACTCCTCGATCATCCGCGAGTCGGAGGATTTCGGGGCGGCGCTCGTCGATGCCGAAGGCCGCGGCCTCGCTGAATCGGCGCAGTCGACACCGCTGCAGTCGGGGCCCATCCCCGGCTACATCCGCGGCATCCTGAAGACGCTGGCGGCGCGCGGCGATGTCATCCGGCCCGGCGACGTGATCATGCACAACGACGCCTATACCGGCGCGAGCCATGGACCGGACGTGGCCTTCGTCGTGCCGGTGTTCGTGGCCGGGCGCCTCATCGCCTTTGCCGCGACGACGGCCCACCATCTCGACATCGGCGCGCTGTCGCCCGGCTCCTGCGGCATCGTCGAGGCGATCGACGCCTACGCCGAAGGACTGCAGTTCAAGGCGATCAAGGTCTACGACCGCGGCGTGAAGAACGAGATGGTGTGGCAGATCGTGCGCGACAATATCCGCGCCTCCGACCTCGTGGTCGGCGACATGGATGCGCAAGTGGCGGCAGCCCGCATCGGCGCCGAGCGCATGGTCGAGCTGGTGGAGCACTACGGCATCGAGACCTTCGAACTCGCCTGCGTGGCATTGATGGATCATGCCGAGCGGCTGATGCGCCAGGCCATCGCCAAGCTGCCCGACGGCGTCTATCGCGCCGAGACGGCGATCGACGGCTACCTCGACAGCGACGATCCCTCCAAGAAGGAGCTGCCGATCGTCGTCACCATCACCAAGAAGGACGATTCCCTCGTCGTCGACCTCACCGGCACCGCGCCGCAGGTGCCCGACCGTCCGATCAACATGCCGCTGGAAGGCACTGCCGATATCGCCATCTGGCTCACCATCCGCTCGGTCCTGCTCGACACCGAGGTGCACGGCCATATCCCGGTGAACGCTGGCCTGATCCGGCCGATCACCATCATCGCGCCCAAGGGCTGTCTCGCCAACCCGACCTTCCCGGCGCCGACGATCGCGCGCTTCTGCCCCGGCAACCAGCTCGCCGACACGGTGATGAAGGCCTTATCGGCCGCGATGCCGGGCAATGTCTCGGCCGGCATCGGCAACCTCAAGGTCATCGCCTTCTCCGGCCTGAAGAACGAGACCCACTGGGTGCATATGGAGATCTTCGAGGGCTCCTACGGCGGTCGCCTCGGCAAGGACGGCATGGACGCCGTCGACACGCTCTACGCCAACACCCGCAACAACCCGATCGAGGACATCGAGACCCACCTGCCCCTGCGCGTGCTGCGCTACGAGCTGCGCGAGGACGTGGCCGGGGCCGGCAAGTGGCGCGGCGGCCTGGGCTCGATCCGCGAGTTCGCCTTCCTGAGTGACGGCGGCGCCTCGGTCGAAGGCGAAGGCCATCGCTATCGCCCCTGGGGCTTCCTGGGCGGCGGCGAGGGCATGCCCGCCAAGCTCGACCTGATGATTCCCGGCAGCGCCACCCGCGCGCTGCCCTCGAAGGTGCCGCACATGAACATCGGCAAGGATGGCCGCTTCGTCTGCTACGGCCCGGCCGGTGGCGGCTACGGCAATGCGCTCGAGCGCGACCCGGCCAAGGTGGCCGCCGACGTGCTGGACGAGATTATCTCCGTCGCATCGGCCGAGCGCGACTACGGCGTGGTCGTCTCGGTCAAGGGTGTCATCGATGCAGAGGCAACGAAGAAGGCGCGGGCGCGCAGCTGAGGCATCCTACCCACCTGTTCATGTCGATCGACCGGCCGTATAGTCCGCAACCGAGAGTTGGTTAGTCCGACGCGGTGAGGTCCGGCATGAGATCATTTCTCCTCGGCCTGGTTGGCCTGTTGGCACTGACGATCCCTGCTGATGCCAAGCCTCCTCAAACCGAGGAGGAAAGATCGGCGGCGCTGAAATCGCTGACGTGGAGAGCCGGGGAAGCGCTCACGCTTCCCAGCTCTCGCGCCTCCCTCAAGGCGCCAGACAATATCCGGCAGCTTCTGGGACCGGATGCCATCAGCCTGTGGGAAGTCCTGAACGCCCTGGAAGCGCCCGCCGGCACCGAAGCGGCGCTCTACGACGAAAAAAACGACACCCTCGTCTTCTATCAGAAGGTCGCCGACGGCTACGTGCGCCTCGATGACTGGGACGAGGTCGACGCGGACGCCATGCTCAAGGAGGTTTCCGCCAACACCGAAGCCGCGAATGCCCGGCGAAAGGGCGCGGGGATTTCCGCCATCCACGTCATGGGCTGGCTGGAAAAGCCTCATCTCGATCGGGCGACCAACACCGTACGCTGGGCGTTCGAAGCCAACGACGAGCGAGACGGAAGCCTGGTCAACAGCATCGCGCTGGTGCTCGGGCGTGATGGCTTCGAGAAGCTCACGTGGATCGGGCCGAAGAGCGCCGTCAACGACGGGCTGCTGAACGTAGCCCGGAACAGCTTCGCCTTTCCCGCAGGCGGCAATTACGCGGACTTCAAATCCGGCGACAAGGTCGCCGAGTACGGAGTTGCCGGGCTGGTGGCAGCGGTCCTTGGCGTGAAGGCGGCGGTCAAGTTCGGGCTTCTCGCCGCTGCCGTCCTGTTCGCCAAGAAGCTCGGCGTCTTCCTGCTCATCCCGGTCGTCATGATCTTCGGCTGGGTGAGACGCATGTGGTCGCGCAAGGGCCAGCCCCCGTCCTGACGACGGATTGGCTCCGCCCGGAGCGCCTTGGTAGACAGTCGCCTCCAGCTTCAGCGGAGGAACGAACGTGCGGCTCTACGTTACACCGGCCTCGCCATGGGTGAGGCGCGTCGTTGTCACGATCCTGGAACTGGGTATCCGGGATCACTTCGAATTCGTGCAGACGCGGTGGCCGCATAGCTGGGCGACACGGATGACCGGCATCAATCCGGCGTTCATCGAAGCGACGCCGGTCGCGCGAATCCCTGCGCTCGTCACCGACGACTTCACGCTGACCGATTCCCATTCGATCTGCGACTACCTGAACGGCGCGTTCGGCGATTTCCGCCTGCTTCCCCGCGAAGGCGCCGCACGATGGCGCGCGCTGGCGGACATCGCCGTCGCCGGCGGCATCATCGAGGCGCAGATCTCGCGGCGTGCCGAACTGCTGCGCTCCGACAGCGAACGGTCGAGCGACTTCATCGGCAAGATGCGGGACCGTCAGCTCCGGTGCTTCGCGGCGCTGGAGAAGCAGGTGCCTTCCTTCGGAGCCGATTTCGACCTGGCGCAGATCACGACCGCCGTCGCCTGCGGCTACGAGGACTGGCGGTACGGGACCGACTGGCGCGGCCCCGCCCCCAGGCTCGCCGCCTGGTATGATGCAGTCTCCCAGAGGCCGTCGATGCGGACCACCGAACCGGCCGAGACGCCGCAGGCGTAGGTCCGTGCGCTACTGCCGATGCGTCATCTGCAGGAACTGGCGATTGGTGTTCGGCCGGTAGCTGATGTCGTAGTGGTATTGCCGCGATACCGCCTCGCAGGTGTTCGACCGCGACTGCACACGCGGCAGGTTGAAGGTCGTCCAGGCCGTGCCGCCGCCCAGGTCGACATCGATCTGGAAGACGAGCGTCGGCGAGGTGGTCGAGCCCTCGGCATATCTCCAGCACAGTGTCTGCTGGTTGCCGCTGCGCAGATAGTCGTTCTTCCACTCGGTCTCGCCCCACTTGTAGCGGAACTTGACCGTGTGCTGGGTGTTGTTGTGCAGGCAGCCACAACCATAGGGCGCTGCCTGTGCTTCTGCCGGCTTCGTCTCGAGCGCCAAGCCGAGACCCAGCAGCATTCCCCCGCCAGCAACGATCGATGCTAGTGCTTTCCTCATCCGATTCTCCCCCTCGCTCAGCAATGTACGGTAACATACGTTTTCTGTGGAAGACCGGACCGTGATGCAGAACTTGCAAAGAAAGATGCGTCTCGGTGTTTTCGTCCAGACGCCGGGCCATCACGTTGCCGGCTGGCGGCATCCCGATGCCGTGACGGACGGCTGGCCCAACCTCGGGCTGATGCAGCACATCGCGGCCACGGCCGAGCGTGGGAAGTTCGACATGTTCTTCCTGGGCGACGGCTTCGCCACGGGATACGGCGAGCATCCCTCGACCATCGGCAAGTTCGAGCCGCTGACGCTGCTCTCGGCGCTGGCCATGGGCACCTCTCGGCTGGGCCTCGCCGCGACGGCCTCGACGACCTATGCCGAGCCCTATCATGTAGCCCGCGGCTTCGCGTCGCTCGACCATCTGAGCGGCGGCCGCGCCGGCTGGAATGTCGTGACCACCGCCTACGCCAAGTCGAGCGCCGTGTTCGGCCGCCAGCACCCGCCGCATGCCGAGCGCTATGCCATGGCCGAGGAGTTCGTCGAGGCCTGCCGGCTCCTGTGGGACACCTGGGACGACGGCGCCTTCATTGGCGACAAGGCGAGCGGACGCTTCGTGAAGCCCGGCAGCCTCCATACGCCCAGCTTCGAGGGCAAGTATTTCACCGTGAGCGGCGGGCTGAACGTGCCGCGCTCGCCGCAGGGCCATCCGGTGCTGATCCAGGCCGGCTCGTCCGGTCCCGGCCAGGCGCTGGCAGCGCGCATCGCCGACGTGGTGTTCACGGCGCAGAACGACCTTGGCGAAGCGAAAGCGTTCTACGACGGCCTGAAGGCTCAGGTAACCGGGCTCGGCCGCAACGCCAAGAGCGCGCTGGTGATGCCCGGCGTGTTTCCGGTGGTGGGTCGGACGGAAGCAGAGGCGCAGGCGATCTTCGCCGAGCTAAACCGCAACATCGATACGGCCCAGGCCTTCACCGTGCTGTCGGAGCGGCTGGGCACCGACATGTCGGTCTATCCGATGGACGAGCCGGTCCCCGACGTCCCCGAAACCGAATCCCTGAAGAGCCGTGCCGCGCTTCTGCTGGCCATGGCGCGTCGCGAGCGGCTCACGCTGCGCGATCTCTACTATCGGGTGGCGGCCGCACGTGGGCATCTGCTGCTGATCGGCACGCCGCCGCAGATCGCCGATGTGCTGGAGGAGTGGTTCCGATCGGGCGCCGCCGATGGCTTCAACGTCATGCCACCCTTCTTCCCCGGCCAGTTCGACGATTTCGTCGCAGGTGTCGTGCCGATCCTGCAGGACCGCGGGCTTTTCCGCGCGGACTATGAAGGAACGACGCTACGCGACCATCTGGGGCTCGGAAGACCGTCTCACGTTTTTTCGAGGGGTGTGAGTCGTGAGACATGAGACAAAATGGCCTAAAAGCCGTGTGCCATCGGCATCGGAGGTGTCTCACGGGGGGTGAGACGCCGTGAGACAGTTTCATTGGAAGGGTTACGCTGTTCCCGAGACGGCAGCGGCCGCAAATTGCCCCTTGTCCGAAGCGCCCCGACTCCTGATATAACGCAGTCGAGGGGCCGGTGTGGGCGGAGCAGTCGCCAACCCGGTCAGATCCGGAAGGAAGCAGCCGTAACGAATTCGCTTCGGGTCATGCC
>CANIRG010000314.1 GCA_947469635.1 Rhodospirillales bacterium | reverse complement strand
GGCAGGCCCTTCGAGCCGAACACCGCGAACCAGTTCACCACCTCGAAGCCCGGCAGGGTCTGCGAGATCAGCGGCAGCTTCTCGAACAGCGGCGACACGCGCGGCGAGCCGAAGGCGATGGGGATGAGGCCGCCGCCGCCGATCTGGCCCAGGAACTCCGGCATGTTGCCGAACATCATGTCGCAATTGCCCGAGATCATGTCCTGGATGGCGGGCGCGCCGCCGCGATAGGGCACGTGCAGCAGCTTCACGCCGGCCATCTTCTGGAAGAGCTCGCCGGCCAGATGCTGCGAGGTCCCGTTGCCTGCCGAGGCGTAGGACAGCTTGCCGGGATTCTTCTTCGCCTCGTCGATCATATCGGCGACGGTGCGAAACTTCACGTGCTTGCCGAACACCAGCATGTTGTAGACGCCGGCGATGTTGCAGATCGACGTCAGGTCGGTGTCGACGTTGATCGGCAGCTTCTGTCCCGGCATCACCGGCGCGACGCACATCGCGGCCATGGCGGCGAGGCCGATGGTGCGGCCGTCCGGCGTGGCATTGGCCACGATCTCGTTGGCGATGAAGCCGCTGGCCCCGGTCTTGTTCTCGACGATCACCTTCTGGCCGACCTCGGACATCACCGCTTCCGCCAGGATGCGGCAGAGGAGATCGGCGGTGCCGCCCGGCGCGAAGCCGCACAGGAAGCGCACGTCGCCGGTGACTTTCTGGGCAAGCGCCGGACGGCCTGCCAGGATGCCGAGCCCGGCCGCAGCCATACCGCCCACGAATGATCTACGATCCATTTTATTTCCTCCCTGAAGTGCCCAAGCCTACCATAATTCATAAATGATGAAGTTGAATCGCCGCGCCGCAATCGCAGGACTTACGGCTTCGCCGCTGGCAATAGCGCGCGCCCAGACTGTGGATTTCCCCGACCGCCCCCTGCGCCTCGTCGTCGGCTTCCCGCCGGGCGGCCCCAACGACCTGCTGGCGCGCGTCATCGCGCCCGGCATCGGCGAGCGGCTGGGCCGCACCGTCGTGGTGGAGAACAAGGCCGGGGCCAACGGCGAGATCGCCGCCAGCTTCACCGCCAAGGCCCCCGCCGATGGCAGCGTCATCATGCTGGCCTCCAACGGCTCGACCACGGTGGCGCCCGCCCTCAACAAGAACATGCCCTACGACGTGCGCACCGATTTCGTCGCCGTGGTGCCGGTCGGGATCAATCCAATGCTGCTGGTGGTCCGGAACGACCTGCCGGCCAGGAATGTGGCCGAGCTGCTGGCCCTCGCCCGTGCCCAGCCCGGCAAGCTGAACGGCGCCTCGGCCGGCGCCGGCGGGGCGACGCATCTCGCGCTGGAGCTCTTCAAGTCGCTGGGCAAGCTCGACATCGTGCATGTGCCCTACAAGGGCGGCGGACCGGCCATGGCTGATCTGATGGCGGGCCTGGTCGATATCTATTTCGGCGGCCTCTCGACGGCCTTG
This sequence comes from Rhodospirillales bacterium, assembly GCA_947469635.1. Taxonomy (GTDB): domain Bacteria; phylum Pseudomonadota; class Alphaproteobacteria; order Reyranellales; family Reyranellaceae; genus Reyranella. Next base: position 6,546 of record CANIRG010000314.1, on the reverse strand, counting down.
CCGCACGTCAAGGCGGGCAAGATGCGGTCGCTCGGCCAGACGTCGACCGTGCGTTCGCAGGCGGCGCCCGACATCCCGACCATCGCGGAGTCCGGCCTTGCAGGATACGAAGCAGCGATCTCCTACGGCATCTTCCTGCCCGTCGGCGTGCCGGCAGCATTGGTCGAGAAGCTGCACAAGGCCGTCGACACGACCATCCGATCACCCGAGATCGCGAAAAAATTCGCCGATCTCGGCGCCGATCCGCAGTTCGGATCGCCGCAGGAGTTCGCGCGTTACGTCGCCGACGATTTCGCCAAATGGGCCCGCCTCGCCAAGGAGGCGGGCCTCAAGGCGGAGTGACTACTTGACCGACGAGAAGGCGGTCGGCGACAGCATCTGCACCGAGACGTTCTCGACGATGGCGCCGTCCTTCTCGGTCTCGGCGCGCTTGGCATGCCATTCCGGGTCGGCGGCGAAGGCATTCCACTTCTTCTCGCGGTCGGCCAGCGAATCCCACTGCAGGAAGTAGGTCAGTTCCTGGTTCGACTCGCCGATCAGGGTGGTGAAGAAGCCGGCCTGCTTGATGCCGTGCTTGTCCCAGATCTTGAGCGTGATGTTGGCGAAGCGATTGAGCAGCGCGGGCAGGCGGCCCGGGATGCATTTGTAGACGCGCATTTCGTAGATCATCTTTTCCCCCTTTGGTTAGAACTGTCCGCTGAATCGCGGCACGAAGCCGCTTCCCTTGTGGTCGATGTGGCAGGTGAAGGGTGCCCCGAAATGGCAGGGCATCAGCAGCGCACCTGTTCCGGCACAATGCTCCAGCGCCTCCCGCCGTGATTTGCGCGCACCAACCGGCTCGGCGCAAGCGAAGCTGTTCCACTCGGGGCGATAGACCTGCAAAGCATGGTGCAGCACGTCGCCGCAGAACAGCGCCTTCTCGCCCTGCGATTCGAAATTGATGACGATGGTGCCGGGCGTGTGGCCGGGCGCCGGCGTGATGCTGAGGTTCTCGTCGAGCTGGGCCGCACCATCGACCATCTGCATCAGCCCGGCCTCGGCCACGGGCAGCACAGAATCGCGGAAGGAGCCGGCATTGATCGGCCCGGTCCTGGGGTCGCTGTCGAGCTTCAGATAGTGATCGTAGTCGGCGCGGCTCCACACATATTTGGCGTTCTTGAAGGTCGGCACCCATTTGCCGTTCTCGAGCCGCGTGTTCCAGCCGACATGGTCGACATGCAGGTGGGTGCACATCACTATGTCGATCTGGTCGGGATCGACGCCGGCCGCCTTCAGCCGCTCGAGATACTTGGTCTCCATCAAATGCCACTTGGGCCGCGCCGGGCGCGACTTGTGATTGCCGACGCAGGTGTCGATCAGGATGCGCTTGCCGCCAACCTGGAGCAGCCAGCTATGGACGCTGAGCTTCAGGAATGCCGACGCCTCGTCGTAATGTGCCGGCATCAGCCACGACGCATGCTGGCGGACGATATCGGGCTCCCAGTCCGGGAAGAATTTCGCGGCCTCGAAGTTGGGCTCGTAGCTTTCCTCGATGCGTGTCGCCGTGGCGGCGCCCAGCTTCACTTCCGTCATTGTTTCCCCCGATGGCCTGCCAACGTTGACACAAAACATAGGCGCCAACACAATAACTTCCAATCCACAGCCAGCGCTTCGATCGGATAGGCGAAAATGAAGGGTACGATCCTGAACGTCGACCCGGCCTCCCGCGGCGGCGTGCTGCGCGCCGAGGATGGCCGGCGCTACGATTTCGCCGGCAGCGAATGGAAGTCCCCCAAGCCGCCCGCCGTTGGCGACCAGGTCGATTTCGAGCCCGTCGGCCAGGCGGCAACCGCGCTCTATGCGATCAAGTCGGGCGCCCCGCCGATCGATCTCAGCGGCCTGAAGAGCGCGCTCGCCAGCGCGGGTGAGACCGCGGCAAAATCGAACGTCGGCACGACGCTGCTGGCCGACTGGCGGCCCTTGCTGGCGGCGCTGTCGCTGATCGCCTGCCTCTTTCCCTACGCGTCGCTCGGGCCGCAGTCGGCCAGCCTCCTCACTGTCGTATCGCACATGGGCGAGGCCATAGATGCTCTCAACTTGATGCGCGGAATCGGCGGTCGCGGCGCTCCCGATTTCGGCGGCCTCGCCTTCGCGCTGCGGCTCACCTACCTGCTCTGGCTGATCCCGATCACCGCGGGGGCCGTGCTGTTCTGCACCTTCACCGTGCGGCCGACGCGGCAGATCGCCCTCGTGCATGGCGCGGCCTGCGTCGCGACTCCGATCGTCGTAGCCATCGCGGTGAGCATCGCCGTCGCCTCGTCGATCCCGCCGGAGTTCCGCCGCCTCGCGGGCCGCAACATGTTCGACGTCGGCCTGTTCGGCTTCGGTGCCTGGCTGATCGTCGGGCTGGGTGCAGCGCAGCTCGCACAGCATTTCGGCTATCTCAAGAAGACGCCGCGGGAGCTGGTCAACCGTTCCTAGAAAGGCCTCTGGCCAAGCGACCAGCGATAACCGAGCAGCGCTCCAAGTGCACCGCACACCGGCGACGCCATGCCGACGACGATCAGATGCAGACCGAGCACATGGGCATCGAGCATTTCCGGCCAGAGCATCCCGATCCACGACGTGATGATCAGATAGAAGGCGACGCACAGCGTCCCGGCAACGACGCCGAACAGCACAGCCCATTCCGTTCCCGAAGCCCAACGCCGTCCGATATAGATCCCCAGGACCAGAGCGACGGCACAGCAAAGAAAGCCACCAGCGGTCTCCACGATGCACCCCCTTCGTACGCTTCAATATATTGAGCGACTCAACGGCATGACTTGTGAAGTGAGCAAACACGCATGACTGACAGCAACTTTGATTGGTTTTCGGCTGCCGACCTTTCTCGCGCCTACGCGCGCAAGGAACTCTCCCCCGTCGAGGTGACAGGGGATATGTTGAAGCGGGCCGAGCGCTTGCAGCCCCATCTCAATGCTTTCGTGCTGCTCGACGCCGACGGCGCCAAGGCGGCCGCGCGGGCCTCGGAGGCACGCTGGCAGAGGGGCGAGCCGCTGTCGCCGCTCGACGGCGTCCCGACCTCGATCAAGGACACCACCAACGTCCAGGGCTGGCCGACGCGCTACGGCAGCCATGCCACCGACGAGACGCCGGCCGCTGAGGACGCGACCGTCACCCAGCGCTTCCGTGCGGCCGGCATGCCGCTGATCGGCAAGACGGCCACACCGGAGTTCGGCTGGAAGGCGCTCACCGATTCCCCCTTGCAGGGCACGACGCGCAGCCCGTGGAATCTGGCCCATTCACCCGGCGGCTCGTCGGGCGGCGCCTCGTCACTGACAGCGGCCGGCGTCAATCCGTTCAACCACGGCAACGATGGCGGCGGCTCAGTCCGCATCCCCGCCGCACATACCGGTCTGGTCGGGCTGAAGCCGTCGTACGGACGCATCCCACAGTATCCTGCCGATTCACCCTTCGCCGACGTCATCAGCCAGGGCGTGCTGGCGCGCTCGGTGCTCGACACGGCGCTGGCGCTGAACGTGACGGCAGGCCCCGACCCGCGCGACTGGCGCTCGCTGCCCGCCGAATCGCGCGACTACACGGTCGGCCTCGACGAGGGCGTGCGCGACTGGAGGATCGGCCTCAGCCTCGACTTCGGCCACGTCAAAGCCGATCCCGAGATGCGCGAGCTGGTTGCCTCGGCGGCGCGACGTTTCGAGGACCTCGGCGCGCGTGTCGAGGACGTCGGTCCGCTGATCGAGCCGCTGCAGAATTTCTTCGAGCCGCTGTGGATCGGCAGCTTCGCCACCCGCCTGCGCCTGACCCCGACGCAGCTTCACGGCAAGCTCGATCCGGGTTTTCGCGCGGCCGCCGAGAAGGGCCTCTCGATCACGTTGGCCGACTACGCGAAATCCTACGAGGCCAAATCGAAGCTCGCACGCGACTTGGCGCTGTGGCACCAGAAGTATGACCTCCTGCTCGCCCCGGTGACGCCGACCGCGGCGCCTCCCGTGGAGACCCTCTACAATTCCGAGGCGTTCCCGCGCTGGACCAAGGGCGCGCCCTACACGCTGCCGTGCAACCTGACGGGCCAGCCTGCAGCGTCGATGCCGGCCGGCCTCACAAAGGCGGGCCTGCCCGTCGGCATCCAGCTCATTGGCCCGCCGCGCGCCGATCATGTCGTGTTGCGGGCGATGCGTGCCTACGAGAGCGCCAACGGCTGGACGTGGCCGCAGGCGAAGGTGCTGGAGACGCTGGCCCGGCTCTAGAAGGCCGGAAGCTCGCCGATATCCTCGTTCCACAGCGCTGGCTTGGCGGCGATGAACTCGGCCATCAACGCCCTGCAGGTCTCGTCCTGCAGGACGACGACCTCGACTCCGCGCGAGCGCAGCAGCAGCTCCTCGCCCATGAAGGTGGTGTTCTCGCCGATCACCACCTTGGGGACGCCGTAGAGCAGGACGGTGCCGCTGCACATCGCACAGGGCGACAGCGTCGTGTAGATCACCGATGCGCGATAGACGGCAGCAGAGAGGCGGCCGGCATTCTCCAGCGCATCCATCTCGCCATGAAGGATGGCGCTGCCCCGCTGCACACGCCGGTTATGGCCGCGGCCGATGATCCGGCCTTCGTGAACCAGGACCGACCCAATCGGGATGCCACCTTCGGCAAGGCCAAGCCGCGCTTCCTCGATCGCGGCCTGCATGAACGCGTCCATCATGGCTCCTTCGGTACCGGCGCCCCACGCGGATGTGACTTGGGCGTGCAGGGTCACAGCCCCCAAGATGTCGCCGTCCAAACAGGGAGACAACATGCAAAACAACATCAAAGCCGTCGCGTTCGCGGCGACCGCCATCGGAATGCTGGCATTCATCGGGGGATTGCAGGCGCAGACGCCCGCAGCACCCCCGCCGCAACCACCGCAGTTCCCCAACATGACTTTCTTCATCACCAGCGTCGGCGGGCCGAAAGGCGCCGACTTCGGCGGTCTCAGCGGTGCCGACCAGCACTGCCAGACGTTGGCCGCCAAGGCCGGCGCCGGCGCCAAGACCTGGCGCGCCTATCTCAGCACCCAGGCCGTGGGCGGAGCCATCGCAGTCAATGCCAAGGATCGCATTGGCAACGGTCCGTGGGTCAATGCCAAGGGCGTGCAGATCGCGGCGAGCGTTGCCGACCTGCATTCGGCCAACAACAAGATCGCGCCCGAGACTCTGGTGTCCGAAAACGGCCGCCTGATCCCGAGCCGGCTCTACACAGTCAACCAGCACGACATCCTGACCGGCTCGCAGGCCGACGGCACCGCCTTCCCACCGGAGAAGGACATGACCTGCGGCAACTGGACCAAGAGCGGCGAAGGCAACGCCATGGTCGGCCACGCCGACCGCATGGGCCTGCGCGACGACGAGGCGTCCAAGTCGTGGAACACCTCGCACCCGTCGCGCGCCTGCGACGCGGCCTCCCTGGTGGCGACCGGCGGTGCCGGCTTGCTCTACTGCTTCGCCGCGAACTGACCGGCTCCGGCTAGGAGTCGACCTTCACGCCGGCGTCGGTGATCACCTTGCGCCACTTCTCGACCTCGTCGGCGAGGAACTTGGCGGTCTCGGCGGGCGTGTAGCCCGCCGGGATCAAGGCAAGCTCGGCGAAGCGCTTCTTGAGCTCGGGCGATTTCACCGCCTGGGCAACCTCGGCCGACATCTTGTCGACGATCGCCTTCGGTGTGCCGGCCGGGGCGAGGAACATCGCCCAGCTCGACGATTCGATCAGCGGCCCGCCCGCCTCGACGATCGTGGGCACCTCGTCGGCACCCGGCACGCGCTCCTTGGAGAGCATGCAGAGGCCGCGGATCTTGCCCGCGCGCACGTTCGACATGACGCCGATTGGCGCATCGATCAGCATCTGGATGTTGCCCGATGCAAGATCGGCCAGCGCCGGCGCCGTGCCCTTGTAAGGGACATGCTCCATCTGGATGCCGGCCACCTGCTTGATCAGCTCGCTGGTGAGATGAGCTGCCGCACCGACGCCCGAGGAGCCGAACGAGATCTTGCCGGGGTTGGCCTTGGCATAGGCGATCAGCTCGGCGACGTTCTTGACCGGCAGCGAGTTGGTGACGGTGAGGATCAACGGCGCGATTCCCACCAGCGAGACCGGCTCGAAGCTCTTCTCCGGATCGAAGGGCAGCTTGCCGGCATAGAGCGTCTTGTTGGCCGCGTGCGCGGCGATGACGGTGAGGAAGGTGTAGCCGTCGGGCGCCGACTTGGCGACGATCTCGGCGCCGATCAGCGAATTCGCGCCGGGCTTGTTGTCGACAACGAAGCTCTGGCCGAGATTGATCTTCTCCAGCGTGAGCCGCGTCGCCGAATCGGTGAGCCCGCCCGCGGTATAGGGCACGACCCAGCGAACGGACTTGGCCGGCCATGCCTGCGCGCGCGAGACGCCCGGTGCGAGCGCCATGGCGGTGGCGGCGGCGAGCGCGGTACGGCGGTTGATCGTCTTCATTGTCTTTTCCTCCCTGCTTGATTTTATTAACCAACACTCCTCCCTGCGCGCAGCGCGGGGAGGTGGCGCCGTCAT
>CANIRG010000313.1 GCA_947469635.1 Rhodospirillales bacterium | reverse complement strand
TCCTCGCCGTGCTTGGCCAGCAGCGCGCGCGTGCCCTCGACGTCGTTGTAGGGCGCCACGACATAGTCGTAGGGCATGTTCACCGGCGAGCCGCCGCTCACGAAATAGAGCACGCCGCCGTGATAGCCGCCGTGGAACACCATGACCTTGGTGGCCTTGGTCCGGCCCGTGCGCTGGGCGAAGACGCGGGCCCCCGCCAGCGCCATCACATTGCCTTCGGTGCCCGAGTTGGTGAAGCGCACCAGGTCGATCGACGGCATGCGGTCGACGACCAGCTTGGCAAGCTTGGCCTCGTGCTCGTTGCGGCCGGCGAAGTTCCAGCCATTGTCGAGGGCGCGGTCGATGGCGGCGCGGATCACGGGATGGGAATGGCCGTAGATGCCGGCGGTATACTCGCCCAGCACGTCGATATATTCGTGCCCGTCGGCGTCCCACAGCCGGCAGCCCTTGCCGCGCACCACGGTCAGCCCGAACGGCGAATGGTGCAGCGTCGTGCGGGTGTTGCCGCCCGGCATGGCCTGCAGCGCATCGTTGTGGCGCCCCAGGCTCTTGGGATTGCGATCGACATAGGCCTGACGCGCCTCGACGAGCGCGGACTGCAGATCCGAATTGACCAGGGCGGAATCGGGCACGGAACTCTCCTTCGTTCAGGCGAGCCTATCACACCACGTTCAGCTCGCGCACAGGCAGACCCTGAGATATCCGCTCATAGGAGAACGGCAATAAATCCAGGGTGCGGTAGCTGCCGTGCACGATCAGCTCGGCGACGGCGCGGCCGACGGCGGGCGACTGCTGGATGCCGTGGCCGGAGAAGCCTGTCGCGAAGATCAGGTTCTCCAGCTCAGGGTGGCGGCCGACGATGCCGTTCTGGTCGAAGGTGTTGTATTCATAGTAGCCAGCCCAGGAATTCACCACCTTGGCCGCCTCGAAGGCCGGCACGCGCGTTGCCAGCGCCGGCCAGACGATCTCCTCCCATTCGGCATGCTGAACCTCGAGCGGTGCCCCAGCGGGGTCGTTGCCTGGCGCCGGCGAGCTGCCTCCGATGTAGAAGCGCCCCTCCGGCCGGAACCACACGCCCGAGGGATCGATGGTGAGCGGCGTCGGCCCCGGCGGCTGGCGCGTATCGAACACGAAGACAGAGCGCCGCCGCGGCTCCACGGGAAGCGCGATGCCGGCCCGCGCCGCCAGCACACCCGACCAGGGGCCGGCGGCAAGCACGATGGTGCGTGCGGCAAGCCGGCTGCCGGACTTCAAGGTCACACCGCCGCCATCCAGCCCCACCACCTCATCGGCGAGGTAGGCCACGCCCAGCGAGCGCGCCTTAGCGCGGAAAGCTTGCGCCAGCGCCGGCCCGTCGAACCAGCCCTCGTTGGCGGTGCCGTGTGAGGCGAGCGCCACGCCTTCGGTCGATATCCAGGGGAAGCGCGCGACCAGCGCCGCGGGATCGAGCAGCTCGACTGCGCAGTCCTCGCCGCGCTGGATCGCGTTGTTGGCGCGCAGCACATCCTGCCCGGCTGGCGAAGCGAGAAACAGATAGCCCGGCTCGCGCAGCCCCAGATCGACGTCGAGCAGCTCCTTTGCTCGACGAAGGAAGCCGATGCCGAAGCGCGAGAGATGGATGTTGAGGGGCGTGGAGAACTGCTGGCGGATCGAGCTCGCCGACAGCGACGACGAGGCGCGGGCGTAGGTCGGATCGCGTTCGACCACGACAACGTCACCGGTGAAATTGGGATCGCCCTTCAGGTGATAGGCGATGGACGATCCCATCGCGCCGCCACCGATGACGACAGCTACGTTCCGCTTCATGTCCGTGAACCAGGCGATGAAGACGTGCCTCTGAGCCCTACCGGACCGCGGGCGGCCCCAGCCGCTGCATCCATTCCGCCAGCGGCTTAGCGTAGAATTTGGCCATGCCAGTCGTGCCGTGCCCACGCGTCTCCTCGCTCGCAGGAATGAGGTAGACGCGGCCGTTCCTGACCTGTTGCAGCGACGCTTCCATCAGGCCTGTCTCCGGCGGATTGCGCTCGTCGTCGGCCGAGTTGATCGCCAGCAGCCTCGCGGTGACGCGGGACAGGCCGGGCGACGCGTCGTAATCGCCCGACGATTCCCAGGCATAGAGATAGTCGTTGGCATCGGCGGTGAAGGGGGCCGCCAGCCGCTCGTCCAGAAGCTTGTCGGCGAGGGCGCGGGTCGGCGCCATCTTCTGGTAGGCGAGCGAACCGCCATTGGTGGCGATGCCGTAGAACACGGCGGCTGTCCGGGCACTCTTCGGCTGGGTCGTGTAGTCGCCGCCCTTCCACTCGGGGTCGTTGCGGATCGAGTCGACGATCAGCCGTCGCATCATCCAGTTGCGGCTCGACATCGCCGTCGGCTGCGCCGCCATCGGCACCAGCGCATCCATGAACTCGGGATGGGTCGTGCCCCAAAGCCAAGTGTGCATGCCGCCCATCGAATTGCCGATCACCATGCGCAGGTGCTTGAGACCGAGCCCCTCGGTCACCAGCCGGTGCTGCGCCGCCACCATGTCGGCGTAGTTGTATTTCGGGAACTTGGCCTTGAGCCCGTCCGACGGCTTGGCGGATTTCCCGTGGCCGAGGTTGTCGGGAATGATGATGTAGTGCCTGGTCGCGTCGAGCGGCTGACCGGCGCCAAACAGCTCGCCGGCAAAGGCCGGCGTCAGCATGCTGGCGGCCGAACCCGAGGTGCCGTGCAGCAGCAGCACCGGCTGGCCGGTCGGCTCGCCCACGGTGGTGTAGGCCAGGCGCAGCTCCTGCATCGTCTCGCCGGTGTGGAACTTGAAGTCCTTGGCGATCCACTCGCCCTGCTTCGGCGCCGGATAGTCCGCCGCCAGCACCGGCGCGGTCCCTATCGCAAAGGCGATCACCATCGCCGCCTTGAAACGCATCATCCGTGCCTCCCATCCATTCATCGCTGCAGCCTAGCGCAAAATTGCCGGCCGTTCAGCGGCCCCCTATGATTCGCCGATGGGATCAGGCACCTGGGCGCTGGTGACGGACGTCATCTATTTCGGGACGTTCCTGGCGATGGGATACGTCACCAAGCGCGCGATCGATCGATGGATGAGCCGCCATGGCGAGACGCTGACGGAGATCCAGGAGCAGGCCGGCGCAGACGGCAGGAAGGGCGGCTCCTTCCTCCTGGGCATCTGGCACCGCTAACCGTCAGCGCGCCTCGCCGAACTTTTCCGCGACTGCGCTGAGCCAGCGCCGCACCACGCGCTCCTCGTCCTTGGCCAAGGGCGCGACCAGCTCGGCCTCGACCTCCGCCACGCGCGCCCGGCAGCGCTTCAGGATCGCCTGCCCCTTGGCTGTAGCGCTCAAGCGCAGGATGCGGCCATGGGTGAGGTGCGCGGCCTTCTCGATCGCGCCGTCGCGCGCGAGGTTGCGCACGATCACGTTGATCGTCTGCGGCGTGAGGAAGGTGAGCCGCGCCAGCTCGGCGCCCGAGACGCCGGGATAGGACGCGATCATGGTCAGCACCGAGAATTGCGGCGGCGTGAGGTCGAGCCCGACCAGCGCCCTGTCCATGGCGCCGCGGAAGGTGACGCTGGCCTGGCGCAGCAGGTAGCCGAGATAGCCCTCGGGCCCGCGCTTGCCCTCGCCCGGCCGCGGCAGGACGGGCAGCGTCGCGGCACTTGCCTTGCGCATAGTATCAGCCCTCTGATATGTTGTGAGACCTCGAACATAGCACGGACCCGCCATGAACGCCGATCTGGCCGCCCTCATCCGCCGCCATCTCCAGGCCGAGAACGCGCACGACCTCGCGGGCACGCTCGCCACGCTGCATCCCGAGTGCCGTTTCGCCGATTTCGCGACCGGCCAGAGCTGGTCCGGCCACGAGGGCGCCGCCGCACACTACCGGCAATGGTGGACGTGCTTCGACGTCGAGGTCCGGCGTGGCGCCGGCCAGCAGGCCTATTGGGCGGCGGATGATGTCTATATTGCCGAGGCGACCTGGCATGGGCGCCATGTCGGCCGGTTCCTCGGCATCGAGCCCAGTGGCCGAGCCATCGTGCAGCCCTTCGTGGTGTTCCTGAGCTTTCGCGACGGGCTGATGGCGGGCGAGCGCTTCCACTACGACCTCGCCTCGCTGCTTCGCCAGATCGGCGCCGACCCGATCCCGGCGCTGGCCGGGCTGGATCACAGGCCCTAGCTCAGCGGCGGCGCCAGGCCTGCAGGCGGCCGAACAGGAAGCGGTCGACGACGAGGTGGACGGCCTTGACCGCTGCCGAGGTCGCGACGATCACCATGCAGAGGGCGGCGGCGGCGGCCGTGGTGCCGCTTTCCTCGATGTTCACGGCGGCGACCGAGGCGAGCTTGGTGTCGGGGGCATAGAGGAAGATCACCGACGACACCGTCGTCATGGCGTTGACGAACATGTAGATCGCGACGTCGACGATCGACGGCAGGCAGATCGGCGCCGTCACTCGCCCGAAGGTGCGCCAGACCGAGACCTTGAGCGAGGCCGACACCGATTCGAACTCGGGATCGATCTGCTTCAGCGCGGTCGTCGAGGTGAGATGCCCCACGGTGTAGAAATGCGCGATCGTGTTGATCACCAGGATCGACATGGTGGCGTAGAGGAAGTTCAGCGGATTGTTGGGGGCGTTGAAGAAGAAGATGTAGCCCAGCCCCAGCACCAGCCCCGGCACCGCCATCGGCAGGAACGTCAGCAGCTGGACCAGCCCCCGCACCAGATGGAAGCCCCTGGTCTTCTCGTTGAGCCAGGCGCCCACGAACATGATGGCCGTGCCGAACACGGCCGCACCCGTCGCCATCCACAGCGAGTTGTAATAGGAGCCCCAGCCGTTGGAATCGAACTTCTCGAAGTCGTAGCTGGCCAGCGTCAGGCCGAGATTGTAGGGCCAGTATTTGACCAGCGATCCCCACGCCGCCATGCCCAGCACCAGCAGGATCCACAGTCCCAGGACCGTGCAGAAGATGGTGAAGAAGGCGTCGCGGCCCGGCTTGGGCTTGGGGATCAGCGGCACGGCGCGGGCCGTCAGCAGCGCCACCTGCTTGCGCTGCACCAGCCGGTCGACGACGAACGCCAGCGCCGCGCTGATCAGCCCGTACTTGGCGCCGGGCAGCGTGACGGTGAAGAAGACCCGGACCTTCGAGGCGCCCAGCGCGTCGGCGGCCTCGTAGAGGCGCGCATCGGCCGTGGCGAGCGCCGTCACCAGGATCATGGTGGCGTGCGGGAAGCAGTAGAAGACCTGGGCGATGACGATGCCGTCGAAGCCGTAGATCGAGCCTCCCCCCATCAGTGCCTTGAAGAATCCCTGGTTGCCGAACAGGTAGACCAGCGACAGGCCGGGCAGCAGCGAGGGGGCGAAGATCGGGATCAGCGCCACGCCCTGGAACAGCCAGCGCATCGGCAGGATCGCGCGGGTCAGCGCATAGGCATAGAGAAAGGAGAGCGGCACGACGATCAACGTGCACACCGCCGCCACATGCAGGCTGTTGAACGCCGACTGCATCAGCGCCGGCGTGGAGAAGTAGGAGATGTAGTTGGCGAGGCCGACGAAACGGCCGTCACGATCCTCGAAGCCCTTGGAGAGAAGCGCCCAGAGCGGCAGGCCGAGGATCACCAGCAGCCACGTCGCCAACAGCAGCAACCCGGCGCGCATGAAGAGGTCGTCGCGCGACAGGCCGATGCGCAGCACGCGCAGCTTCGGCAGGCGCAACGCCGCGTCGGTCACGTGCTCTTCCTCACGCCGCGAAGACCCGCAAGCGATCCGGTGGCAGGGCCACGTCGAGGCGGCCGCCCTGCACGACGCCGAGGTCGCGGATCAGGTTGCTCGAGAAGTCGGCGACCAGCGCCACGTCTGGCGCGTTCACGCCCTTGAGCGAGGCGCGGCAGAAGGAGCCGACGAAATCGAGATCGGCCACCTCGATAGTGAGGCGGTTGGCGATGTCAGCCGGCAGGTCGCGCACCCGCACATCCTCGGGCCGGATGCAGAGCCGGACCTTCTGGCCCAGTGCCAATCCGTCCTGCACGGGACAGGCGAAGGAGAGGCCGTTCACCTCGACCTGGTCCGCCGCGGCGAGCGTGCCTTCGAGGAAATTCATCGTGCCGACGAAGTCGGCGACGAAGGCCGATTCCGGGCGACGGTAGATCTCCTGCGGCGTGCCCACCTGCTCCACCACGCCGTGGTTCATCACCACGATGCGGTCGGCCATGGTGAGCGCCTCCTCCTGGTCATGCGTCACCATGATGGTGGTGACGCCGAGCGTGCGCTGCAGCGCCTTGATCTCGTGGCGCAGCCTGATGCGCACGCGCGCGTCGAGCGCCGACAAGGGCTCGTCGAGCAGCAACAGGCCAGGCGAGGTGGCGAGCGCGCGGGCCAGCGCCACGCGCTGCTGCTGGCCGCCCGAAAGCTGGGCGGGAAACTTCGCCGCCGAATCGGGCAGGCCGACGAGGGCCAGAAGCTCGGTCACGCGCTTGAGGATCGAGGCCTTGTTCTCGCGCCGGCTGACCAGGCCATAGCCCACGTTCTCGCCCACCGTCAGGTTGGGGAAGAGCGCGTAGGACTGGAAGACGATGCCGAAATCGCGCTTGGCCGGCGGCAGGCGCGAGACGTCCCTGCCGGATTGATGGATGGTCCCCGAGCTCTGGGGATCGAGGCCGGCGATGGCGCGCAGCAAGGTGGTCTTGCCGCAGCCCGACGGCCCCAGGAAGCAGACGAACTCGCCCTCCTCGATGTCGAGAGAGACATCGCGGAGGGCGGTGAAGTCGCCGAAGCGTTTGGTGAGGTTACGAACCTCGAGATAGTGCGCCATGCGACTTGCAGGAGACCTTTACTTCTTGGCGGACTTGCCGTCGTAGCGCTTGGTCCATTCCGCGAGGATGCGCTCGCGGTTCTTGGCCATCCACTCGACGTCCATCTTGGCCATCGCCTTCTCGCCGTCGGCGGGATAGTTGACCGGCACCGACTTCACCTCGGGATGCGAGGTGATGGCGTAGTACTTGCCGTACATCTCGTTGGCCTTCTTGGTCACCGACCAGTCGAGCAGCTTCTTGGCCGCCTCGAGGTTCTTCGTGCCCTTCATGATGGCCGAGGCTTCCATCTCCCAGCCGAGGCCTTCCTTGGGGACGATCAGGTCGATCGGCGCGCCTTTGGTCTTCTCGGTGGCGCCGCGCATGTCGAAGCCGATGCCCATCAGGCGCTCGCCCTTGGCAGCCTGCACGCAGGGGGCCGAGCCGGAATGAAGATACTGCGCCACGTTCTGGTGCAGCGCGTCCATGTACTTCCAGCCCGCTTCCTCGCCCATGATGGTGAGCCAGCCGGCGACGGTGAGATAGCCGGTGCCCGACGAGGCCGGGTTCGGCATCACGATCGTGTCCTTGTACTCGGGCTTGGTGATGTCGGCCCAGCTCGTGGGCTTGGCCTTCTTGCCCTTCTCGGCCTCGGCGGTGTTGAAGCACAGGACCGCGAGATAGGCGTCCATGCCGACCCAGGTCTCGGGCGTCTTGCCACTACGGAACATCGGCTTCAGCGCCGCAACGCCAACCGGCGAATAGGGCTCGACCATGTTCATGCTGCCGAACAGGCCGATGCTCGAGGCCGCGAGGCCCCAGATCACGTCGGCGCGGGGATTGTCCTTCTCGGCGACCAGGCGCGCCGTCATGACGCCGGTCGAATCACGCACCCAGGCGATCTCGATCGTGGGATTGTCGGCCTCGAAGGCCTTCTTGAAGGGATCGAGCTGCTCGTTCTCGATCGCGGTGTAGACCGTGAGCTTGGTCTTCTGCGCCAGCGCCGGAGCGCTCGCCAGGGCCAGAGCCGCCAGTGCAACCGCGCCAGCGCCCAGAGCGCGTTTCGTCATCGATGTCGTCATTCCCAGTCTCCCCTTCAGTCCCCTGATCGCTACACGTGCCGCATGATGTTTTCGTTACGGCCATTCACAAAACCTTAACATGGGTCTGGGGCCGGGCAAGGGCCGCATGCTACGTTGCCCATACAAGGAGAGGATCATGGACGGCACGGCGCTA
>CANIRG010000312.1 GCA_947469635.1 Rhodospirillales bacterium | reverse complement strand
GTTACATACGGCGCAAGCTGGATGCCGGCGGCTACCAGGAAGTGAAGACGCCGCAGCTGGTCGATCGCAAGCTGTGGGAGGCCTCGGGCCACTGGGAGAAGTTCCGCGAGAACATGTATCTCAGCGAGAACGAGGAAGGCCTGCGCGAGTTCCTGGCCGACGACGACAAGCGCATCTTCGCGCTGAAGCCGATGAACTGCCCCTGTCACGTGCAGATATTCAACCAGGGACTTCGCAGCTATCGCGAGCTGCCGCTGCGCATGGCCGAGATGGGCTCGTGCCACCGCTTCGAGCCGTCGGGCGCGCTGCACGGCATCCTGCGCGTGCGCAACTTCACGCAGGACGACGCCCACATCTTCTGCAGCGAGGAGCAGATCGAGAGCGAGACGATCCGCTTCTGCAAGCTGCTCGACGACGTCTATCGCGACCTGGGCTTCGCCGACTATTTCGTGAAGTTCTCCGACCGTCCGCCGGTGCGCGCCGGCACCGACGCCGTATGGGACCAGGCCGAGGGCGCGCTGCTGTCGGCCTCGAAAGCCGCCGGGCTCGACGTCATCCTCAATCCCGGCGAAGGCGCCTTCTATGGGCCGAAGCTGGAATTCGTGCTGCGCGACGCCATCGGCCGCGACTGGCAGTGCGGCACCCTGCAGGTCGATTTCGTGCTGCCGGACCGTCTCGATGCGAGCTATGTGGCGGAAGACGGGTCCCGCAAGCGACCGGTCATGTTGCACCGCGCCATCTTCGGCAGCTTCGAGCGCATGATCGGCGTGCTGATCGAGAACTACGCGGGCCGCTTCCCGCTCTGGATGGCGCCGACGCAAGCGGTGGTGGTCACCATCGTCAGCGACGCCGACAGCTATGCCAACGAGGTCGCCGCCCAGCTCCGCGCCGCCGGCATGCGGGTCGACGTCGACACCAGCAACGAGAAGATCAACTACAAGGTCCGCGAGCATTCGCTGGCGCACACGCCGCTGATCCTCGCGGTCGGCCGGCGCGACATGGAGGCCCGTACGGTGGCGATCCGCCGGCTGGGATCGGAGAAGCAGGAGGTCCTTGAACTCGGGGCCGCCGTCACTACACTTTCAAACGAGGCCCGGCCGCCCTTCTAGGGCGGTCGAGACCTACTATTCCGCCCCGTCGCATCGAAAGAGGGGGGCTTTCACGAGGGAGAAGTTCGCCATAGCCAGACCTGCCCAACACAGCGCGCCCACCCGCGAGGGTCCGCGCGTCAACGGCGAGATCAAAGCGCCGCAAGTCCGACTGATCGACGAGAACGGCGACATGGTCGGCGTCGTCAGTTCCCGCGAAGCGTTGGAGATGGCCGAGGAGGCCAGCCTCGACCTGATCGAGATCTCGCCCAACGCGGTGCCGCCGGTCGCGAAGATTTCCGACTACGGAAAATACAAATACGAGGCGCAGAAGAAGGCGCACGAGGCGCGCAAGCACCAGAAGGTCATCGAGGTCAAAGAGATCAAGATGCGCCCCAACATCGACGACCACGATTACGAAGTGAAGATGCGCTCGATGAAGCGCTTCATCGAGGAAGGCGACAAGGTGAAGGTCACCCTGCGCTTCCGCGGTCGCGAGATGGTGCATGCCGAGCTCGGCCTGCAGGTTCTGAACCGGGTCCGCGGCGAGATGGATCCGCTTACCAAGATCGAATCGATGCCGCGCATGGAAGGCCGGCAGATGATCATGGTGCTGGCACCGAAGTAGTCACTCCGGCCTCGTCGGAAGGCCGGTCAGTGCAACTTCAGGCGGCCAATCGATCGCCGGGCATCTAAGCTCCCGGCTCGGCGATCGGAGACTTTCATGCGGATTGTGGTTGCGGTTGCGCTGGCCCTGATCACCCCCACGGCCGCGGCGCAGGCCCAGCTCGGGGCCAATGCCCAGCGCACCTACGGTGATTTCGAAAAGCTCGGACCGCATCGCGCCTTCTTCGTGGCGGCCGACGGCACGGGCTATCTCTGGGCCGGCGCGTCGGGCGCTGATCCCGGCAGCGCCGTCGAGGGCGGGCTGAAGAACTGCGAGGATCGCAGCAAGTCCAAGTGCTCGCTCTACGCCGTCAACAACATTGTGCTGGCCGGCCGCGACTGGAAGGCATCGGCCCCACCGCCGTTGCCCGCGATCGGTCGGCTGCGCCCGCAACCCTATTGGGCGAACAAGGGCCCGCAGGCCGCCGCCGGCCTGATCGTGTGGAGCCACGGCTATAGGTCAGGCAGCAATTCCACCGCGTCGGCGCCGCAGGGACAGGTCGGGAATTTCACGGCAGCGGGCTACGACCTCTACCGTTTCGACCGCGAATGGATCCGGGATTGGCCGGGCGATGCCACGACGCTGGCCGACGCCGTCCGCCAGGCCAAGGCGATGGGCTATCGCCGCGTCGTGCTGGCCGGCCAGTCCGCCGGCGCCTGGGTATCGATGGCGGCCACGATGCGCGGCGCCCCGGTCGACGGTGTGATCTCGGCCGCCGCAGCCCATCACGGCGTCGTCAAGGACATGAACGACATCTCCAAGGCCCGCTCGGAATGGCGTCAGATCGTACGGGGCATCAAGCCCGGCCCACGTCTCGTCGTGGTCAATTTCGCCGACGACGACTACGACGTCGGCGGCCGCATGGACGACGCCCGCGCCGCCTTCGCCGCCTCGGGCGTGCAGGCCGTGGTCATTGCGGATCCCGAGGGCTTCAAAGGCCATGGCGCCGCCTCCGGCAACGCCTTTCCGCGCAAGTTTGGCGCCTGCATCCACGACTTCATCGAGCAAGGCACGAGGCAGGGGCCCTGCGGGTAGCCCCCTACGGCATGTAGGAGCCGCCGTTCACATGGAGCACCTGCCCCGTGACAGCGCTGGCCTCATCGGAGGCGAGGAACACCGCCGTCCGTGCGATCTGGTCGGGCAGCAGCAGCTTGCCGCCCAGCGGGATCGTCGTGCGCGCCATCTCGACAAGCTCGTCGTCGGTGTTGCCGTAACGCGGCTGGGCAGTGTCGGTGAGGCCGGGCGCGATGGCGTTGACGCGGATGCCGTGCGGCGCCAGCTCGAGCGCGAGCGCGCGGGTCATCGAAACCACACCGCCCTTGCTGGCGCTGTAGTGCACACCGCGCACCGCGCCGCGGATCGCCGAGGAGGAGAGATTGACCACCGCGCCACTTTTCTTGCCGGCCGCCATCAGCGCCTTGGCCATGGCAATGGTGGCAAAGCAGCCCGCCTTCAGGTTGATGTCGAGGACGAAGTCCCAGTCGCTCTCCCGCATCTCCAGGAGCTTCACCCTGGGATAGACGCCGGCGTTGTTCACCAGGATGTCGGGTGCGCCGAGCTCCCGAACCGTCTCCGCCACCATGGCCTCGACCTCGGCGAGCTTGCCGACGTCGGCGCGGATCAGATGGACCCGCCGGCCTGCCGCGGTCACGCTCGCGGCCACCGCCTCGGCGGCCGCACGATCGTCGAGCCAGGTGAGCGCCACGTCGGCCCCCTCCCCGGCGAGCGCCTGTGCGATCGCCGCTCCAATTCCCTGCTGTGCGCCGGTAACCAGCGCCACCTTGCCTGCCAATTTCATGCTCATGTCCCCTTTACACGCACCGACTGTGCCACATCGCGGGCGGCTTGCGTGGGCCCGGCACCGCCGCTATAAGCGCCCTTCCTTCGAGCGGTCTGGCCAATAAGGGCATTGCCTCGACTGCTTTGTAAGGACTTTTCGATCCTCCCTCACCGGTGGGTCGGGACCGGTGCGCAAGCGCTAACCCTTTGAAAAGGAACAAAAATGCCCAAGATGAAGACCAAGAGCGGGGCCAAGAAGCGTTTCCGCTTCACGGCCACCGGCAAAGCGAAGCATGGCGTCGTCGGAAAGCGCCACGGCATGAGCAAGCGGAGCAACCGCTTCCTCCGCCAGCAGACCGGCATGTCGGTCATGTCCGACCCGGACACGCGTATCATCAAGCGCAACTTCTTTCCGTACGAGAGGTAGCCCATGGCACGCGTCAAACGGGGCGTAACGGCCCACGCCCGTCACAAGAAGGTCCTGAAGCTCGCCGCCGGCTATCGCGGCCGCTCCAATGCGGCGTTCCGCGTCGCCATCGAGAAGGTCGAGAAGGGGCTGCAATATGCCTATCGCGACCGGCGCAACAAGAAGCGCGCCTTCCGCGGGCTCTGGATCCAGCGCATCAATGCCGCCACGCGCGAGCATGGCCTCACCTATTCGCAGTTCATGAACGGTATCCTCAAGGCCGGGATCGAGGTCGACCGCAAGGTCATGGCCGATCTGGCGGTGCGGGAGCCGGCGGCGTTCAAGGCCTTGGTCGATCAGGCCCAGGCAGCCCTCAAGTAACACTTGTCTTGCCGCTGTGCGGCAGGGCCAGGAGATCCAAGAGAGGGAGCCTGATAGCGCAGGCTCCCTTCTTTTGTTTTGGAGCGATGGATGAGCGATCTTTCGACGATTCGCAGCGAGGCGCTGAGCGCCGTCGAAGCGGCAGCCGACCTGGCCGCGCTCGACGCGGCGCGCGTTTCGGTGCTCGGCAAGAAGGGCAGCGTCACCGGCCTGATGAAGACGCTGGGCGCGCTCGCGCCTGAGGAGCGCAAGGAGTTCGGCGCCCGGGTCAACCAGCTCAAGGGCGAGATCGAGACCGCGCTCGAGGCCCGCAAGGGCATGTTGTCCTCGTCGGCGCTGGCCGCCCGCCTCGCCTCGGAGAAGATCGACGTCAGCCTGCCGGTGCGCCCCGAAGCGCAGGGCACGGTGCATCCGATCGGCCAGGTGATGGACGAGCTCGCCGGCATCTTCGGCGACATGGGCTTCACCTGGGCCGAGGGTCCGGACATCGAGGATGACTGGCACAACTTCACCGCCCTCAACATCCCGCCCGACCATCCGGCCCGCCAGATGCAGGACACGTTCTACCTGCCGCCGCGCGCCGACGGCACGCCGATGGTGCTGCGCACCCACACCTCGCCGGTGCAGGCCCGCACCATGCTGAGCAAGGACGTGCAGAAGATGCTGGCCGACGGCGGGTCGCTGCGCATCATCGTGCCCGGCCGCACCTACCGCATCGACAGCGACGCCACGCATGCCCCGATGTTCCACCAGGTCGAAGGGCTGGTGATCGACCGCGGCACGCACATGGGCCATCTCAAGGGCTGCCTGGTCGACTTCTGCCGCGCCTTCTTCGAGATCGACGATTTGCCGCTGCGCTTCCGCCCCTCCTATTTCCCCTTCACCGAGCCGTCGGCCGAGGTGGATATCGGCTGCTCGTGGAAAGACGGCGAGCTCCGGATCGGCGCGGGCGATTCGTGGCTGGAAATCCTCGGCAGCGGCATGGTGCATCCAAGGGTGATCGCCAATTGCGGGCTCGATCCCGCGATCTATCAGGGCTTCGCCTTCGGCATGGGCATCGACCGCATCGCCATGCTGAAGTACGGCATCAACGATCTGCGCGCCTTCTTCGACGCCGACCTGCGCTGGCTGCGCAACTACGGCTTCTCGGCGCTGGAGATGCCACGATGAAGTTCACCTTGTCCTGGCTCAAGGAGCATCTCGACACGACCGCAACGCTCACCGATGTGCGCGACAAGCTCACCATGCTCGGCCTCGAGGTCGAGGGCATCTCCAACCCGGCCGAGGCCCTGAAGGGCTTCGTCGTGGGATACGTGATCGAGGCGGTGCAGCACCCCAACGCCGATCGGCTGCGCGTCTGCAAGGTCGACACCGGGTCCGGCACCGTCCAGGTCGTGTGCGGCGCGCCCAACGCGCGCACCGGCATGAAGGGCATCTTCGCACCGAGCGGCAGCTATATCCCCGGTACCGGCATCTCGCTGAAGGCGAGCAAGATCCGCGGCGAGGAGAGCAACGGCATGCTCTGCTCCTCGCGCGAGCTACAGCTGGGTGACGACCATAGCGGCATCATCGATCTGCCGGCCGACGCCACGACCGGCGCGCCGGCTGCCCAAGCGCTCGGCCTCGACGATCCGGTGATCGAGATCAAAGCCACGCCCAACCGCGCCGATTGCCTCGGCGTGCACGGCATCGCGCGCGATCTTGCAGCAGTGGGCCTCGGCACGCTGAAGCCGGTGAACACAACCAATATCAAGGGCAGCTACACCAGCCCGATCAAGTGGACGCACGGCTACGAGCCCAAGCCCGACAGCCCCTGTCCCATCGTCATCGGCCGGCATTTCCGCGGGATCAAGAACGGTCCCTCGCCCGACTGGCTGCAGCGGCGCCTGAAGGCGATCGGCCTGCGTCCGATCTCGGCACTGGTCGATATCACCAACCTCGTGACCTTCGACCTCAACCGCCCGCTGCACGTCTTCGATGCGAAGAAGCTCGCGGGTGATCTCGTCATGCGCCAGGCGCGCGAGGGCGAGACGATCCTGGCCCTCGACGGCAAGACCTACACGCTCGATCCGGCCGTCTCGGTGATCGCCGATTCGAATTCCGTGCACGGCATCGGCGGCATCATGGGCGGCGAAGACACCGGCGTGCAGGAGGACACCACCGAGGTATTCCTCGAAGCCGCCTACTTCCAGCCGATCGGCATCGCCGCCTCCGGCCGCAAGCTCGGCATCCTCTCCGATGCGCGCTATCGCAACGAACGCGGCATCGATCCCGAATCGTGCGTGTGGGGCGCCGAGGTGGCGACGCGCCTGATCCTGGAGATGTGCGGCGGCGAGTGCAGCGAGACCGTGTCGAGCGGCGTGATGCCCGAGTGGCGGCGCAGCTACACGCTGCGTCCCGACCGCGTGAAGACGCTCACCGACATCGATGTGCCTGCGGCCGACACTGCCGCGATCCTGGGCAAGCTGGGTTTCGTCGTGAGCGGCAGCGGCCCGTGGACGGCCGAAGTGCCCTCATGGCGCCCGGACGTCATCGGCGAGGCCGACCTCGTCGAGGAGGTGACGCGCGTCTGGGGTTTCGATCGCATCCCAACCACCTCCCTGCCGCGCCTTGCGCCGACCTCTCGGCCGGTACGCACGCCGATGCAGCGCCGCACGCCGCAGGCCCGCCGGGCACTCGCCGCGCGCGGCATGAACGAGGCCGTGACCTGGTCGTTCCTGCCGCTGAAGAAGGCCGAGCGCTTCGGCGGCGGCCGCGCCGATCTCCGGCTGCTGAACTCGATCGACGCCACGCTCGACACGATGCGGCCCTCGATCCTGCCCAACCTGATCGACGCTGCGGCGCGCAACGAGGCGCGCGGCCTGTCCGATCCGGCGCTGTTCGAGGTGGGTCCGCAATACAAGGACGCGACGCCTCAAGGGCAGCGCACGGTCGCCGCCGGTGTCCGCCACAACATGGCCGTGCCGCGCAACTGGCAGGGTCCCACGCGCGCCGTCGATGCCTTCGATGCCAAGGCCGATGCGCTGGCCGTGCTGGCCGCCATCGGTGCGCCCGTCGAGAACATGTCGGCCCAACCCGGTGCGCCCGACTGGTACCATCCCGGCCGCTCCGGCGCGATCAAGCTCGGCGATCGCGTGATGGCACATTTCGGCGAGCTGCATCCCGAGCTCACCGCCGCCGCCGATCTCAAGGGACCGGTCGCGGCCTTCGAGGTTTTCCTCGACGCCCCGCCCCTGCCGAAAGCCAAGGCCAGCAAGGCGCGGCCGAAGCTCGTGCTTTCGGCCTTCCAGCCGGTGGAGCGCGACTTCGCGTTTCTGGTCGATACGGCGGTCGACGCCGACAAGATCGCCCGCGCCGCGCGCAACGCCGACAAGGTCATGATCGTGGCTGCCCGCATCTTCGATCTCTATGCAGGGAAGGGCGTGCCCGAGGGCAAGAAGTCGATCGCCATCGCGGTCACGCTGCAGCCCGTCGAGCGCACGCTGACCGATGCCGAGATCGATGCTGTTTCAGACAAGATCGTTGCGGCCGTCGTCAAGGCGACCGGGGCTGTGCTGCGTGGTTAATGCACTGTTGTCATCCCGAGCGCAGCGAAAGATCCCCCTGACTTCACCAACGAAGTGCAACACCAGCTTAAGGTGTTGCAATGGGCAAGCACTACGATCAAATCAACCTCGACGAGCGCTACAAGATTGCCGAGCTTCACCAAGCCGGCCAATCGATC
>CANIRG010000311.1 GCA_947469635.1 Rhodospirillales bacterium | reverse complement strand
TTCACGTTCTCGCCGGGCGTCGGATACTCGGTGGTGACGTTCTTCCAGTCGCACTCCAGCTCCTCGGCGACGAGCTGGGCGAGACCGGTCTGCGTGCCCTGGCCCATCTCGGAGCGGGCGATGCGGATCACGACCTTCTCGTCCGGATGGATCACCACCCAGGCGTTGAGCTCCTGCACCTCGGCCGCCTGGGCCGAGGCGAAGGGGAAGGAGAAGCCGAGCGAGAAGCCGCCGGCGACGGTGGCGCTGCTGACGATGAAGTCGCGGCGGCCGAGGGAGGTTTGAATGGTCATGGGTGCATTCTCCCTTTAGGCCTTGGCCGCGGCGTGGATGGCTTCGCGGACCTGCTGGTAGGTGCCGCAGCGGCAGATGTTGGTCATGGCCGCATCGATGTCGGCATCGGTCGGCTTGGGCTTGGCGGCGAGCAGCGCCGTGGCCGCCATGATCATCCCGCTCTGGCAGTAGCCGCATTGGGGGACGTCGCTGGCGAGCCAGGCTTCCTGGATCTTGTTCAGCTTGCCGTCGGTGGCGAGGCCCTCGATCGTCGTGATCTTGCGGCTGCCGACCGAGTTCAACGGCACCTGGCAGGAGCGTGTCGCCACGCCGTCGATATGGACGGTGCAGGCGCCGCATTGGGCGATGCCGCAGCCGTACTTGGTGCCGGTCATTCCCAGCGTATCGCGCAGCACCCAAAGGAGCGGCGTCCTTGGGTCGACGTTGGCTTGCACGGACTTTCCGTTGACGTTGAGAACAGCCATCCCAGTCTCCTTGTCTGATTATGCGTGCAGAGTAGCTGAGGCGAGTGGGGGCGCATAGCCGCCTCGGCCTCACGGAGGTGTGATCGTTGTCCAAAACTGGGGAAACGCTAGCCGATGCAGGCTTCGAAGACCCGCCGGTAGTTGCCGCCCAGGATCTTGCCCGTCTCTTCGGCTGTGAATTTGTCCCGCAGGGCCGCGGCAAGCTGGGGCAGCTCGTCGTAGCCGGGGATCGTGCTGCCGCCCAGCAGGCCCTGCAGGTCGGTGCCGAGGCCGACGTGATCGACGCCCACGACGCCGGCCATGCGGGCGAAGCCCTCGGCATAGGACCTATAGGTCCCGAAGATGTCCTTGATCGGCCAGATGCCGATGACGCCGCCGGTCGCGGCGACGGCCTTGGCATGGTCGGGCGTGATGAGTCGCGTCCAGGGTGCGGGCCTCTGGGTGAGCGAGGTGTGCGACAGGACCAGCGGCCGGGTCGCGACCTTGGCGGCCTGCTTCACCAGCTCGTAGGTGCCATGCGCGATATCGACCACCACGCCGAGCTGGTTGCAGCGACGGATGACGTCGGCGCCGGCCGGGGTCAGGCCGCCGTGGACGCTGGGCTCGGTCTGGATGTCGCCCAGCTCGTTCGGCCGATAATGCGTGAGCTGCAGGTGGCGGAGCTGCCAGCGCTGGTGCGCCTCGTCGACGCGCTCCGGCTTGCCTTCGAGGAAATCGCCGCCTTCCACCGAGACGATCACCGACGGCCGCTCGGCATGGGCGGCGCGCAGCCCGGCCGAATCGCGGATGATGGTGAGTCCCTGGTCGCGCACCAGCCGATGCAGCCGGGCAAAAGCCTTCTGGATGTTGGCGTAGAGCTCGCCCGGCTTGGGATCGCGGAACGGCCGGATGCGGCCCTCGCTGACGCGGGCCGTGGGCGAGTCTGCGACCGCGGCGAGGCAGATCACCGCCATGCCGCCCTGGCGCATCGGCGCCGCCACCGGCGCGAAGGGATGGTTGCCGCCGCCGCTGTTGACGTAGAGCAGGTTGCCGGCGTGGCTATGGATGTCGATGGTCGTGCCGGTGACCGGCTGGGCCATCGCGGGAACCGGCAGGCAGACGAGCGGGCTCGCCGCCAGCAGCGCTCGCCGCCCAAGGCCGCCAACGACGCGCGCGCCGCGTAATTGATAGCGCCACCCCGAGGGATCGTCGGTGACGACGTGCCATGTGCCGCCGAGCCGCAAGGCGCCGCTGTTGAAGTCGATCGGTGTCTCGGCGAAGACCTCGATCACCGCCAAGGGATTGCCGGGCACGCAGCCGGCGCAGCAACTCGGCTCGCCCGTAAGGAGGAAGTAGTCGGCGGCCTTCGCCGGCAGCGCCGTGGTGGGCCATCCCGTCATCTCGACCGTCTTGCCGCCGGCACGATCCGCGCGCGCCGAACCGAGATCGTGCCAGGACAGGCGCATGCGTCTCCCTACAGCTTGGGAGGCGCATAATAGGGCCTTTCGCCCAGCGCCTGCACGCGCTTCCAGAACGCGGGGCCGCCGGCCTTGCCGACCTCGTCGAGATCGGCGGCCTGCCGCCACATGCTCCAGGAGTCGGGATGCAGCCGGCTCGCCTCGGCCATCTGCAGATCGCCTTCGGCTTCACGACCGTGCGTGCGCAGCCAGACGCCGAGACGGAAGCGGGCGCGCGCTTCGGCGATCTCCGGCGTCACCTTGGGCAGGCGGGCGCGGGCCGAGTCGGCCGGCAGCGCGTATTCGCCGGTGTTCACCCAGGCGCGCACGGCGTCGAGATAGGCCTGCCGGGCCGCGAGACGCTCGGCCTGGTCCTCGGGCGACATGGTGCGGGTCTTGAGGTCCATGCGGCGGAAATGGTCGGTCGAGCCCGCCGTCTCGGGCGGCCGCACGATGGTGCCTTGCTCGTCGATCCACACCGCCTCGGGCACGTTCACGAGATTGTAGAGATCGCTCAGCCGATGCTCGGTGTCGATGAGCTGCCAATAATCCGACTTGGCCTGCTCGATCCAGGGACGGGCATGCGCGGCGCCGCGGGTTTCCTCCGCGACCGCCACCACCATGAAACCCTTGTCCTTCAGCTCGGCGAAGAGTGCCTGCCACACGGGCAAGTCAAACCTGCAGCCTCACCAACTGGCCCAGGTGGCCAGGAAGACTTTCTTGCCGCGCAGCTGCGAGAGCGTGCGCGGAACGCCGTCGACGTCGGGCAAGGTGAAGTCGGGCGCGGCGAGGCCGTCGAGCGCGGCATTGCGTTCGTCGGCCGGGGCGCCCAGCGCGACGACATCCCTGTCCTTGCTGGCGATCACCGGCCCACCCAGCTTCGTCCAGAAGGCGGAGACATCGACCTCGTTGCCCGACACTGCCGACACAGGCAGCGGCACGCACAGCTCGTCACGGCACATGCCCTCGGGCTTCAGCGCGAATCCGGTGACACGCTCGGCATCGGCCGCGCTCAACCAGAGGCCGTCGCGGGCGGCGACCTCGTGCTCGGCGGTGGGGGTGAGAACGACAGCCATGACTAGCGCTCCTATCACCTCACCCTGAGGAGCGGCCGGAGGCCGCGTCTCGAAGGGTAGGCTACCTCGCGGTGGCCGCCTCGCCCTTCGAGACGCATCGCTACGCGATGCTCCTCAGGGTGAGGCGCGCCTTGCTATTTCGGCGTCGAGATCGTCACTTCCTTCGAGGTGATGAACTCGAGCAGCACCGGCACGCCCTTCTGGGTCTGCTCGATGCCGCGCTTGATCGCCGGCACGATGTCCTCCGGCCGGGTCACGCGCTCGCCATAGCCGCCGAAGGCTCGGGCCATGGCGGCGTAGTCGCCCGAAATGTCTGTGGAGCGGTACTTCTCGGTCGAGACCTTCATGATGTGCAGCTCGATGGCCATCGAGAAGTTGTTGAGCAGGATCGACATGATCGGAATGCGCTCGCGCACCGCCGTCTCGAAATCCATGCCGGTGAAGCCGATGGCGGCGTCGCCCCAGACGTTGATGCAGAGCTTGTCGGGCATGGCGAGCTTGGCGCCCATGGCGAGGCCCAGGCCATAGCCCAGCTGCGTGGTCTTGCCCCAGCCGATGTAGGTGTGCGGCTGCGTCGTCTTCCAGAACGGCGAGAGCTGGTCGCGCGGGCTGCCGGCGTCGTGGGTGATGATGGTGTTGGCGACGTCGACCGTGTGCTGCAGCTCCCACAGCACGCGGTAGGGATTGAGCGGCGCCTCGTTGTTGGTGAGCTTGGGCATCCACTCCGCCAGCCACTCGTCGGCGATCGTCTTGATCTCGGCGCTGACCTCGGTCGCGTCGCGCTTGGTGGCGCCCGCGGCCTTGGCGGCGGCGATCATCGCCGTCAGCGTCAGCTTGGCATCGCCCACCAGCCCATACTTGATCAGCACATCCTTGTTGAGATGCGCCGGATCGAGCGTGGCATGGATCACCGTCTTGCCCTCCGGCATGGAGATGCCGAAGTTGGTCTCGGTGAACGAGCAGCCGATGCCGAAGATCACGTCGGAGCGGTCGAGGAAGCTGCGCACCGCCTTCGGATAGGCGCGGCCACCCGAGCCCAGCGACAGCGGATGGGTTTCGTCGAAGGAGCTCTTGCCTTCGAGGCTGGTGCAGACCGGAATCGCGAGAAGCTCCGCCAGCTCCTTCAGCTCGTCATAGGCCTCGGCCCAATGCACGCCCTGGCCGGCATAGATCACCGGCCGCTTGGCATCCATCAGCACCTTGACGGCCTCGGTCACCGCCGCCGGATCGGGGCCGTACTTGGTGACGACGACGGGCTCGTAGTTCAGCGGGTCGGGCGCGTCCTCCCCGTAGGCATCGGACGGCAGCTCGACGATGACCGGCGAGCCGCGGCCGTTGCGCAGCAGGCTGAACGCCCGGCGCATGATGTTGACGATCTCGCGGCCGTTGGTGATCGGCTCGCAATGCTTGGCGACATGCGCCATCGCCTGGGTCGAGTTGAAGTTCGGCGGCACATGGGCGATGCGGCGCGGATAGCCCTGCGGGATCACCAGCAGCGGAATGGATTCACCGTAGGCCTGGGCGACGCCACCGTAGGCGTTCTCCGAGCCCGGGCCGCTCTGCATGCAGAACACGCCCATGCGGCGGCCCTTGGTCAGGCGCGACATGGCGTCGGCCATGTGCAGGCCGATGCGCTCCTGGCGCACGATGATGGGGCGGATGTCGACCGCGGCGCAGGCCTCGATCAGATGGTTCACGGGATAGGCGAAGAGATACTCGACGCCTTCCTTCTTGAGAATTTCGGCGATCGCCGGACCGGTCTTCATGTTTGATCTCCCCCTAGATGAACGGTGTCATCCCGAGCGGAAGCGAGGGATGACACGCCGCGTTATTTGTTCAATTCCTTCATCGCACTGTCGAGGCCGCCCAGAGTCAGCGGGAACATGCGGTTACTGCTGAGCTGCTGCAGCAGCTGGATCGACGGCGTGTAGCTCCAGTGCCGCTCGGGCACCGGGTTCAGCCAGACCATGCTGCGATACGTGTCGGCCATGCGCTGGATCCAGACCTGGCCGGCTTCCTCGTTCCAGTGCTCCACCGAGCCGCCGGGATAGGCGATCTCGTAGGGGCTCATCGAGGCGTCGCCGACGAAGAGGATCTTGTAGTCGGGCGGATAGGTATGGAGCAGCTGCGCCGTCGACATGGTGTCGACGTGGCGGCGGCGGTTGTCCTTCCACAGCTTCTCGTAGAGGCAGTTGTGGAAGTAGAAGAACTCCAGGTGCTTGAACTCGGAGCGCGCCGCCGAGAACAGCTCCTCGCAGACCCGGATATGCGCATCCATCGAGCCGCCGATGTCGAACAGCAGCAGCAGCTTCACCTTGTTGCGCCGCTCCGGGATCATCTTGATGTCGAGGTAGCCCGCGTTGCGCGCCGTCGAGCGGATGGTGTCGGGCATGTCGAGCTCGACCTCGGCGCCTTCGCGCGCGAACTTGCGCAGGCGGCGGAGCGCGATCTTGATGTTGCGCGTGCCGATCTCGACCGTGTCGTCGAGGTTCTTGTACTCGCGCTTGTCCCACACCTTGACCGCACGCCCCTCGCGGCCCTTGTCCTGGCCGATGCGCACGCCCTCGGGATTGAAGCCGTAGGCGCCGAACGGCGAGGTGCCGGCGGTGCCGATCCACTTGCTGCCGCCCTGGTGGCGCTTCTGCTGCTCCTCGAGACGCTTCTTCAGCGTCTCCATGAGCTTCTCCCAGCCACCCATCGCCTCGATCTGCTTCTTCTCCTCCTCGGTCAGAAGCTTCTCAGCCAGCTTGCGCAGCCACTCCTCGGGGATCTCGGCCGCGACGCCCTCGCCGGGCACGGCTTCGAGCCCCTTGAAGACATGGCCGAACACGCGGTCGAACTTATCGAGGTTGCGCTCGTCCTTCACCAGGATGGTGCGCGACAGGTAATAGAAGTCGTCGACGCTGAAGTCGGAGACGCCCTTGTCCATGCCTTCCATCAGCGCCAGGTACTCCTTGATGGAGACCGGCACCTTGGCCTGACGCAATTCGAGGAAGAAGTTCACGAACATCGCGATCTCCTCTGCGCTATTGGCGCTGCTCCCGCCGCGCCATGAAGGCCAGACGCTCGAACAGATGCACGTCCTGCTCGTTCTTGAGCAGCGCGCCGTGCAGCGGCGGGATCAGCTGCTTGGAATCCTTGGAGCGCAGCGCGTCGGGCGACATGTCCTCGACCATCAGGAGCTTCAGCCAGTCGAGCAGCTCGGAGGTCGAGGGCTTCTTCTTGAGGCCCGGCACCTCGCGGATGTCGTAGAACACGTTCAGCGCCTCGCGCAGCAGGTTGCGCTGCAGGTCGGGGAAATGGACGTCGACGATCTGCGTCATGATCTCGCGATCGGGGAAGCGGATGTAGTGGAAGAAGCAGCGGCGCAGGAAAGCGTCCGGCAGCTCCTTCTCGTTGTTCGAGGTGATCATCACGATCGGCCGCTGCTCGGCCTTGATGGTCTGCTGCGTCTCGTAGACGTAGAACTCCATGCGGTCGAGCTCGAGCAGCAGATCGTTGGGGAACTCGATGTCGGCCTTGTCGATCTCGTCGATCAGCAGCACCGGCCGCTCGGGCGCGGTGAAGCCGTCCCACAGCTTGCCCTTCTTGATGTAGTTGCCGATGTCCTTCACCCGCCCGTCGCCGAGCTGCGAATCGCGCAGGCGCGAGACAGCGTCGTACTCGTAGAGGCCCTGCTGAGCCTTGGTGGTCGACTTGATGTGCCACTCGATGATCGGCGCGTTCAAGGCCTTGGCGACCTCATGCGCCAGCACGGTCTTGCCGGTGCCGGGCTCGCCCTTGATGAGCAGGGGACGCTGCAACGCGATGGCCGCGTTGACCGCCAAGCGCAGATCATCGCTGGCGACATAGGAATCGGTGCCGGTAAATTTCATCGTGCAAAATCCAAGTTCACGGGTGTGATGGGCACCCTAGAACAAGTCATCCACCCAAGCGAACGATGAAATAGACGACGGCGGCGCAGACAATGAGCAGCGAAATCGCCAGCCGGCCGGAGGCGAATTTCAGCACCGGCAGGGGTTGGCCCGGCGCCACGACCTGGTCCGCGCGCTTGGACCCGGTCACCATCGCACCGATCAGGTTCTGGCGCTTCCAGGCGAGATAGACGAACGCAGCCAGCACGTGCAGGGCGACCAGCACGAGCAGCACGTTGAACCAATATTTGTGAAATGCCGTCATCTTGTCGACGGTCTTGTCGGCGATCAGGTTGGCGAGCGGCCCGTTCACCGTGCCGAGGTCGGTGTCGGCCGAGAACATACCCGCCGCGACCTGGGCCAGCACGGCGAGGATCAGCACCACGACCATGGCGCCGCCGACCGGATTGTGGCCGGCATCGTGCGGCCCCTTGCCGAACATCTCCCGCAGATGGCCAAAGGCTGCCGCCGGGCCCTTCACGAAATTCGAGAAGCGCGCGGTCGTGCTGCCGACGAAGCCCCAGGCGATGCGAAACAGCAGCAAGGTCAGGATCGCGTAGCCCGACCAGAAGTGGAACTTCATCCACTCTCCGCCCCAGCGTCCCGTGAAATAGGACACCACCATCAGCACCACCAGCGACCAGTGGAACAGTCGGACCGGCAGGTCCCAGATGCGAATCTTTTGCAACTTCTCGTCGGCCATGCCGCTTTATCGACCCCCGTGCCTGTCCTGACAATCCGCAACACACGCAGTCGTGATGGAAGTTGGTCGGGCGGCCTGTTCGCTTTGCCACCGGCGTCATGCACAACTGCAGCCTCTGAGACAGACAAGGGGATGGCCATGAGAAAGAAAACTTTGATGATCGCG
>CANIRG010000310.1 GCA_947469635.1 Rhodospirillales bacterium | reverse complement strand
GGCCGGTGCCGGGGCGGTGGCTTGCGGCGGCTGGCCGGGTTTCGCCGGAGCGGCCGGCGGCGGTGCGGGCGCCTTCGTGTCGGCAGGGGCCGGTGCGTTGGCTTGCGGCGGCTGGCCCGGCTTGGCAGGAGCAGCCGGCGGTGCCTTGTCGTCCTTCAGGGCCGGCGGTGCATTGCCGACGCGGGGCTGCAGCGTCGGATGGGCCGGTGTTGTAGCGGCGGGTCCGGTGGGACGCGACGCGACCTTCGGGCCGGGGGCCTTGGGACGTTCCGGCGCCGTGGGCTTGCCGAGCACGGCCATGCCGCCGACCTCGGTCTGCGCCGCCGGCACGTTCTTGGCCGCAGCTTCGGCCTTGGCCTTCGCCTCGGCTGCAGCCTTCGGATCGGCAGGACGCTGCTCGTTGGGACGCGGAGCGTTCGGACCGCGTGCCGTGCCGGGAGGCGTATTCGGCGCCGGCGCGGTTGCGCCGGGCCTCGTGCCGGGGGGAGTCGTGGCGGCCGGAGGAGTCGCAGCCGGCGGGGTCGCCGCGGGGGCGGCCGGCGGCGGCGCGGCATTTACCGACTGCGCCGGTGCCGGCGGCGCCGACACGCGAGCCACCGGTGCTGCCGTCAGCTTGTCGAGCGCGACCTTGATCAGCGCCCGGGCGACGGGGCGCGAGCGGACGAAGTCTTCCGACGGAACGACGGTCGCGTAGCGCTGATTGGCCGGCACGAAGCGCTGCTGGTCGGGACGTGAACGATCCCGGTCTGCATCACGGCGTTGCGCATGCTGCCAGCGATCCTCGAGCATCGCTTCCTGGATGCGGTTGGAGCGATTGACGTTGTTGTAGTAGTCGCGGTTCGTCGTGTAGGGCGGCACGTAGGCCTCGCGCGGCGCCAGCGGGAACCAGCCCACCGGAGCGCGGCTCTGCTGGCCCAGGCTCACCGAGAGCTCGATGCCGCCGATGAAGGCGACGAGCGCCGGAGCATAGACGGGACGCGTCTCGCGCTGCGGCGGGACCCAGGACCAGCGGTTGTTGCGATTGGCCCAGCGGCCGTAGTGGTAAGGCGCGAAGCCCCAGGGCTGCTCGTCGACCCAGGTCCAGCCCCACGGCTTCACATACTGCCAGCGGCCGGTGCGGTAGGGCTCCCAGCCGGCCGGCACGGAACGCGGCGTCCACACCTGGCCGTATTCGGGGTCGGCACTCCAGGTGCCGTTGGCGTTGAGATCTTCGTAGCCGGTCATGCCGGCGTTCACATACTGCGGCGCATCGTAGACGACGGTGCGGTCGCGCGTCGCCCAGGAGGCGGGCATCGCCGGGGGCGCCGTGTTGAGCGTGCGCAGCTGCGGAGTGCCGGAATCGCCGGAGACCTCGCCTACCTCATTGGCGCGGATGGCCAGCGTCTGGCCGTTCAGCCCCTGGAAGGAGGCGGCGCCGGAGCGCACGCCGATGCGCGTCGCGTCCTGCGTGGAGCCCGCGAGCACATAATAATCGCCCTGCTGGTTGAGGGTGATCGTGCCGCGCGGTGTCACGATCTGGTAGGGCGTGTTGGTGTCGAGGGTGAAGGTCTTGATGTCGAGGCGGCCCTGCGCCAGCTGCATCTTCGTCTGTGTGTCGTCGATCTGCAGCAGGTCGAGCTGCGTGCTGCCGTCGAGGCGCACGCGGGTGCCGGCGAGGGAGACCTCGCTGCGGGCGCCGGCTTCGGTCCAGATCGAATCGCCCGATGTCAGCGGCGTGTTGATCAGCGCCTGCGTCCAGTCGCTCTGCTCGTCGTCATGGAAGGAGACGGCGCCTTCGGTGAAGGCGAGGCGGGCGACACGGCCGGGCGGATCGCTCTGGGCGAACGCCGGTCCTGCCAGGACTCCCAGCCCCAGCAATGCCGCAATTGCGATCCGAAAAGATTGACCCATGCTCGCGCTCCTCGATAGGCTGAAAATTCGGCTACACTTGCGAACGTCACGGGGAGCCCTGAGGTTCCTCGCAAAGGCCAGGAAGAGGAAACGACAATGAGCGTTGCGGACCCCAATAGGACGATCCTGACCGGCGAGAACCCGTTCATTCGTCTCAGCGCCAAGGATGGCGACCCCAATTCGACCGATGCGAGCTTCTGGCGAATCATCTTCTGCCCGGCGGGACCGGGACATGTGCTCTACGTCAAGAGCGAGCTGACGGAGGGGAAGTGGCGGATCTATTCCGACAATATCGCCATGGCGCGCTGGCTGCAGAAGACAGTGCAGGGGATGCTCAATCCCGAGCTCAAGGACATCACGATTCCGGTGATCGATGCCGATTTCACCAAGACCGGTGACCCGCGCTACTTCTGGACCGAACACGTCTCGGCCGCCGATTCGGAGGTGGCGCTCACCTGGCACGACATCGGCGAGCCACTGCTGATCCACACCCAGCCCAACCAGCCGCCGAACCCGCGGCCCTATGGTGTCTGCACCGTGCTGATCCCCGCGCTCAGCGCGCGTCTCACGGTGAACGGCGTGCAGGCCAAGGGAACGCCGTGGAAGCGCGAGCGCGAAGGCCAGCCCTTCTCGACCTGCGCGTTGGCCTTTTCGGAGAGCTGGACGGAAGTCCGCTGAGCCCAGCGGGATTCGATGAAGGGAATATTCGATGCCCGGCCCGGATCTCGGTACGATGACGATATTGAAACGCGTTATCACTTTCCCAACCGTTATCTGAACGAAGTTCAGAAGACGGTTGGGGACTGGATCATCTATCGAGCGCCGCGACGAGGTGGAGGACGAATAGGCTACTTTGCTGTGGCCCGAGTCGAGAGATTAGACTCCGATCCTGCTGCTGCCGATCATTCTTATGCTCGAATGGCAGACTTTCTTCCGTTCGACGATATCGTTCCCCTTGAGGGAGCAACGGGCTTCTACGAGCGACAATTGGGATTCGTCGCAAAGAAATCGTTGCTCGGCCGTACCCTTCAAGGGAAAGCCGCGCGGACGATTTCCGATTTGGAGTTTGGGGACATTGTCCGCGCCGGTCTAAACGAGACGCTGGCACCATCAAACGCGGTCAGATTGGAGTTGGATCCTGGGCACGCTGATCCTGCAACATTGGAGCTTTTGAACGCGCCTGACGAAGTGCAGGAAAGGAAAATCGTACAGCTTCTCGTCAACCGGAAAGTACGAGATGCGAGTTTTCGGCGTCAGATTTGCGATGCGTATGACAACAAGTGCGCTATTACCGGGTTGCGCATGGTTAATGGAGGCGGGAAGGCTGAAGTCCAAGCTGCCCATATTTGGTCAGTCGAGGATGGTGGTCCTGATGTCGTTCAGAACGGCTTGGCCCTTTCAGCGACCGTGCACTGGCTCTTTGATCGGCATCTGATATCGCTTACGGACGACTACGGCCTTCTCGTTTCACATAATCGAGTGCCCAGTGAGCTTCGGCCCTTGTTCCAAGATCAACTGAAGCGGATCCATTTACCCAATAGCCAAGCGCTTTGGCCCCGTCTCCGCTACATACAACGGCATCGCAGCGACTTTGTTGGCTAACTCAACGGCGCGAAGCCGGAGGCACGGGCGAGCTCGGTGTAGCTCGCCCGACGCGCCGCTTCGTCGTAGGTCCAGGTGACGACGGCCATCTCGTCGACGCCGACGCGGTCCTTCAGCTCGACGATGCGGGCCGTGACCTCGGGGCCGGTGCCGACGAAGGTGTCGCGGCGGATTTTTTCCACGCGTGCCTGGTCGTGCGGCCCGAGCGTTGCCGCCGCCTCCTCGGGTGAGACCAGTGGGCCCATGATGCCCCGATCGCGATTGATGCGGCTGAGCACGCGCGGTGTGAGATGATACTGCGCTTCTTCCATGGTCGGCGCAGCCAGCGCCCAGACGCAGAGCGCCGAATGCGGCTTGGGGTGGCGCGCGCTTGGCCGGTAGGTGCGCTTGTAGAGGTCGATGGCGCGCTCGCCGCCGGCGCCGTCGCTGAAGAACCAGGCGTAGCAATAGGGCAGGCCGAACAGGGCCGCGACCTGCGCGCCATAATCGGAGCTGCCGAGGATCCAGACCTCGGGCGCCGTCGAGCCTTGCGGGAAGGCCTTCACCGCGGCGAAGGGATGGCGGTCGACCAGCGGCTCGTCATGCACCCAGGCGATCAGGTCGCGCACGTCGGACGGGAAATGCTCCGGCCGCTCGTTGGCCGCGGGATTGAGGGCGTAGGCGGTGCGGCCGTCCGATCCCGGCGCGCGGCCCAGCCCCATGTCGATGCGGCCGGGCGCCAGCGCATCGAGCACGCGGAAGACCTCGGCCACTTTGAAGGGCGCGTAGTGCGGCAGCATGATGCCGGCGCTGCCGATGCGGATGCGCTCGGTGGTGGCGGCGATGGCGGCCATCACGATCTCCGGCGCCGTGCCGACGATGGTGGGGTGGTTGTGATGTTCCGACACCCAGAACCGGTCGTAGCCCAGCGCCTCGCAGTGCCGCGCGAGCGCCACCGTGTTGCGGATCGATTGGTCGTGGGGGCGGCCGGCGACGGCGACGGATTGGTCGAGGACTGAAAGGCGCATTGGCCGGAACTTAGGGAGTCTCGGCCGGTTGTCCAACCATCAGGAACAGGAGGAAGCCATGCCGCGCAACAAATCCCGCGTGGTCGGGATCGACCACATCTCGATCCGCGTGAGCGACTACAAGAAATCGAAGACCTTCTACGCCAAGCTGTTCGAATTCCTGGGCTTCGAAGTCTCCGACGAGCACCCCAACACGATCGGCTGGACCAACGGCCAGACCCGTTACTGGATCGCGCCGGCCGAGGGTCGCAAGAAGTATCGCATCGGCGATGTGGGCCTGCACCACTACGCCTTCCAGCTGCGCAACCGCCGTGACGTCGATGCGCTGCAGGCCTTCCTCGAAGCGCAGGGTGTCCGCATCGTCGATCCGGCCGGCGAATATTACGAGGACTACTACGCCGTGTTCTTTCTCGATCCCGACGGGCTCAAGCTCGAAGGCATGAAATACGGCGAGCTGGCGGAGAAGCAAAAGAAGGCCAGAGCATTGAAGAAGAAGGGTTAATTCTATAAATTAGAATAGTTCTGCGAAGGACTTGCATTTTGGGGTCGATGTCGCATATTTAGAAACGTTCCAATCTACCTACCGGAGTGTTTCATGCTGACGATCGGCGACAAGTTTCCTTCCTTCGACCTCAAGGCGGTGGTGAGCACCGACGCCAAGACCGCCTTCACCCAGCTCAGCGACAAGAGCGACGCGGGCAAGTGGAAGGTCGTGTTCTTCTGGCCGAAGGATTTCACCTTCGTCTGCCCCACCGAGATCGCGGCCTTCGGCAGGCTCAACAAGGACTTCAACGAGCGCGACACGGTGGTCTATGGCGTGTCGACCGACAGCGAGTTCGTGCATCTGGCCTGGCGGCAGAACCATGCCGACCTGAAGGCGCTGCCCTTCCCCATGCTGGCCGACCTCAAGCGCGAGCTCAGCCAGGCGCTGGGCATTCTCGACAAGAGCGAGGGCGTGTGCCTGCGCGCCACCTTCATCGTCGATCCGGAAGGCATCATCCGCTTCGTCTCGGTGAACGACCTCTCCGTCGGACGCAACCCGCAGGAAGTGCTGCGCGTGCTCGACGCGCTGCAGACCGACGAGCTCTGCCCCTGCAACTGGCAGAAGGGCGAGGACGTCCTGAAGGCCGCGTAAGGAGAAGACGATGTCTCTCGACACATTGAAGGACCGGCTGCCGGAGTATGCCCGCGACCTCAAGCTCAACCTTTCGAGCCTGGCGTCGGAGCAGCTTCTCAATCCGCAGCAGCGGGCGGGCTGCTTCGTCGCGGCCGCCCTTGCCGCGAACCATGGACCGACCACCCAGGAGGTGGTCGGCACGTGGGGCGCGGAGCTCACGCCCGAAGCGCTGAACGCCGCCAGGATCGCGGCGTCGCTGATGGCGATGAACAACATCTACTATCGCTTCGTGCATCTCGTGCACGTAGCCGACTACAAGACCCTGCCGGCGAAGCTGCGCATGACCGCGATGGCCAAGCCCGGCGTCGACAAGGCCGACTTCGAGCTGTGGTCGCTGGTCGTCTCGGCGATCAACGGCTGCGGCATGTGCCTGGAGGCACATGAGAAGGCCTGCCGCGATCACGGCATGTCGGTGGAGCAGATCCAGGCAGCGGTACGGATCGCGGCCACCGTCCATGCCGTGGCGCGCACGCTCAGCGCCGAGGAAGCGCTTTCGGTGCCGCTGGCGCAGGCGGCCTAGCCGGCGTAACGACGATGGAGCGGGACGATGCGGTCCCGCTCCATCGGAGCTTCATTGATCGCGATCAGGATCCGCCACACCACCACCTATCGCTATCACCAGCCGGTGCGGCTGGGACCGCATCGCCTGATGCTCCGTCCGCGCGAGAGCCGTGATCTCCGCTTGGTCTCGCACCTCGTGACGGTGACGCCCGAGGCGATCGTCACCTGGGCGCATGATGTGTTCGGCAATGCCGTGGCCACGGCGACCTTCAACACGCCGGCCGATCATCTCGCGATCGAAAGCGTGGCGGACCTGGAGCTCGATGCCGCGCCCTGGCCGGTCTTCGATATCTCCGCGGCTGCGGTCGGTTATCCGTTCCCTTACGCGCCCGAGGAATGGATCGACCTTGGCGCACTCACCGTGCCGCAATATCCCGATCCGGCGGACCGGTTGCGGAAATGGGCACGCACTTTCGTGCGCGGCTATCCCACCGATACCCTGTCCCTGCTGAAGGATCTCAGCCTCGGCGTCGCCGAACGGATCCTCTATCAGAGCCGCGAGGACGAAGGCACGCAGTCGCCGATCGAGACGATCGATCGCGGCTGGGGATCGTGCCGCGACTTCGCCGTGCTGTTCGTCGAGGCGGTGCGCACTCTGGGGTTCGGCGCGCGCATC
The DNA here is from genome assembly GCA_947469635.1 of Rhodospirillales bacterium. GTDB lineage: Bacteria > Pseudomonadota > Alphaproteobacteria > Reyranellales > Reyranellaceae > Reyranella. The sequence continues at coordinate 1,260 of CANIRG010000310.1, read as the reverse complement.
GTGTCGGGCTATCTCTACAATCCGGAGCGAGAGAAAGAAGCAGGCACGACCCACGCCTGGGCCGAGGTCTTTGTCCCGGGCGCCGGCTGGATCCCGTTCGATCCGACCAACCGCGGCGTGGGCAGCTTCAACCTGATCCCCGTCGCCGTCGCCCGCCACATCCATCAGGCGATGCCTGTGGTGGGGAGCTTCACCGGCATGACCGACGCCTTTCAGCGCATGTCGGTCGAGGTCTCCGTCACGGCAGGTTCTTGATGCAGGTCTGAAAGGCGCCATCCAGCTCGCCAGCGCCTTGGAGGCTGAGCTGCCAGTTCGGCAGGACGTCCATGAACTTGATCTGCAGCTCGCTGCCGGTGCGGAACTCTTCCTGGAAACGCTCGAGCTCGTCCCGCTTGATCCGGAATTCGAGGCCGGCGTCGCCGTCGCTGAAATGCATGACGGCGCCGGTCGCTCGCCATGGCGAGTTGGCATCGTAGTGCATGGCAAGCTCGATCTCCGCGCCATCGTCGAGTTTCCATTCACTCGTGCCCATCTGGACCGTGAAGGTGTCGTTGCCCGCAAAGAGCTTCAGCCCGAAATATCGCCCTTCAATTTCGGCGGAGATTCCGCATACCGGTCGGCCGGTGTTCGTAGTGCCGCCGAAGGCTTCCCAGTTTCCCGACTGGGCCAGCACCTCCGTTTCGGCGAGTGCTGGAGAGGCGAACAAGCCAGTAACGAGCGCCGTTGCGACGGTGACGAGAAAACTCTTCATCGGATCCCCAGATTGTCCCTGCGATACTGGCGGCTTTGCAGGTCTTCCACCAGATGGCCGCCGGATGATAGGGGATGCCCTTCATTGCCTCGAGGTGAGCCATGTCGATGACAGACACCCAGACCAAATCCATCGCGCCGATTGCCGGCACCTACCAACCCAGGGGCATGCTGATCGGCGGCAAGTGGGTCGGCAGCGCCTCCGGCCAGCGCATCGCCGTCGAGAACCCGGCCAAGCGCACGTCGGTGGCCGAGGTTCCGCGGGCCGCCGCCGCCGACGTCGAGGCTGCGGTCGCTGCGGCGGAGAAGGCCTTCCCGGCCTGGAAAGCCGTCGTGCCGCGCGAGCGCGGCAAGCTCCTGCTCAAGATCGCCGAGGTGCTCGAGGCGCGCTCGGAGGAGATGGCGCGCATCATCGCCCTCGAAACCGGCAATGCGCTGCGCACCCAGGCGCGCGGCGAGGCCAAGATGGCGGCCGACATCTTCCGCTATTTCGGCGGGCTGGCCTCGGAG
>CANIRG010000309.1 GCA_947469635.1 Rhodospirillales bacterium | reverse complement strand
TGGATGGGCGGCGGCAACCATCCGGTCGTGCTAGCATTGCACACCGAGTCGCCAGGAGAAGCAACGCCGTGCGCAAGAACATCGCCCTCGTAGACGACGATCGCAACATCCTCACCTCCGTATCGATGCTGCTCGAAGCCGAAGGGTTTCAGGTCAAGACCTACTCCGACGGCGCCTCGGCGCTGGAGGGTCTCAACCAGTCCCCGCCCGACCTCGCGATCCTCGACATCAAGATGCCGCGCATGGACGGCATGGAGCTGCTCAACCGCATCCGCAAGACGCAGCAGTTCCCGGTGATCTTCCTCACCTCCAAGGACGAGGAGATCGACGAGGTGCTGGGCCTGCGCATGGGCGCCGACGATTTCATCCGCAAGCCCTTCTCCCAGCGCCTGCTGCTCGAACGCATCCGCGCCGTGCTGCGCCGCGGCGATACCGGCGGCACCAAGGGCGAGGGCGCCGCGGCCGAGCGCATCGTGCGCGGCGAGCTGATCCTCGATCCCAGCCGCCATCAATGCACCTGGAAGGGCAAGGAGGTGCACCTCACGGTCACCGAGTTCCTGCTGCTGAAATCGCTGGCGGAGCGGCCGGGCCATGTGAAGAACCGCGACCAGCTCATGGACGCCGCCTACGGCGAGACGATCTATGTCGACGATCGCACCATCGACAGCCATATCAAGCGCGTGCGCCGCAAGTTCCGTGAAGTGGACGGCGAGTTCGAGCAGATCGAAACGCTCTATGGCATCGGATATCGATACCGCGACGCCTGAGCCGGGCTGGCGGAAGTCCCTTTCGGGCAGGCTGAAACGCCTCGGCGGGCTCTTCCGCCGGGCGCCCGCCGCGGCGCCCCCCGACTCCCCCTCCCTGCTCGGCCGACGGCGTGGCCAGGCGCGGCGCTATTCACCGCTGACGCGGCGCATCCTGCTGCTCAACCTCGTGCCGGTGGCGCTGCTGGCGCTGGGCGCGGTCTATCTCAGCGACTACGAGGACGAGCTGATCGATTCCGAGCTCGCCTCGCTGCTGGTCCAGGGCGAGATGGTGGCGGCGGGCATCGGCGAGGTCGCCGTCGTGGGCGGCGAGACCACCGTCAACCGGCTCGATGCCGAAGCCGCCCGCCAGCTGCTGGCACGGCTGGTGCGGCCCACCGGCGTGCGCGCCCGGCTGTTCAGCGAGACCGGGGAGCTTCTGGGCGATTCGGCCATGCTGATCGAGACCGGCCGCATCCATGCCGTACCGCTGCCGCCGCCCGAGGCGCCGGGCGCCGCCGCCACCCAACCTCGGGTGGGCGACGTCGTCGGCGACTGGATCGCCCGCCAGCTCTCGCGCTCCGACCGCTACCCCGACTATGTCGAGCGGCCGGTGCCGACGATGCGCGACTTTCCCGAGACGGCGAGCGCGCTGCGCGGCTTCAACGCCTCGGCCGTGCGCATCGCCCCCGACGGGCGGCTGCTGCTGAGCGCCGCCGTGCCGGTGCAGCGCTACAAGCAGGTGCTGGGCGCGCTGATGCTGACGCGCGACAACCGCGCCATCGCCGCCTCCCTGCGCGAGGTGCGCTACGACATGCTGACCATCGCCGTGGCGGCGCTGGGCATCACGGTGCTGCTGTCGCTCTACCTCGCCGGCACCATCACCCAGCCGATCGGTCGTCTCGCCCGCGCCGCCGACGCGGTGCGCATGGCACGCGAGAGCCGACCGGAGATCCCCGACCTCGGCAAGCGCGGCGACGAGATCGGCGACTTGAGCGACGCGCTGCGCTCGATGACCGACGCGCTGTGGCAACGCATCAACACCATCGAGAGCTTCGCCGCCGACGTCGCGCACGAGCTCAAGAACCCCCTCACCTCGCTGCGCTCGGCCATCGAGGTGGCGGCGCGGCCCGACCTCGAGCCCGACCGCCGCGCCAAGCTGATGGCGATCGTGATCGACGACGTGAACCGGCTGAACCGGCTGATCTCGGACATCTCCGACGCCTCGCGGCTCGATGCCGAGCTGATGCGCGGCGAGGTCAAGCGGGTCGACCTGCACGCGCTGCTGACCGACATGGTCCAGCATTACGCCACGGCGGCGGCGGAGCGTGCCGGCGTCGAGGTCGAGCTGCGCATCGTCACCAACCCGCCCTATGCCGCGCATGGCCACGACGGGCGCTACGGCCAGGTGTTCCGCAACGTCATCGACAATGCGCTCTCCTTCAGCCCCAGGGGCTCGAAGCTCGTGATCGAGCTGACGCGCGAGCCGCGCGGCGGCCCGTTCGTGGTGACGCTCGACGACCAGGGGCCGGGCATTCCCGAGGAGAACCTGGAATCGATCTTCCAGCGCTTCTACTCGCAGCGCCCCAGCGAGCATTTCGGCCAGAATTCCGGTCTCGGCCTCTCGATCTGCCGCCAGATCATGGAGACCTACGGCGGCACCATCGAAGCGAGCAACCGCCGCGCCGGCGACGGCCGCCTGCTGGGGGCGCGCTTCACCGTCCGCATCCCCGCGGCCGCGCCCGGCAAGTAGCCGATGCTGGTGCACGGGACCTGCGTGGCGCTGAAAGTGGGCCGTCGCTGGCACGGCGTGCTGCTGCGCGGCCCTTCCGGCAGCGGCAAGTCGGACCTGGCGCTGCGCCTGATCGACGAGGGCGCGCGGCTGGTGGCCGACGACCAGACACGGCTCGTGCGCAAGGGCCGCGCGCTCATCGCCACGGTGCCGGAGTCGCTCAAGTCGATGATGGAGGTGCGCGGCATCGGCATCGTGACGCTCGGCCTCGGTCAAACCCTGGCGAGCGTCCCGCTCAGCCTGCTGGTCGATCTTGCCGCTGCGGACCGGATCGAGCGCATGCCGGAGCCGGCGCGAGAAGCTCTGGAGGGGATGGAGCTGCCGCTTCTGGCGCTCGCCGCCTTCGAGGCCTCGGCCGGGGCGAAGTTGCGCCTTGCCTTGGCACGAATCGCGGCAGCATGATCGCCGCCGTCCAGCCATGTCCGCCGCGCCGCGCCCCTTCGTCCTGATCACCGGCATGTCCGGCGCCGGCCGGGCGACGGCGCTGCGCGCGCTGGAGGATTTCGGCTACGTCGCCGTCGACAATGTGCCGCTGCCCCTGCTCGGCGACCTGATGCGCTCGACGGCCGGCAGCCCCGGCGAGATGGCGGCGCCGCTCGCCTTCGGCATCGACACGCGCACCTACGGCTTCAATGCCCACGACCTCGTGCATCGCCTGCGCGAGCTGCGCACGCGCGCCGACCTGGCGCCCAAGCTTCTCTATCTCGACTGCGACACCGAGACCCTGCAGCGCCGCTACACCGAATCGCGCCGGCCGCATCCCCTGGCGCCCGGCCGGCCGGTGAGCGACGGCATCGCCGACGAGCGGCGCATGATCGGCCGGATGCGAGACTCGGCCGACCTCGCGGTCGACACCTCGACGCTGTCGCCCAACCAGTTCAAGCAGCTGCTGCTCGGCCATTTCGCGCTCGATGCCAGCGCCGGCATGCGCATCGCCGTGCTCTCCTTCTCGTTCCGCCGCGGCCTGCCGCGCGAGGCCGACCTGGTGTTCGACGTGCGCTTCCTCAAGAACCCGCATTACGAGCCGGCGCTGAAGCCGCTCACCGGCGTCGATCCATCGGTAGCGGGCTTCATCGAGACCGACCCCCATTACCAGCCCTTCCTCGACGGGCTGCAGGGGCTGATCGGGCCGCTCCTGCCGCGATTTGACGCAGAGGGCAAAAGCTATCTCACCATTGCCATCGGCTGCACCGGCGGCCGACATCGTTCCGTCGCGGTGGCGGAACGGCTGGCGGACTGGTTGCGCACGGCCGGCCGCTCCGTCAGTCTCTCGCATCGTGACGTCGATGTCCGGGGGGCGTCGACCACGGGGAGCAGCAATTCGGGTATGGGCGGATGATCGGCATCGTCCTGGTGACCCACGGCGATCTGGCGCGCGAGTTTCTCGCAGCACTGGAGCATGTCGTCGGTCCACAGCAGTGTATTTCGGCGGTCTGCATCGGCGCCGAGGACGACATGGAAAAGCGGCGTGGCGAGATCCTGGAACGGGCACGCGCCTGCGACACGGGCGAGGGCGTGATCGTGCTGACCGACATGTTCGGCGGCACGCCGTCCAACCTCGCGATCTCGATCATGGAACAGGCGCGCATCGAGGTGCTGGCCGGCGTCAACCTGCCGATGCTGGTGAAGCTCGCCAGCGTCCGCACCCGGCCGATTAGCGAGGCGGTGCGCATGGCCCAGGAGGCCGGGCGCAAGTACATCACCGTCGCCTCGCGCATCCTGGCCAAGGAAGCCTCATGAGCGACGCCGCCGCGGATGCCGCCATCGGCGCGATGCGGCGAACGCTCGCCATCGCCAACAAGCGCGGCCTGCATGCCCGCGCCGCCGCCAAGTTCGTGCGCACCGTCGGCCAGTTCGACGCCAGCGTGCGCGTGGCCTTCAAGGGCCAGGAAGTCTCCGGCCTGTCGATCATGGGCCTCATGATGCTGGCCGCCGGCATCGGCAGCACCATCGAGCTCACCTGCTCCGGCCCTCAGGCCGCCGAAGCCATGGCCGCCCTCTCCGCCCTGGTCGAAGGCAAGTTCGGCGAGGACTAAGTCAGGTACGCGCAGTCTTAGCCGAACCTGACGAGGTTGTGGACCGGCAGCGGTCCGCCGGGAAACTCGACGAGGCGCGCGCCGATCGCGAGCGATCCAAGATCGATGCCGAAGAAGCCAAGTCGCTCGATCAGCCGGCCGACCTCCACCTTCGCGCCCGCGTGATCGCCCGAGTAGAACAACACCCGCCTGCCGCCCTCGCCGCGGGGATCGCCGGCCAGCACATGCGCCTGGAGGTGGTTGAACGCCTTCACGACACGGGCACCGGGCACCAGACCGTCGAACACCTCGCTGGAGGCACGTCCGTTCAAGTCGATGGGCTTGAAGAGCGGCGCCTCGATCGCATTGTTCGCGTCGATGACGATGCGGTCGTTCCAGGCTGGCAGGTCTTTCAAGGCGGCCGGCAGCTTGGCCCAGTTCACGGCGACGAGAACGATGTCCGCGGCGGCGGCCTGCTCGCGCGTGCCGGCCTTGATCGTGGGGCCGAGCTCACCGACCAGATCCTCGAGCGAGTCTGGGCCGCGGCTGTTGGAGATCGTCGCTGCGATCCCGGCACGCGCCAGGGTCCGCGCGAAGGCCGAGCCGATGCTGCCCGAGCCGATGATGCCGATGGTGGTCATGGGACGTCCTTCACGTTTTAGATGGCGGAAGGGCGCCAAGCTGCTGCATCAGGGAGAAGAGATTGGCCACGCCCCAATGCTCGGCGATCTGGCCGTTGCGAACGCGCATGACGTCGACGGTCTCGAACTCGATGGCGCGCCCCGTCGGCGCCACCCCGAAGAACGCGCCCCGATGGGTTCCGTGATAGGTCTTGTAGGTCGTCACGCGATCGCCATCGGCCAGCTGCCAATGGATGACCGCGTGGAAGTCGGGGAACGCCGCGCGCAAGACCTTGTAGAGTTCGCGGGCGCCGTTCTTGTCGGGCGTGCGCCCCGGCTGCGGCGTGTGGTCGAGGAAGTCGTCGGCAAAAAGCTCCTCGAACACCGCGAAATTGCCACCGCCCTGCACCTCCTCGGTGTTGCGGCGCACGACCGCCTTGGCGGCCTCGCTTGAATTGCTGCTGTTCATGTCGTCCTCCAGGGTCGAAGCCGATGGGGCATCTGCTCAGGCAGCGCCGGCCTTCTGGTTGAGAAGCTGCAGCTCCCAGGCGAAAGCGATGCCGGTGCCGCCGCCGTGCGCGGCGAAGATCGACTCGCCGACCTTCTGCGCCGTGTCCTGACGCGCCCAGTCGCGCTGAAGCTCGCCCGCCACCGCCATCCAGGTGATCGGAACGACGCCGGCCATGATCAAGCGCTGCACGGCCATGTCGTGCGCCTCGCGCGTCACACCGCCCGACGCGTCGGTGACGGCGAACACCTCGTAGCCTTCGCCGGCCGCCTGGATCGCGGGCATGGCGAGGCAGATCTCCGTCCACAGCGCCGCGAGGATCAGCTTCTTGCGGCCCGTCTTCTTCACCGCATCGACCACACGCTGGTCTTCCCACGTGTTGATGAAGGTCCGGTCGATCGGCTTCTGGTCCGGGAACACGTCCTGCAGCGCCTTGATCAGGGAGCCGCCGCGCGACTCAAGCACGGTGGTGAGGATCGTCGGCACGCCGAAGACCTTCGCGGTCTTGGCCAGCGCCACCACGTTGTTCACGATCATCGTGGGCTCGTGACTGTGCAGGTTGGCGAACTGGAAGGGCTGGTGGTCGATCAGGACCAGCACCGACTCCTGGGGCGTGAGCAGGGCTTGAAGGCCGGCTTTCGTCAAAGAGGCTTGGGACATGTCAGTCACTCCGTTTGTGCGTTTCCACGGGGTGGAGTGTGGCGATTTATTCCTCTAGGATTAGCCGGGAATAGGTGGATTAACCTTCAATTGATCCTTGAAAGACTGCTTGTTTGGAAACGCTCGCCAATCTCGAATCCTTCGTCCGAAGCGCCGAAACGGGCGGATTCTCGGCGGCCGCGCGACGGTTGGCACTCACGCCGGCGGCGGTCAGCCGCAACGTGGCGATCCTCGAGCGCAATCTCGGCGTCCGGCTGTTCCAGCGCAGCACGCGAAAGCTCACGCTCACCGAAGCCGGCGAACGTTTCCTGGTGTCGATCCGGGACGAATTGGAGGGGCTTCAGGCGGCGATCGCCGGCATTGGAACGGACCGCGGCGAAGCGGCCGGGGTGCTCAAGGTCAGCATGGGTCTCAACTTCGGCGCCGATTACATCCTGCCGCTGCTGCCGGCCTTCCTGGCGCGCTATCCCGGCATTCGTCCCGACTGGCGATTCGAGACGCGACAGGTCGATCTCATCGCCGAAGGGTTCGACGCGGCGATCGGCGGCGGCATTGAGTTCGCGCCGGGCGTCGTTTCACGCGTGCTGGCACCGTTGCACCTGATCGCGGTGGCGTCGCCGGCCTATCTCAAGGACCGCACGCCGCCCATCCATCCCTCCGGCCTAGGCGAGCTCGACGGCATCGCCTGGCGTTCGTCCCGGACCGGGCGGATTCGCGACCGGCTGATGCGCAACGCCGCCGGTACAGAGGTCGTCGTGAGGCTGAGGCAGACGGTCGTCCTCGACGATCCTGAAGCCACATGCCGCGCGGCCCTGCTCGGCCTTGGCGTGACGCTCAACGCGACGTCGCACGTCTTGCCGTATCTGGAGCGCGGCACGCTCGTGCGCCTCCTGCCCCAGTGGTACTGCGACAATGGGCCGATCTCGATCTACTACGCCAATCGCACTCTGCTCCCGGCCAAGACGCGCGTCTTCGTGGACTTCGTCGCCGAGTCCTTCCGGCGTGACCGCCTCGCGGAGCGATTCGCCGGAAGTCTCGGCTGAGCGGCCGGCCTTTCGTCGGTTGACATAAAGGCCCCCTCATATCGGCATAAATTCTTGCTTATATGTTGATCCCGCGCGTTGAGGCGGGGCCGGGGCGCTGTTAAGACACCGCCACTTTTCAACCTGTGAAATTGCGGAGCGCCACATGGCCCAGGATTACGTCGTCAAGGATATCGGGCTCGCCGACTGGGGCCGCAAGGAACTCGACATGGCCGAGACCGAGATGCCCGGCCTCATGTCGATCCGCAAGGAATACGGGCCGAAGCAGCCGCTCAAGGGCGCGCGCATCGCGGGCTCGCTGCACATGACCATCCAGACGGGTGTGCTGATCGAGACGCTGAAGGCGCTGGGCGCCGACGTGCGCTGGGCGTCGTGCAACATCTACTCGACCCAGGACCATGCCGCCGCGGCGATCGCCAAGGCCGGCACGCCGGTCTTCGCCATCAAGGGCGAGAGCCTCGAGGAATACTGGGACTACACGCACCGCATCTTCGAATGGAGCGACGGCGGCGAGCCGAACATGATCCTCGACGATGGCGGCGACGCCACGCTGCTGGTCCATCTCGGCGCCCGCGCGGAGAAGGATCCCTCGCTCGTCTCCAAGCCGACGAACGAGGAAGAGGAAGTGCTCTACAAGGCGATCCTCAAGACCAACAAGGAAAAGCCCGGCTGGTACGCCAAGCTCGGCGCCTCGATCAAGGGCGTCACCGAGGAGACGACCACGGGCGTGCACCGCCTCTACAACATGGCCAAGGAAGGCAAGCTCCTGTGGCCGGC
>CANIRG010000308.1 GCA_947469635.1 Rhodospirillales bacterium | reverse complement strand
CCGTAGTCTTTTGGGGCTTTTGGCCGAGCGCCAGCAGCTCGCTGCGCAGCCGGTCGGCTCCTTCGACGATCCTTTCGAGCGCGACATGCGTGCCCTCCCACAGGGGAATGGCGCGAAGCAGCAGGTCCCTGCCCGCCGCGGTCAGCTCCAGGCGGCGGCCCCGGCGGTCGTCGGGATCGACCGTGATCCGCAGCAGCCGGCGGCGTTCGAGCGGCTTCAGGTTGGCCGTCAGCGTGGTGCGGTCCATGGCAAGCAGGGCCGCCACGGCGCCCATGGTCGCGGGTTCCGGCCGGTTCAGCGAGATCAGCAGCGAGAATTGGCCGTTGGTGAGGCCGACCGGCCGCAGGGCCTCGTCGTAGCGTCGCGCCACCACCCGCGCCGCGCGCTGGAGGTGCAGGCACAGGCAGCCATCACGCACCTGGCGCGTCACGTCGAACGACGGGGCCTTCGCCTTGGACATGGCAATCATACTGTTGATATCAACATTTACTGTCAAACGCGGCGAGCATATGACGGAGCGAATGACCAAGCCTCCCCATCCCGCCCATGAAACCGTCGAGCTGATCCGCCACGAGGTCGCGTTCCAGGGTTACTTCAGGATCGGGCGCTACTATTTCCGCCACTCCCTTCACAAGGGCGGCACCAGCGAAGTGATCCGCCGCGAGGTCTTCGAACGCGGCCAGGCGGCGGGCGTGCTGCCCTACGACCCGCGGCGCGACGAGCTCGTCATGATCCGCCAGTTCCGCGCCGGCTCGTATGTTGCCGGGCGCCATCCCTGGACGTGGGAGGTGGTGGCCGGAATCATCGAGGAGAATGAAACGCCGGAGGATCTCGTGCGCCGCGAGGCCGTCGAGGAAGCGGGCCTCGAGCTCGGCGATGTCATTCCCATGCACAGCGTCATGCTGACGCCGGGCGCCTGCTCGGAAAGCTGTGCACTCTTTCTCGGGCGGGTCGATTCGACGAATGCCGGCGGCGTGTTCGGCCTCGACTCGGAGAACGAGGACATACTGGTGAAGGTCCTGCCCTTCGCCGAAGCCTATGGCATGCTGGAGCGCGGCGAGATGGACAACTCCATCAGCGTGATCGCCGTGCAATGGCTGGCGCTGCATCGCGACGAGGTCCGCAGGCGCTGGACCTAGCAATTGCCTTCTCGCTTCGCTACCGTCCGGCCGGGAGCGGGCGCAGGGTCGAAGAAGGCGAGCAAGCAATGAAGGTCCGGTCGGGTTTCATCGACAGCATCGGCAACACGCCGCTGATCAAGCTGCGCGCGGCATCCGCTGCAACCGGTTGCGACATCTACGGCAAGGCGGAGTTCCTCAATCCCGGCGGCTCGGTGAAGGATCGCGCGGCGCTGGCCATCATCCGGGACGCCGAGAAGAGCGGCCGGCTCCGGCCGGGCGGCGTCATCGTCGAGGGCACCGCCGGCAACACCGGCATCGGCATCACCCTCGTCGCCAATGCGTTGGGCTATCGCTCGGTCATCGTCATGCCTGAGACGCAGAGCCAGGAGAAGAAGGACATGCTGCGCCTGTGCGGCGCCGACCTTCGGCTGGTGCCCGCCCTGCCCTACGCCAATCCCGGCAATTACGTGCGCTACTCCGAGACGCTGGCCAGGGAGATCGCGGCCACGGAGCCGAACGGCGCGATCTGGGCCAACCAGTTCGACAACGTCGCCAACCGCGAGGGCCACTACCGCACGACAGGCCCCGAGATCTGGGATCAGACCGACGGCAAGGTCGATGGCTTCACCTGCTCGGTCGGCAGTGGCGGCACGCTGGGCGGCATTGCGCTCGCGCTCAAGGAACGCAACAAGGGCGTGAGGGTCGCGCTCAGCGATCCGATGGGCTCTGCGCTCTACAGCTGGGTGACCAAAGGCGAGCTGAAGTCGGAGGGGAATTCCATCACCGAGGGCATCGCCCAGGGCCGCGTGACGAAGAACCTCGAAGGCCTGCCGATCGACACGGCCTATCAGATCACCGACGAGGAGGCCCTGCCCGTCCTGTTCGACCTGATCGAGCACGAGGGGCTGGTGCTGGGCGGCTCGACGGCGATCAACATCGTGGGCGCCATGCGTCTCGCGCGCGAGCTGGGACCGGGCAAGATCGTCGTCACCATCCTCGCCGATGGCGGCCAGCGCTACCAGTCCAAGCTGTTCAATCCCGCATTCCTGCGCGAGAAGAACCTGCCGATTCCGCACTGGATGAAATGAGCCGCCGTCGATGAGCCGGGTCGTCGTCTGCGGCAGCCTCAACATGGATGTCGTCGTGCAGAGCGCGCGGCGGCCGGCCCGGGGTGAGACGCTCCTGGGAGCGAAGATCTCCCTCCTGCCCGGCGGCAAGGGCCTCAACCAGGCCGTGGCGTCGGCGCGGCTGGCGACGCCCACCACCATGCTGGGCGCGGTCGGCGAGGACGCCTTCGGCCATACATTGCGCGGCTTCCTCGCCGACAACGACGTCAACACGCTGGGCCTGTCGGTCGTTGCGGGCCACGCGACCGGCGTTGCCCTGATCCAGGTCGCCGGCGGCGACAACGCCATCACCGTGGCCTCCGGCGCGAACAGCCATTTCACCAAGGCGATGATGCGCGACACGCCCCATCGCGGCGATGTCTGGGTGGCGCAGTTCGAGACCCCGATTGCCACGACGCAGGCGATCCTCGCGGAGGCTCGGGCTGCCGGCGCGCGCACGGTGCTCAACCTCGCGCCGATGGCACCGCACCCGGCCAGCCTGCTTAAGCTGGTCGATGTCGCGGTCCTCAACGAGGTCGAGCTGGCGCAGGCCACGAAGTCCCGCCTCACCGCGGCCAGCCCGGTGAAGACGATCGTGGCTGCCTGCGAGAAGCTGCGGTCCAAGGGCGCCCGTGCCGTGATCGCAACCCTGGGCGCTCGTGGTGCCGTCGTCGTCACGGCGGAGGGCGCCACGGTCGTTGCCGGCTTCAAGGCCAAGGTCGTCGACACGACCGGCGCCGGCGACTGCTTCGTCGGGGCGCTGGCCGCCCGCCTGGCCTCGGGCGCCACGCCGATGGAAGCCGCACGCTACGCCAATGCGGCCGCGGCCTGCTCCGTCGAGCGGCTGGGCGCGGCCCCGTCGATGCCGACCGCGGAGGAAGTTGCGGCCCGTCTGGCGAGGGCCTAAATCCCCTCCCATGGTCGAAGAACTTTTCCGGCAGGACGCCTACATCAAGGAAACCGATGCCACCGTGACCGCGCTCGAGGAGCGCGGCGTACGGCTGGATCGCACCATCTTCTATCCCACCGGCGGCGGGCAGCCCGGGGATACCGGCATGCTCAGCTGGGACGGCGGCGAGGCCAGGATCGTCGACGCGGTGAAGGCCGACGGCGGCGACGTGCTGCACGTCCTGGCGCCCGATGCGCCCCGTCCTGCGGTCGGCACCAAGGTGCACACCGTGCTCGACTGGGACCGGCGCTATCGCCACATGCGCATGCACACGGCGATGCATGTCATGTCGGCCGTCATCAAGGGCAACGTCACCGGCGGCCAGGTCGGCGCCGACAAGAGCCGCCTCGACTTCAATCTCGACGGCGACGTGCCGGCCAAGGAATGGGTCACCGAGGAGATCAACAAGCTCCTGGCCGAGGATCGCCCCGTGGTGCCGCAGTGGGTCACCGACGACGAGCTGAATTCGCGGCCCGAGCTGGTGAAGACCATGAGCGTGCGCCCGCCGATGGGCGCCGGCCGCGTGCGGCTGCTCGCCATCGAGGGGGTCGACCTGCAGGCCTGCGGCGGCACTCATGTGGCGCGCACCGCCGAGATCGGCCGCGTCGAATGCACCAAGGTCGAGAACAAGGGCAAGATGAACCGGCGGTTCATCATTGCCCTGACGTAGAACTCGAGCGGACCGCGGGCTTCCTGGCCCGCCTCATGAATCATGAGCGAGCCTGGAGGCTCGCGGTCCAATGAAGGAGGAGCCTCAATGACCTACGCCCGCCCCGACGCCCTCGTCAGCACCGAGTGGCTTGCCGCCCATCTCAGCTCGCCCGACGTGCGTATCGTCGACGGCTCGTTCTATCTGCCGGCGCAGAAGCGCGATCCCAAGGCCGAGTTCGTCCAGCAGCACATCGCCGGCGCGGTCTATTTCGACATCGACGAGATCTCCGACTCGTCGAACCCGCTGCCGCACATGCTGCCCTCGCCGGAGAAATTCTCCGCCCGCGTGCGCAAGCTTGGCCTGGGCGACGGCAACAAGATCGTGATCTACGACACCACGCCGATGACCGGCGCCGCGCGTGTGTGGTGGATGTTCCGCGCCATGGGCCACAAGGACGTGTCCATCCTCGACGGCGGCCTGCCGAAATGGATGGCCGAGGGACGACCCGTCACCGACGATCCGACCCTGCCGCGCGACCGTCACTTCAGCGCCCGCCTCGACAACACGCTGGTGCGCTCGATCGACGACGTGAAGGGCCTGATCGACAGCAAGCGGGAGCAGATCGTCGATGCCCGCGCCGCCGCCCGCTTCCGCGGCGAAGCGCCCGAGCCGCGCGCCGGCCTGCGCGGCGGCCACATGCCGGGCGCCTTCAACCTGCCGTACAACGAGCTGATCGATCCCAAGAGCGGCACCATGCTCCCCAACGACCAGCTCAAGGCGCGCATCGCCGCCTCCGGCATCGATCCTGCCAAGAAGGTCACGGCGAGCTGCGGCTCGGGCGTCACGGCCTGCGTCGTCAGCCTCGGCCTCTATCTCACCGGCGCGCCGGAAGCCGCGATCTACGACGGGTCCTGGACCGAATGGGGCGGACGTGCCGACACGCCGATCGTCACCGGTGCCTGAGCACCATCCCGCGCCGCGTCCGGACGGCAAGCTCGAGATCACGATCACGTATCTCGAGCTTCGCCCGGCCGACTGGACGCACCGCGGCAAGGCGCCGGACATCGATGTCGCCATCACCCTGGAGCCGGCGCCGAGCGTCGCCTTCTATCGCGACCTGTATGACAGGGTTGGCCGGCCGTGGCTGTGGTACGAGCGGCGGCTGATCTCAGATACGGCATTGGCCGCCCTCCTCGCCCGGCCCGATCATGAGGTGCATGTCGCGCGCCACGACGGCGAGCTCGTGGGTTACTTCGAGCTGGGCGACGGCGAGCTGGTCTTCTTCGGCCTGACACTGCCCTACATCGGCCGGCGCATCGGCCCGTGGCTGCTCGACCGCGCCATCGAGCGCGCCTTCGCGACCGGCGTGGAGAAGCTTCTCCTGAACACCAACACGCTCGATCACCCGAGGGCGCTCGACACCTACCGGAAGGCCGGATTTCGCATCGTGAGTCGCGAGCGCCGGGAACTGAAGGATCCGCGTGTGCTTTGGCCCGACCTCTATCGCTGGCCGCCGCTCTGACGCCTGTGCCATAGTGCAGGCCATGACCTCGAAGAAAACTTACACCAGACCCGACACCGTCCTGGCCGTTGCCGGCCGCGATCCCGACAACAACTTCGGCATCGTCAATCCGCCCGTCTATCACGCGTCGACGATCCTCTCGCCAACCATGGCGAAGTTCGAGAATCGTGTGCCCTTCGAGGGCTTCGGCTACGGCCGCAACGGCACGCCGACGCAGAAGGCGCTCGAGGATGCCGTCGCCGCCATCGAGGGCGCGCATCGCTCCATCGCCGTGCAGTCGGGCCTCGCCGCGGTCACCGGCGCGATCGTGGGATTCCTGAAGACCGGCGACCACATGCTGGTCACCGACAACGCCTACGGTCCCGCGCGCCGCTTCTCCAACACGACGTTGAAGGGCTTCGGTGTAGAGACGACCTTCTTCGATCCCATGATCGGCGCCGACATCGAGAGACTGATCCAGCCCAATACCAAGGTCGTCTATCTCGAGGCGCCGGGCTCGCAGACCTTCGAGGTGCAGGACGTCGATGCCATCGCCGCCGTCGCGAAGAAGCACGGCTGCGCGGTGCTGATCGACAACACCTGGGCGACCCCGCTCTACTTCAAGCCGTTCGACCATGGCTGCGACCTGTCGATCCATGCCGGCACGAAATACATCGTCGGCCACTCCGACGCGATGATGGGCATCATCTCCTGCGCCACGCGGGCGATGTTCGAGACAGCAAAGACCGCGTGCCAGAGCTTCGGCTTCCACGCCGCGCCCGACGACTGCTACCTGGCGCTGCGCGGCCTGCGCACCATGGGCATCCGCCTGCGCCATCACGAGAAGAGCGGCATCCATATCGCCAACTGGCTGAAGGCCCGGCCCGAGGTCGACAAGGTGCTGCACCCCGCCCTGCCCGACTGCCCCGGCCACGAGAACTGGAAGAAGCAGTTCAAGGGCGCGTCCGGCCTGTTCTCCTTCACGCTGAAGGACGGCTACAGCAAGAACGCGCTGGCGGCGATGCTCGACGGCATGGACATCTTCGGGATGGGCGCCTCCTGGGGCGGCTACGAGAGCCTGATGATCCCCGCCCATCCCGACCAGTACCGCACCGCCGTGCCGTGGCCGGCGGGCAAGCAGCTGCTGCGGGTCCATATCGGCCTGGAAGACGTCGAGGATCTCAAGACCGACCTCGCCGAGGGTTTCGACCGGCTGAACCGGGCGCACAACGCCTGAGACAGGCGGCGCCTCGGGGACGACACCTCGACCTTCGGCCGCCGGTTTTTCGCGAAACGCCCAAGAACCGCCGCCAAGCGCTTGATTCGTCTGCGCATTGCGGTTTTCGCCGCACCAGTTTCGCGAAGCTTCGCGAATTCGCGATTCGTCGGGGCGCTCGTGCGATGGGGTCGAGAAGTAGCGCGGTGTCGGAATGCGGGCGCGCGTCATGATTTCAATATTGCAGAATTCGCATATACTGTCAATATTGTAGGCGAATATCGCACTTACAGGAACGCCGGCAGATTGACCTCATACGGACCGCGGGCCTGGAGGCCCGCGGTCCGGAAGACATCGTGTCTGCCCCCTCACCTCGGCCGGGCCGCTTCCACGATCAGGGCCGCAACGGACTTGGGGTCGGCGACGAAGACCGCATGGCTGCCGGGAACTTCGCGGATCGTCGCTCCCGCCCGCCCGGCCATGGCGCGCTGGGCGGCCGGCGGGATGATCCGGTCGTCCTTGGGGATCAGGCTCCAGCTTGGCTTCGCCTTCCAGGCCGGCATGGTGATCTTGCCTTCGAGCGCTTGAGCCCCCCAGGGCACCTGCGAGTCCGCCATGAACTGCGCGACTTCGGGGGCCACGTCCGCCGCGAACGCGGCGGGGAATTTCGTCTTGTCGAGAAGCAGGAAGCCGTCGACCGGCGGCAGGATCGGCAAGGCCGGCCCGCCGGGCGGTGAGCTGGCGACCAGCGATGAAACCGACTCGCCCTGGTCGGGCGCGAACGCGGCGACATAGACGAGCGCCGATACCTTGGCGTCCGACCCGGCTTCAGTGATGACGACACCGCCATAGGAATGTCCGACGAGCACCACACTCCCCTCCGAGGCGGCAATCGCCCGGCGGGTGACCGCGACATCATCGGCAAGCGAGAGGGTCGGGTTCTGCACGACGACAACCCTGTAGCCGTCCTCGCGCAGGATGCGGTGGACACCCGCCCATCCCGAGCCGTCGGCGAAGGCGCCGTGGACCAGCACGATCGTCGGCTTGTCGTCGGGCCCGGCGTCGGCAGGCACGGGGGCGGTGCCGAGAGCGAGGGCAGCCAAAGCAGTCACGGTTTTCTTCATGAGACGTCTCCAGAAAGTTTCGAGAAGCCGCGGCTCAGCGGCCGACCATCTTCCGACGGGCTTCGAGTGCAGTGTCGAAGGTCCGTTTGACGGGCCCGAGCGCCTGCACGAACTCCAGTTGCTCACCCTCGGGCCCGGTGCAGTAGATCAATCGCCAGCCGTTCGACTTGCCTTCGGTGATCGGGTTGCTGTTCGCTTCCAGGGGCGCAGCCCGGCGCTCGGCGTCGGAGGTCACGGTGATCACGCGGTTGGCCCGCACCTGGGTCATGCCGCGTTGCGCCGATTCCGCTTCCAGGTCGCGGATGAACTGGTTGAAATCGACCTCGTCGCGGATGTGGAAGCAGATGTGCATCATGCGCGGAAAGGCCGGGCTCATGTGGTCGAGCGGCTCGGCGAAGGCGGCGCCGCTGCCGGCCGGCTGATCGGCGTCGCGATACTGCAGCAGCTCGATCACGACATTGTCGAACTGGACGAAGCGGACATCCAGCCGCTGCGCGCCTCCT
>CANIRG010000307.1 GCA_947469635.1 Rhodospirillales bacterium | reverse complement strand
GTCCATCCAGGCCTCGATCGGCCCCTGGCGAAGCGCGTAGGGCCGCAAGTCGTCGATGCCATGGACCTGGTCGGCATGCTCGTGGGTCCAGATGACGGCATCGACGCGCTCGACGCAGGCATCGAGCATCTGGTGGTGAAGGTCGGGCGAGGTGTCGACCAGCAGGGTCTTGCCCCTGTCCTGGACCAGGATGGAGCAGCGCCGGCGCCGGTTGCGGCCGTCCAGAGGATCGGCAGCACCCCACTCCCCATTGCCATCCTTGCCGCCCGGACGCGGCACGCCGCCCGAGGTGCCGCAGCCCAGGATGGTCACCTTCACCGCAAGCGCTCCGCCTTGGCGAACAGCCGGAAGAAGTTCTCCGTCGTCGCCGCTTCCAGCATGGCGATGCTGACGCCTTTCAGCTCGGCGACCTTGGCCGCGGTGTGGGCGACGAAGGCCGGCTCGTTGGTTCTGCCGCGCTTCGGGATGGGCGCGAGGTAGGGCGCGTCGGTTTCCACCAGCAGCCGGTCCAGCGGCAGGTCGCGCACGATGGCGCGTAGCGCCTCGGCCGCCTTGAAGGTCACGATGCCGGAGATCGAGATATAGAAGCCGAGGTCGAGGGCGCGCCGGGCGACCTCGGGGCCGGAGCTGAAGCAATGCAGCAGGCCGGTGAAGGCGCCGCGGCCGTATTCCTCCTCGAGCATGTCGCCGGTCTCGGCGTCGGCGTCGCGCGTATGGACGATCAGCGGCAGGCCGGTCTCGCGCGCCGCGACGATGTGGGTGCGGAAGCTCTCCGCCTGCTCCTCGCGCGGGCTGTGCTCGTAATAGAAGTCGAGACCGGTCTCTCCGATGCCGATCACCTTGGGATGGCGGGTCGCCTCGATCAGCCGCTCGGGCGTGCGCTGGCCCTCCTCCTTCGCCTCGTGCGGATGGACGCCGACCGAGCACCACACATTGTCGTGGCGCTCGGCCACGGCGCGAACCCGCTCGAACTGGTCGAGCCGCGTGCCGATGGTGAGCATGCCGCCAACACCCGCCGCCTGGGCGCGTGCCAGCACGCCGGCCTCGTCGCCGGCGAGCTCGGGGAAGTCGAGATGGCAGTGGCTGTCGATCAGCATGCCTCAGCTCGCGACCTTGGCCGGCTCGACGAAGCGCGGGAAGACGCCCTGCGGCTTGGGCAGCTCCGTGCCCGACACCAGCTCGGTGTCGAACGCCGCGAAGGCACGAGCTGCTGGCGCGACCGCAAGCTGGTCGAGGATCTTGGCCGTCGAACCGGGCATGAACGGCTGGATCAGCAGGGTGATGCGCCGGATGGTCTCGGCCAGCACCCACAGCACCGTGTCGCGCCGTACCGGATCTGTCTTGGCGAGCGCCCAGGGCGCCTGCGCGTCGACATAGCGGTTGGCGTCGGCGATGACCTCCCAGATCGAGGTCAGCACGCGGTGGAAGGCCTGCTCGTCGATCTCGGCCCTGACCACGGCCAGCAGCCCCTTGGCACGGTCGAGCAGCGCCGTGTCGGCCTCGACCAGCGCACCCTTTGGCGGCACCTTGCCCTCGCAGTTCTTGGCCACGATCGACAGCACGCGCTGGCAGAGGTTGCCATAGGCGTTGGCGAGATCGGAGTTGAGCCGCCCGATCAGGGCCCGGCGCTGGAAGTCGCCGTCGTTGCCGAACGGGACTTCGCGCAGCAGGAAATAGCGCAGCGGATCGAGCCCGACCTCCGCGGACATCGCCACCGGATCAATGGCGTTGCCCAGCGACTTGGAGATCTTCTGGCCCTCGGTCGTCCACCAGCCCGAGGCGAACACGCGCTTGGGCGTGGCCACGCCCGCGGCCATCAGGAAGGCCGGCCAGAACACGCAATGGAAACGGATGATGTCCTTGCCGACGATATGCAGGTCGGCCGGCCAGAAGCGCCACAGCGGGTTGCTCTCGTCGGGATAGCCGCACTCGGTGATGTAGTTGGTGAGGGCGTCCAGCCAGACGTACATGATGTGCTTGGGATCGCCCGGAACCGGCACGCCCCACGAGAAGCTGGTGCGCGACACCGACAGGTCCTGCAGGCCGCCCCTGACGAAACTGATCACCTCGTTGCGCCGGCTTTCCGGCGCGATGAAGCGCGGGTTCTTCTCATAGAAGTCGAGAAGCCGGTCGCCCCAGGCCGACAGCTTGAAGAAATACGACGGCTCCTCGACCCACTCGACCTCGTTGCCGACCGGCCCCGCGCGGCGCTTGCCGTCGGCTCCGACCTCGGTCTCGTCGTCGGCATAGAAGGCCTCGTCGCGCACCGAGTACCAGCCGGCATACTTGCCGAGGTAGATGTCGCCGGCGGCGACCAGCCTCTCCCACAGCGCCTGGCAGGCGGCGTAGTGGCGCTTCTCGGTGGTGCGGATGAAGCCGTCGGCGCTGAAGTTCATCACGCCGATCAGGTCGCGAAACGACTGGCTCACCTTGTCGGTGAATTCCTGCGGCGACAGGCCGGCGGCGGCCGCGGCCTTCTCGACCTTCTGGCCGTGCTCGTCCGTTCCGGTGAGGAAATGGACGTCGTAGCCGTCGAGGCGCTTGAAGCGGGCCATCACGTCGCACGCCAGCGTCGCGTAAGCATGCCCGATATGGGGCACGTCGTTCACGTAGTAGATCGGCGTGGTGACGTAGAAGGTCTTGCGGCTCGACATTGACTGGACTCCAGGCTGTCACCCTTCCCGGAGCGCCAGTCTCAGCGCTTCAGCGCATCGCCGATTGGAGAACCAGGAAACTGCCGAGCACCGTCTGCTTGCGATCGAGATTGACGGCGTCGGCACGGGACATGAGGTGGGCGACCTTTTCCCATGCCTCCATCCAGCGATCAAGACGCGCGGCGGCCAGCAATTTGTCGTGCAGGCCCTTTTCCTGCGGAACCACCGGCGTCTCCTCGCCGCCGACCGCGGCATGGCGTGCCAGGCCCTTCAGCCAGCCGTCGAACAGGTAGTTGAGCGAACGCCAGTCGGCGTTGGCTTCCTCGCCGCGCTTGGCGAAGCGCTCGGCGAAGCCGTGCAGACGCGGCATGTCGAGATCGGGCAGCGTGGCCAGCACGTCGATCATCTCGCGATAAAGCGCGAGGCTGCCGGCCCGCGCCAGTTCGAGGGCGCGGCCGATGCTGCCCTCGGCCAGTCGAGCGAGTGGCCCCCGCTCCTCCTCTGCCGTATCGGGCGCATAGTCGCCCAGCAGCCGAACCACCGTGTCTTCAGTCAACGGATGGAGCGCGAGTCGCCGGCAACGGGAGCGGATGGTCGGCAGCAGCCGGCCGGGCGCATGGGCCACGATCAGCAGGACGGCCTTGGGTGGCGGCTCCTCCAGCACCTTGAGCACGGCGTTGGCGCTGTTGCGATTCATCTCGTCGGCGGAATCGATGATGGCGACACGCCACTCACCCATCGCCGGCGTCATGTGCATGAACTCGCCGAGTTCGCGCACGTTGGAGATCGTGATGTCACCCCCGATCTGGGTGCCATCCGGCCTCAGCGTGCGCCGCAGATGGAACAGATCGGGATGCGAGCGGGCGTCGACCAGGGCGCGGCCGGGCGCTTCCGGCGCCACCGCGAGCCCGTCCGGCGCCGCCGCGAAGAGGCCGCCTTGCTGGCCGGCGAGAAGGAAGCGCGCGAAACGCCAGGCCAGCGTCGCCTTGCCGATGCCGCGCGGCCCCGTCAGCAGCCAGGCATGATGCAGCCGCCCGATCTGCTGCGCGGCCAGCATGGTCTTCTCGGCAGCTTCGTGGCCGACCAGCCGGTCGTTGCGCCAGGGCGGCGGCCATGCATGCGGCCACTCCAGCTTCTCGAGCTCCGCGGGATCGGCGCTCGCCTTTCCTCTGGCCATGGCCTCAGGCTCCCAGCCTTTGGCCCACGGCTGCGGCCACAGCGGCCGCGACGGCATCGACATCGCGGGTGGCGTCGATCACGACACAGCGGCCGGGCTCCCGTGCCGCGATCTCGCGAAAGCCGGCGCGGACCCGCTCGTGGAACTCGCTCGGCAGTGCCTCGTAGCGCGTTTCGGTCCCGTGTCGGGCAGCAGCCCGGGCAAGGCCGATGTCGACCGGGATGTCGAGCACCAGCGTCAGGTCCGGCCGGAAATCGCCGACGGCGATCTCATGGAGCTTCTCCAGCATCGCGTGATCCAGGCCATGCCCATATCCCTGGTAGGCGCGGGTCGAATCGGCGAAGCGGTCGCTTACCACCCAGGCGCCGCCTTTCAGCGCCGGCTCGACCGTGGAGCGCAGGTGATCGCGGCGGGCGGCGAAATGCAGCAACGCTTCCGTCGTGCCGTCCCAGCGCTCCACCGGGCCCTCGACCAGGAGCTTGCGCACCATCTCGGCGCCCGGCGAGCCGCCGGGCTCGCGCGTCGCCACCACATGCCGGCCTCGCGATTCGAGCCAGACCTTCAGGCGCGCGATCTGGGTCGACTTGCCCGCCCCCTCGCCGCCCTCGAATGTGATGAACCGTCCCCTGGTAAGCCGCCCTGGCGCGGCATCGGTCACGACAGCCAGCCGAAGAGGTAGTGGCGAAGGAGCGATTCGACACGGCTGATCACGCCCTGGCGCTCGACGGCCGCGCCGGCCTCGAGCGGATACTCGATCACCCGGTTGTCCGGCAGGGTGACGGCGACGCTTCCCAGCCTGGCGCCCTTGAGGATCGGTGCCGAAAGCGGGCCTTCGAAACGGGCCACCACGCGTGGCTGCACCGTCTGTCCGGCGGGCGACGTCATCTGCACGGTGCGCGAGATGATGAGCGGCACCTTGTCCTGCTCGCCCAGCCACACCGGCGCTTCGGCGACGACGTCGCCGGCACGGAAGATCGTCGTATTGGAGAATTCGCGATAGCCCCATTCCATCAGCCGCGACGTTTCCTGGGCGCGGTCGGCCATCGAATTCAGGCCGTTCACGACGAGGATCAGGCGCCGGCTGTCGCGCACCGCCGAGGTCGTCTGGCCATAGCCGCCCTCCTCGGTATGACCTGTCTTCAGGCCATCGACTCCTGGGGTCGTCCGCAGCAGGCGGTTGCGGTTGTCCTGGCGGATGTTGTGATAGGTCCAGTTGGTCTCCGAGTAGTAGCGATAGTATTTCGGGAAGTCCTCGATCGTTCGCCAGGCCAGGACGGCCAGGTCGCGCGCCGTGGTGTACTGACCTTCGGCCGGCCAGCCCGAGGCATTCTTGAAGACGGTCTTGGTGAGGCCGAGCGCCTTGGCCCGCTTGGTCATGCGGTCGGCGAAGGCCTCCTCGTTGCCGGCGAGCGCTTCGGCGATGACCACGCAGGCGTCGTTGCCCGACAGCACGATCATGCCCTTGACCAGATCCTCGACAGTAGCCTCGCTGCCCAGCTCGAGGAACATGCGCGAGCCGCCCATGCTGCGCGCCTTCTCGCTCACCCGGAAACGCGTATCGAGCTTGATATGGCCGGCCGCGAGCTCCTCGAAAACCATGTAGACGGTCATCATCTTGGCCATCGAGGACGGATGCATCGGCGTGTCGGCATCCTTGTAGAGCAGCACCGTCGACGTCAGCGGATCGACCATGAAGGCGTGCTTCGCCTGGGTCGGGATGCCGATCTGGGACGGTCCCGGCGGCTCGGCCTTGACCGTCGGTGCCTGCGCCGGCGCCTTGGCCCCGGCGGGCGGGCGCTTGGCCGGAGGCTTTGGAGCCTGTTGTCGCCGTGGCTGGTCCGCCTGCTGGGAGTAGGCTTCCAGTCCCATGCCGGCGATGCCGGCAAAGGCGAGAAGCACCATCAACAGGCGCAGTCGATCAATCTGCCACGACACGGGCATCACCATAACCTGAGCGTTTGAGCCGGTCGGCAACAATGCCAGCGGCATCGGAGGTCGTATAGGGCCCCAGACGCACGCGGTAAACGTCGCGGCCTCCGGCGGAGCCCTGGGATATCTCCGCCATGCCGTAGGTGCGCATCACGCCGCGCTGCCGTTCGGCATTGTCGGCCGTCGAAAAGGAGCCGGTCTGGACGAAGTACCCGGCCGCTGCCGGGCTCGCCACCGCGCCTCCGGCGATGGTGGCAATCGTCGGCGCGCCGCCACTCGACGGAGCCGCCTGCACCGGGGCGGGCGGCGGAGCCGACCAGCCGGCTTGCACCTGTTGCGGCGGGGCGGTCGCTGCCGCCATCACCACGGGCCCGGTTGCCGGCACGCCCCGACGGCCGGCGGCGGATTGCGCCAGGGCATCGCGCTGCTCCGCGGGACCGCCCCCACCCTGGGCCACTTCCTTGACGATCTGGCTCTCCGCCGCCAGCTGGTCGATGCGCACGCGGGCGGTGCCGCTGCGCACCATGTCGAGCTCCTGGGCGGCGGCCTGCGACAGGTCGATGACGCGGTTACGGGCGTAGGGGCCACGGTCGTTGATGCGCACGACGGTGGAAAGTCCGTTGTCGATATTGGTCACGCGGACGATCGACGGCAGCTGCAGGGTCCGGTGGGCCGCGGTGCGGTCCCGCTGGTCGTAACGCTCGCCGTTTGCCGTCGACTTGCCGTGGAAGCCGGGCCCGTACCAGGACGCGACGCCGGTCTCGACATGCTGGAATTCCTCGCGCGGCGAATAGGTCACGCCGTCGATCGTATAGGGCGAACCGACCTTATATGCGCCACGGCTCGCCCCGCCCGCGCTCGGCCCACCACTATGGCGATGCCCGCAAGCGCTCGCGCAGGCGAGGATCAGCAGCAGGCTGCAGGCTCGAAGGAGGATCATCGAGCCGCATCATACACGACTTTGATGCGTTCGTGGAGGTACCGGCGCTAAGCGGCCAGCCGGTCGGATAAAATCCCCACAGCCAGGGCGAAGAAATCGGACTGGTTCCAGCGCAGGATGGCGCGGAAGTTCTCGGTCGTGCGGTAGGCCGGCCCGGTGGCGCCGGCCGGCCGCACGATCCGACCGCCCTGCCCTGCGGCCGCCTTGCCCGTCACCTCCTCGCCCCAGCCCACCCCGGCGCGCCATCCGGCATGCTGCAGATAGTTGACCACGGAGGCAAAGACGTCGGCTTTGTTGGTCCAGATGTCGGCCCGGCCATCGCCGTCGCCGTCGGCCGCGTAGGCGATGAAGCTGGTGGGGATGAACTGGCACTGGCCCATCGCGCCGGCCCACGATCCCTTCATGGCGTGCAGGCCGATGTGGCCCTGGCTCAGGATCTTGAGGGCGGCGATCAGCTGGCCGCGGAAGAACTGGGCTCGGAAGCCGTTGAAGACGAGCGTGGCGAGGGCGGGCACGACCTCGAAATCGCCGAGGCGGGTGCCGTAGTTGCTCTCGATGCCCCACAGGGCGGCGACGGTCGAGGCGGGAACGCCGGAGGGTACGGCGAAGCGGTCGATAAGCGCCCGGTTCTCCGCCAGCAGCACACGGCCGCGCTTCACCCGTTCGTCGGAGACGACGAGCTCGAGATAGCGCTCGAACGTCATCTTGAACTCGGGCTGGTTGCGGGCCTGCTCGAGCACCAGCGGGATCTGCTGCACCGAGCTCAGGGCCGCGTCGAGCGTGCCGTCATCGACCCCGGCCCGCCTCGCCTCGGCGCGCAAGCCGGCAAGCCAGGCGGTGAACTTCGCGTCGCCCGGCTGGGCCATGGCCGTCGCAGGTGCAAAGAACGCTGCCGCGCAGAGGAAACGTCGATTGATCATAGGGTCGCGGGACCTTTCTCCATCATTCTCCATACTACTCGCCAAGCGCAAAGACACTCGTTTCGAAGGTCACGAAAGCGGGTCGGCCGCTTTCCCCAGGAGTGTCCACAAATGTCATGCCGATAGCCGCGCCGGAAGCGTTCAACCTCAACTTGCCCCAGCAACGGAACTTGCCGTCCGGCAAGTCCTCGAATCCGGCATCTGTCATGGTTCCGCTGAAGAAGGCGGCACCTTCCGATGTGCCGCATCGGATACTTCCGGCGGCAGCCGGGGACCGCAGGTCCCTAACCAAGAGGTTGATTGCACTCGATCGTCCCGGACGGAATGTTGTCGAAACGATGTAAGTTTGTGCCGGAAGATCTGGCAGCGTGATCTCTAGGAGCGTGTCTGAGTAGTCGTATTTTTCTCGACATGTGAGTAGAGATTCGATTCTGTACTGCACCCGGATATCTGGACACAAGGTAGGAGTTAAGCTGCCAGCCTGAACGCGCCCTGATCCCAAGCGGTTCTGGCGTCGTTTGGACTTCGGTAGTCGTTCTTTGCGATCAGCCACTGGGCATTGTAACGGT
>CANIRG010000306.1 GCA_947469635.1 Rhodospirillales bacterium | reverse complement strand
GTAGACGCGAAGTCGGCAGATTTACAGTCTGCTGCCATTGACCGCTCGGCCACCCCTCCGAACCTGCGGCGCGCAGCGCGAGATATAGCCTGTTCGACCCGCCTCAGCGGGCCGGCGTTGCTCGCAAATCCAATGAGTTACGTCAAGGACGAAATCCCTTTATAAGGCGCAATGCAATCCCGACCCCACCGTTCCGCCCGCCCCGCGCGTGGCGGCCATCAGTCGTTGTGGCTCTATGGCCACCACGCCGTTCTTGCCGCTTTGGCCAATCCCGACCGCCGCATCGAGCGCATCCTGGCGATGAAGGACGTGGCCGAACGCCACGCCACCGAGCTCCAGGCCCGCAAGGACATCAAGACCGAGATCATGTCGCGCGACGCGATGACCGAGCGCCTGCCCGGTGGCGCGGTCCATCAAGGCCTGGCCGTCCTGGCGGCCCCGCTGGAAGACGCCGTGCTCGAGGACGTCCTCGCGCGCTGCGCCGATCATGCGCTGGTGCTGGCGCTCGACCAGGTGACCGACCCGCACAATGTCGGTGCCATCCTGCGCTCCGCCGCGGCCTTCGGTGCCGCAGGCGTGATCGTGACCGAGCGTCACGCGCCCTCCGACACCGGCGTGCTGGCCAAGGCCGCCTCGGGCGCGCTGGAGCTGGTGCCGCTGGTGCGCGCGGTCAATCTCGTGCGTGCGCTGGAGCAGCTGAAGGAGGCAGGCTTCTGGAGCTACGGCCTCGACGAGAAGGGCGACGCCCCGATCGGCACGCTCGACTTCGCCGGCCGCGTCGTCGTCGTGCTGGGTGCCGAGGGCGAGGGCCTGCGCCGGCTGACGGCGGAGAAATGCGACCGGCTGGTCACGATCCCCACCACCCAGGCGCTGGGCGCGCTCAACGTCTCCAACGCCGCCGCCATCGCCTCCTACGAGTGGGCCCGGCGGAAGAAGGCAGCTGCGGGCTGACGCTCTCGAACAACCACAAAAAGTCTCATCCTGGGGAGTTCTCCATCGGCGGCGCCGACCCCGAGGCATGAAATCAATCTGCAGTTCAATATAGACCTCATCCTGAGGAGCACGCCGCAGGCGTGCGTCTCGATCCGCGCGGGGTAACCCCCGCGCTAGTGATGGGCCGCAGACGTGGTGCTCGTGCCCGCCCTTCGAGACGCAGCCTGCGGCTGCTCCCCAGGGTGAGGTGATTTTTGAGTTTTCCGGAGGAAAACGAATCGACCTCCCCTTCGCGGAGACTTCCGCAAAGGGGAGGAAAGATTCGAGGCTCTTAGAAGCCCATGCCGCCGCCGCCCATGCCACCCATGCCGCCGCCCGGCATGCCGCCGGGAGCGCCACCGGCGTCGGGGCGCTCGGCGACCATCGCCTCGGTGGTGATCAGCAGCCCGGCCACCGACACCGCCCCCTGCAGGGCCGCGCGGACGACCTTGGTCGGGTCGATGACGCCGGCCTTGATCATGTTCACATACTCGCCCTTCTGGGCGTCGAAGCCGAAGTTGACGTCCTTCTGCTCGAGCATGCGGCCGGCGACGACGGCGCCGTCGAAGCCGGCGTTCGCCGCGATCTGGCGGACCGGCGCCTGCAGCGCGCGACGCACGATGTCGATGCCGACCTGCTGGTCGTGGTTGGCGCCGCGCTTGCCGTCGAGCACGCGCGTCGCATAGAGGAGCGCCGCGCCGCCACCGGCGACGACACCCTCCTCGACCGCGGCCTGGGTCGCGTGCATGGCGTCCTCGACACGGTCCTTGCGCTCCTTGACCTCGATCTCGGTGGAGCCGCCGACCTTGATGATGGCGACGCCGCCCGCGAGCTTGGCCAGCCGCTCCTGCAGCTTCTCGCGGTCATAGTCCGAGGTGACCTCCTCGACCTGGGCCTTGAGCTGGGCGATGCGGCTTTCGATGTCCTTCTTCTTGCCCGCGCCGTCGATGATCGTGGTGTTCTCCTTGTCGATGCGCACCCGCTTGGTGCTGCCCAGCATGTCCAGCGTCACGTTCTCGAGCTTGATGCCGAGATCCTCGGTGATCAGCTGGCCGGCGGTCAGGATCGCGATGTCGCTGAGCATCTCCTTGCGGCGATCGCCGAAGCCCGGCGCCTTGACGGCCGCGACCTTGAGGCCGCCGCGCAGCTTGTTCACCACCAGGGTGGCCAATGCCTCGCCTTCGATGTCCTCGGCGATGATCAGCAGCGGCCGATTCGACTGCACCACAGCCTCGAGCAGCGGCAGCAGGGTCTGCAGGCCCGACAGCTTCTTCTCGTGGATGAGGATGTAGGGGTTCTCGAGCTCGACGATCATCTTCTCGGCGTTGGTGACGAAATAGGGCGAGAGATAGCCGCGGTCGAACTGCATGCCTTCGACGACCTCGAGCTCGGTCTCCATGCTCTTGGCTTCCTCGATGGTGATCACGCCCTCCTTGCCGACCTTCTCCATCGCCTTGGCCAGCATCTGGCCGATGGCGCGATCGCCGTTGGCCGACACGGTGCCGACCTGGGAGATCTCCTCGCTGGTGGAGACCTTCTTGGAGCGGTTCTTGAGCTCCTCCATGACCAGCTCGGCCGCGATGTCGATGCCGCGCTTGAGGTCCATCGGGTTCATGCCCGCCGCGACCGACTTGGCGCCTTCGCGCACGATCGCCTGGGCCAGCACGGTGGCCGTGGTGGTGCCGTCACCGGCGCTGTCGGAGGTCCGGCTCGCGACCTCGCGCAGCAGTTGGGCGCCCATGTTCTCGAACTTGTCCGTAAGCTCGATCTCCTTGGCGACGGTGACGCCGTCCTTGGTGATGCGGGGCGACCCGTAGGACTTGTCGATCACGACGTTGCGGCCCTTGGGGCCCAGCGTCACCTTCACCGCGTCGGCGAGGACGTCGACGCCACGGATCATGCGGGCGCGCGCGTCGGCGCCGAAACGTACTTCTTTGGCAGCCATGTCTGATTTCCTTGGTTATTGCTGGGGGCGACCGGGATCGGCGATCCCTACGCGGCCTTCTTCTTGGAGACGGCAGGCGCATCGATGATGCCCATGATGTCCGATTCCTTCATGACGATCAGATCCTCGCCATCGAGCTTGATCTCGGTGCCGGACCATTTGCCGAACAGGATGCGGTCACCCGTCTTGACGTCGAGCGGCACCAGGACGCCGGCCTCGTTGCGCGCGCCGGGGCCGGCGGCGACGATCTCGCCTTCCATCGGCTTTTCCTTGGCGGTGTCCGGGATGATGATCCCGCCCGAGGTCTTTCCGACCTCTTCGATCCGGCGAATCACCACGCGATCGTGTAGCGGCCTGAACTTCATGGCAGCGCTTCCTTCATTGTTTTTGCGATTTATGGGAACCAGCGCCTGATTTTCGGCACGCGGCGGCGACTGAGGACATGGGGGATGCGCCGGCCAGTATCAAGCGCGATCTCGTTTGCCCCAACGAATCAGCCCCCAGATACCCCTGCGAATCAGCCCCAGAACGCGGCCCGGGCGCGGTGTTCACTCGAGCTGCAAGCAACTCCGGCAGGACGAGGCGCGTTCAACCGCCCCCTGAGACACCTCACCGTCCGGCCCTGCCCGCCTTGCTCCGCGGGCACGACATGCCACAGCCAGGAAACCCGCCGATCATGAGCAATCGTAGCGCCCAGTATCCGCTCCACGCCGACCGCGCCGGTATCCTGCTCGCCCACCGCCGACTCAAGATGGCCCGATCGGCTCATGCCTATGTCCGGGGCGCCACCGCCCAGTTCTACGAATGGCTCGAGGCATCGAACGGCCATTCCATTCCCGAAGGACCTCCGATCTGGATCTGCGGCGACTGCCATGTCGGCAACCTGGGGCCCGTCGCGGACGTCCAAGGCAACGTGGCCATCCAGATCCGCGACCTCGACCAGACCGTGATCGGCAATCCGGCGCACGACCTGATCCGTCTCGGCCTTTCGCTGGCGACAGCGGCGCGGGGATCGGATCTGCCCGGCGTCACCACGGCCCACATCGTCGAGCACATGATGAACGGCTACGAGAACGCCCTGGGCCCGGCCGGGGAGGAAGAGTGGGTCGACGCCCCCGAGCCGATCATCGCGGTGCTCAAGAAGGCGCTGCAGCGGCGGTGGAAGCACCTGGCGGAGGAGCGGATCGAGGACGTCAAGCCCGAGATCCCTCTCGGCAAGCGCTTCTGGCCGTTGAGCGAGGAGGAGAAGGCCGCGATCGGGAGGCTCGCCGGCTCCGATAACCTGCGCGAGTTGATCACCCATCTCCATTCGCGCAAGGACGGCGCGTCGCTCGACGTGCTGGATGCCGCCTATTGGGTGAAGGGCTGCAGCTCGCTCGGCCGGCTGCGCTATGCCGTGCTGATTCGGGTCAAAGGCGGCGGCGCCAAGTCCGAGATCTGCCTCATCGACATCAAGGAAGCCGCCCATGCCGCAGCACCGCGCGCCGCCCATGCGCCCGGCGCCATGCCGGCCAACTCAGCCGAACGCGTCGTCATGGGCGCCCGGGCGCTGGCCCCTGCGCTCGGCAACCGCATGATCGCCGCCGAGTTCCTGGGCAAGCCGGTGGTGATCCGCGAGCTCCTGCCGCAGGACCTCAAGGTCGAGATCGAGCAATTGACGCAAAGCCAGGCCGGCAAGGCGGCGCGTTACCTGGGCAATGCCGTCGGCCTCGCCCATGCGCGCCAGATGACCGCGACGCAACGGCAGGAATGGAAGGCGACGCTGCAGCCGCACCGCTCGGCCACCCTCGATGCGCCGCCGTGGCTGTGGACGAGCATCGTCGATCTCGTCGGCGCCCATGAACGGGCCTATCTCGACCACTGCCGGCGCTTCGCCCTCGAAGCCCCGAGGACGGCGGCATGAGTTTCTCCCAGCTGCCCAAGCTGACGAAGCCGATTTGCCGGACGGTCTATGAGAGGACGTGGGGGAAGCCCGCGCCCGCCTGGATTGCGCTCGAGGCCGTGCTGGCGGCGCTCATGATCCCCCATGACCAGAGTGTCGACGAGGCGATCAGCCATGCCGTCGGGCAGGAGTGGCTAGTGGCGGAGGGCCAGCCGGTGACGTCGTTGGCGATCACCGAGCAGGGGGTCGCGACGCTGAAGCGGGTGGTTCGGCGGGCGCCACCGCGGCGAAAGTTTCCGCTCGCCTAAGTGACTAGACCCTTCATGTGGGCACTTCCTTCTTTCCGCTACTTCAAAGGAAAGGGACTTGAGAATTCGACCCAGGTCAGGCGCTCAGGATCAAGATTACGAGCGTGAATGAGGAAGTCGGTGGTGCCGAAGTAGTAGAAATTCACGTCGAGATTCCCAATCCCCGACGCCGGGCATATTTGGCGGCTCACCAACGCCGCTTGCTCCAAGGCCTTTTTGAGGATTCCTCGATCGTCTACCGGAAAGGATCGCGATATCTCGATCTTGACCTGACTGTAGAGCGAAACGGGATCGCAGATCGTGTGCGTGTATCTCACGGCATCTTGAGCCAAGCTCTGCGACATGCCGAAAAGGGCGAAGATCAGAATAGCCGCTCTCTTCATTGCTCTTCCCTAAAGTGATCTTCTTATTGGCCACGTAGTCGTGTCCTGCTCGCTTTCTTCGGAGGCTCGACCAACTGAGCTGCCACTTGACTTGCAAACCTTGTGAGGGTGCAAAGGAGTGCAAGTAACAACCGCCTTGTTCCTTCGGTCAACCTACCCTAGCGCACCGGGCTAGGACGCGCTGCTAGTCTGAGCCTCGCATGAATGTAATCTCAAAAGCCGCTAATGGCGCATTTGTGCTTGTTGCCTTGATGGTGATGGGCAAAGGCAACAGCTACGCTTGCTGACCACCTGGAGAGGACAACGATGGCCCAGCCCGATCTACTTATCGAACTCGACTGCGAAGTCGAAAATGGTCCGCTCGTGTCATACATGTCGAGCTACAATGCGGAGGAATTCGAGACCTACGTTACAGGCGCCGCAAGCGACAGCCGCAGACGAGCTATTGTGTTCGAGAACATCGAGTTCCAAAGCTTCGTAAAGAAGGCATTCGAGGGTACGAACGCCGAGATCGACGTGAAGATCGCCGACATTGAACCCATCATCGCCAAGCGGAAACCATCGACAGACCTTCTTGCCGAACATCCCGATTTTTCGCGGCTCAACAAGAGCAACGACTTCGGGCACAGACTTAAGCAACAGCGCAGAGCCAACTACAGCGGCCCGGAATTCGCAGAGCTTGCAAGGGTGGCGATCAGCCATGGTGCATGGGGCGCGGGTGGCGCGGCGTTGGGTGCCGTCCTCATAAAAGCGGCGAAGGATGTCATCGTTAAGTGGTTGGATGGCCAAGGCAAAAAGAAGGTCAAGATCAGCCTCGGATCGGGACGCAGCCTCAAGATTACCGGGCCGGTCAATGAGACCAAGTTCAAGGAACTGACGGCGTTATTGCAAGAGACTCTGGCGGCCGATGCGGCTGCCAAGGCGGCAACCAAGTCAAAGCCGCGGGCGGCAAAAAAGCCGAAAACCTGACGCTGGATATCGCTTTTGCTTTAGGGAGATGCGACGGCAGTAGGCCTTATGCTAAGCAGCCGCCCGCGGGATGTCTTGTTCGAGAAATTGGTCGCCCGCGCGGGCCATGGCGAGCCTAGAGAAATAGGGCGACACCCTGAGTGATTGAAAATGTTAAGAGATGCCGGGTTAGCACAGTGGTAGTGCAGCGGTTTTGTAAACCGAAGGTCGGGGGTTCAAATCCCTCACCCGGCACCATTTATCTTTACTTATCAATGGATTATTAGACACCCTCCGCAAGGGTGCCAAATGGATTCCCCATGGGACAACACTGGGGCAACATTCCTAATCTAGCAGGGTTTGGGGGCCTGCCAAGCCCCTAACCCAGGAAGGGCTACAAGGCTGGTTTTCAGCCCACCTCAGCAGACCCAAGGGCTGGCCAGCAGCCTGTGGCATGAAACAGGGACCACCCCTACACGTCCGCCACGCCGCCTGTAGTGCCCCAGGACGCGCCGTCCCCGCCTAGTCCTATCCCAGTTCTCCCGCCGTTCCAGCCTGGTGCCCAAATACGACGTCTAGTGTTGTCAGGTACTCCGAAAGTCAGCCTTGTGAGCATTGTCGCCCAACACGGCCATTAAACTCTCTTCGCGTTTTTCACCTTTCTACAAAAGTACTCCTATAACTTCTGTCCTCGCCATGGGGTCCATAGAATTGCCCCTTGCCCTCGCGGCTCACCTTCAAGTCAGAGTTGGCGTCCTCGAAAGCAATTCGAGTTGGCCCACTCGTAGGTCGCCACTCCAATCTCAGCACCCCGAAATCGACCGGTAGTATCGAAGCCCGAATCATCGCACGACGTGTTCGGCGCACAATTCAGCCTAGCCTGAGTAAGTGCAACGACCGCGCAGTTCCCCTCCGGTGCTAGCACAGTCTCCCACACAGCAGCCCTGCGTGGGCCATCGATTGAAAATGCAATATCAACAAGGCCATCGGGACCCGGCGCCTTTCCATATTCAAGCCTCAAAGCAAGGTGCACAACTTGGACTATTTCTTCCGCTTGCGGCTAACCTTGCTCTCCGCAACGCCAAAGGGCTCCCAAGTATCAGCATCCTCACACTTCCACACGCGCCCCTGCTCGATATGGCAAAAGGCCAGCCATCCTTCGTCACGATGTGGTCGGAAGAGCTCAGATGCCCCGACTTGATTGTCGAACTTCCCGACCAACATCTGCATAAGCATGATCATGAAATTGTCTGAGAGTCCGAATTGCACGATGAATTCAGATAAGGTCGGTGCCTGATACTGCGGATGTCTTGATATCAGATTGACGCTGGGACCAGCCCACGTCCAAAGCGTCGCTTCCTTCTTGAAGTTGTTCTTCTTAACCCAATCGGCGACGCATTCATGCACGCCCCGATGCCAGTTATTTTCGTATTCCGCCGGAAGGAAATCCACGCTCACTTCGACGGCGAGCCTCTCTTGATTCGACTTCCATGCCAAATCGGGAAAGTGTAGTTGGTTCGTCATTGTCTCTCCCTACCCTGCCTGTCAGATGTCGCCGTCACATAGCCGATGTCACATCGAAAAAAACGTCGATTTCGGAACTACCTGTACGTACCCGCATGCGGTCGAAGCAGCGATCGTTCCGCTTAATGAGGCGCTGTTCATCGAGTTCCCAGTCGACATTCATCTGACCAAATCTGACTTTGAGATAATTGGCTCATCAGGAAATCGAGTGGGTAAATCCAATGGGGAATGCGGCTTGAAAGCCGACCGGGATTGAGTTTCCCGGGTTTTACAAGGCTGCCGAATTGGGCATCATTTCGCGATGGCCAATTCATCGAAACGACAGCGGCGCCTTT
>CANIRG010000305.1 GCA_947469635.1 Rhodospirillales bacterium | reverse complement strand
CGAGAAGGCGAGGTAGGGGTTGGCCGACGGATCGGGGAAGCGCACTTCGACGCGCTTGCCCTTGGGCGAGTTGGCGTAGGGGATGCGGCACGACGCCGAGCGGTTGCGCGCCGAGTAAGCCAGCAGCACCGGCGCCTCGAAGCCCGGGATGACGCGCTTGTAGGAGTTGGTGCTGGCGTTGCAGAAGGCGTTCAGCGCCTTGGCATGCTTGATGATGCCGCCGATGTAGTACAGCGCCGTCTCGGAGAGGTCGGCATAGCCCGACCCGGCGAACAGCGGCTTGCCGTCCTTCCAGATCGACTGGTGGCAGTGCATGCCCGAGCCGTTGTCGCCATAGAGCGGCTTCGGCATGAAGGTGAGCGTCTTGCCGTAGCTGTGGGCGACGTTGTGCAGCGTGTACTTGTACTTCTGCACATTGTCGGCGGTCTTCACCAGCGTGTCGAAGCGGAAGCCGAGCTCGTTCTGGGCGGGCGCCACCTCGTGATGGTGGATCTCCATGATCAGGCCCATCTCGGTCGCGACGGTCATCATCTCGGCGCGCAGGTCGTTCATGGAATCGACCGGCTGCACCGGGAAGTAGCCGCCCTTGATGCCGGGACGGTGAGCCATGTTGCCGCCTTCGTACTCGGCATTGCTGTTCCACGGCGATTCGCTCGAGGTGATGCTGAACGAGCTGCCCTGCATCTCGACCTTGAAGCGCACGTCGTCGAACACGAAAAACTCGAGCTCGGGTCCGAACACGGCAGTGTCGCCGATTCCCGAGGACTTCATGAAGGCTTCGGCGCGCTTGGCCGTCGAACGCGGGCAGCGCGTGTAGAGCTGGCCGGTCGAGGGCTCGACGACGTCGCAGTTCACGATCAGGGTCGTCTGCGCCGTGAAGGGGTCGAGCACCGCGGTCGAGGGATCCGGCATCAGGATCATGTCCGACTCGTTGATCGCCTTCCAGCCTGCGATCGACGAGCCGTCGAACATCACGCCGTCGACGAACGAGCTTTCATCCGTGGCCGAGGCCATGCGGGCAGTATGCTGCCACTTGCCGCGCGGATCGGTGAAACGGAAGTCGACGAACTTCACGTCCTTTTCCTTGATCAACGCGAGAACTTGTTTGGCATCCATTTTCAGATCGTCCCTCTCTTGTGGTTGTCCCTGCCCCCCTCGGGGCGCTCCTCATACGGCGGCATCACCACGCTCGCCAGTACGAATCCGTATTGCGTCATCTATCTGCGACACGAATATCTTGCCGTCGCCGATGCGGCCGGTGTGAGCCGAGGCGCGAATCGCCTCGACGGCCTTCTCGACCATCTCGTCCTCGATGATGAGCTCTATTTTCACCTTGGGCAGGAAGTCGACGACGTATTCGGCACCGCGGTAAAGTTCGGTATGGCCTTTTTGCCGGCCGAAACCCTTGGCCTCCAGCACCGTGATCCCCTTGAGCCCGATCTGATTGAGGGCGTCTTTCACCTCATCGAGCTTGAAAGGCTTGATGATCGCTTCGATCTTCTTCATTTGCTTGGAATACTCCGCACACGGCCACGCCGGCGCCGCCACACGAAGCAGCCCGTGTACATTCGAGGAAGCAGCTTTTATGCCAGAGATTTCCACAGCTCTGAACACGGGAATGAGCGAAAACAGGCCAAAAACTAGGCGATTTGTTCTCTCAGAGGGCAAAAATATGCGTAAAGAACAGTCAGGGACGGAGAAACTATGAAATCCGCCAACTCGCTCATGGCCGGTTTGGGCACAACTGTCTTCGAAGTGATGTCGACGCTCGCCCGTGAGCATCAGTCGGTCAATCTCGGCCAGGGCTTTCCCGACGACAAGGGACCGGTCGAAGTGCGGCGGGCAGCCGCCGACTATCTCATGGAGGGCCACAACCAATACCCGCCCATGATGGGCATTCCGGAGCTGCGTCAGGCGGTCGCCGAGCACGCCAAGCGGTTCCAGGGTCTCGACATCGACTGGCAGCGCGAGGTCCTGATCACGTCGGGCGCCACCGAGGCGCTTGGCGACTGCCTGTTCGGCCTGATCGAGCCGGGCGACGAGGTCGTGCTGATCGAGCCGCTCTACGATTCCTATCTGCCGATCGTGCGCCGGGCAGGAGGCATTCCGAAGCTGGTGCGGCTGGAGCCGCCGACCTGGCGTTTGCCCCGCGAGGAGCTCGCCGCGGCCTTCAGCGACAGGACGAAGCTCATCCTCTTCAACACGCCGATGAACCCCTGCTCGAAGGTGTTCGATCGCGAGGAGCTCCAGTTCATCGCCGACCTCTGCCTCAAGCACCGTGCCTACGCAGTGTGCGACGAGGTCTACGAGCACGTCATCTTCGACGATCGCCGGCACCTGTCGATCATGACCCTGCCGGGCATGCGCGATCGCACCGCCCGCATCGGCTCTGCCGGAAAGAGCTTCAGCGTGACGGGCTGGAAGGTCGGCTATGTGACGGCGTCGCCCGACCTGCTGAAGACGATCGCCAAGACGCACCAGTTCATGACCTTCACGACACCGCCCAACCTCCAATGGGGCACTGCGGCTGGCCTGCGCCTGGACGATCGATACTTCTCGACCTTGGCGTCGGACATGCAGCGCAAGCGGGATCGGCTCGCTCACGCGCTGGCCGACATCGGCTTCGACGTCCTGCCGGCGCATGGGACGTATTTCGTGACGACCGACTTCCGGCCGCTCGGTTTCAACGGCACGGATGAGGATTTCTGCCGTCACATCACCGTCGAAGCCGGAGTAACGGCAGTGCCCGTCAGTGCCTTCTACGACGACCCCGGCAAGGCGCCGCGCCACTTTGCCCGGTTCTGCTTTTGCAAGCATGACCAGACTCTGGACGCCGCGATCAACCGGCTGGGGAATCACTTCCGAAAATAAGTGAACGTTGCGTCATTTTGCGACAAATTGCATCAAGAGTAGCAAAAGTTGAGGACGGGGGGAGCGGTTCCGAATATATTACTACAGTGAGATTGCCAATTTCTCGATCCTCGCACGGACCGTGAGTGGGCGTCCCAAGGTCCGCATCCTGCAGATGGAACAGCTCTTGTCTAAACCCGCCATCCGCAAGCCCGCCCGGATCGATGGACGCCGACTGCGTAGCGAGCGGACCAAGCAGCTGATCATCGAGGCATTTCTCGCGCTCCTGCGGGAGGAAGCGACGATACCGACGGCCAACCAGATCGCCGAGCGTGCCGGCTACTCCGTGCGTTCGATTTTCGAGCGGTTTCCCGACCTCATCGCCTTGCGCGTCGCCGCGACTGACTACACCCTTGCGCAATCGGCTGCTCTCGCGCCGCCCCGCCATGTCGACGGGGATCGCCAGACACGGCTGAAATCCCAGGTCGAGACGCGCGCCTTCACCTGCGAACGCGGCGTCGGCTTGTGGCGCGTGCTTCTCGCCAGCCAGGAGGAATCCGAGGAGCTCCGACTCCGGGTCCGACTGGCGCGGGGCAGGACCGTGGAGCGTATGGAGTTGATGTATAAGCCCGAGCTGACGGCGGTGCCGGAGGCGGAGCGTAAGCAGATCCTGATCGCTCTGGAGGCCTTGACCGACATGGAGAGCTGGGCGCGCATGCGCGAGTTTCACGGCCTCGGCTTCGAGGAGGCCTGCACTGTCTGGATCGAAGCGATCGACCGCCTGTTGCCGCCGACGCCCGTCGCGTCGTCGCTGGCGCAGTGACGAGTGGTCGCTGACCGGTCCTTGAGCGAGCTTGCCACGATGGTGCGCCCCCCTGGAACTTCACGGATCGATGGCCGCCGGTTGCGCAGCGAGCGCACCAGGCAAGCCATCATCGACGCCTATCTTGCCCTTCTGCGCGATAGTCCGCGCATGCCGACCGCGTCGGAGATCGCGGCGCGATCAGGTTGCTCGGTACGCTCCATCTTCGACCGCTTCCCCGATCTCCTCGCGATTCGCGTGGCGGCGACGGACTATGCGCTATCCATCGGCAACACCCAGGCGGCGGCCCGTGACGTCGACGGCGATCGCCAGACCCGGCTGAGATCCCAGGTCGAGACCCGCGGCCAGACCTGTGAACGGTGGCTGCCGCTCTGGAGGGCCCTCAACACCAATCAGGGTGATTCGGCAGAGCTCAAATCCAGGATCAATTTCGTGCGCAGGGCGATCGGCCAGCGTATCGAGCTTATGTATGCCCCCGAGCTGTCGACCCTGGCGGAAGCCGAAAGAAAGCGTCGCGTGATTGCTCTGGTGGCGCTCACGGATTTCGAGAGCTGGGCTCGCATGCGCGAGCTTCACGGCTTGTCGGTGGAAGAGGCTTGCGCCGTCTGGGTTCGCACCATCGACCGCCTGCTCCCGTCGACGCCGGTCGTGACTTGAGCATGGCATGACCACGGAGCCAGGCACCGCTCCACCGCCGGCGGCGGCCGAGCCCGAAAAGGGCGAGCGGGTGGATGGCCGACGGCTGCGCAGCGAACGGACGAAGCAGCTGATCGTCGAGGCGTGTATGTCGCTGGTGCGCGAAAATTCGCAGATGCCGACGGCCATCCAGATCGCCGAACGCGCCGGCTATTCCGTCAGATCGGTGTTCGAGCGTTTTCCCGACCTCGTGGCGCTGAGGGTCGCGGCCACGGACTAAGCGATCGCCGAGGCGCGAGCCCAGGGTGCGCTGCGTGACGTCGATGCCGACCGCCAGACAAGGATCAGGTCGCAGATAGAGACGCGATCCAGGATGGCGGAGCGTTGGTTGCCGCTGTGGCGGGTTCTGAATTCCGACAATGGCGAAGCGCCGGAGCTGCAAAAGCGTATCCGGCTGATCCGGGATCTCGTTCGCATGCGCGTCGAGCTGATGTTCCAGCCGGAGCTGTCGACACTGCCGCAGGACCGGCGCCGGCGTACGCTGATTGCCCTGGAGGCCCTGACCGACATGGAAAGCTGGGGGCGCATGCGAGAATTCCATGGCCTGTCGGTCGAGGATGCCCAGGCCGTGTGGATCGGCGCCATCGATCGTCTGCTGCCGCCAACTCCGGTCGTTGACGCTTCCGTCGTCAAGGCGTAGGAAAGCGCGCTTCGTCGGGAATGACGACCCACGATGGCGGCCGTAGCTCAGTTGGTTAGAGCGCCAGATTGTGATTCTGGATGTCGCCGGTTCAATTCCGGTCGGCCGCCCCAATCGCCCGGACGCCATGCCCCACGATAGCCCTCTTCGAGATCTCGTAGGCGACGCCGAGCTGGCGTTGCTCACCTGCGCCGAGATGGGCCGGGCGGATGCCGCCGCCATCGCCGGTGGCGCGCCGGGCATCGATTTGATGGAGGCCGCCGGCCAAGCGGCCGCGTCGGCCGTGGTCGAGCGCTATCGCCCCCGACCCGTCGTCATTCTTTGCGGACCAGGCAACAACGGTGGGGACGGCTTCGTCGTCGCCCGGCTTCTGGCCAATGCCGGCTGGTCCGTTCGTGTTGGCCTTTTGGGAAGGGGCGATGCCTTGAAGGGCGATGCAGCCTGGGCGGCGGGCCTGTGGACGGGGCAAGTCGTGCCGCTGTCGCCCGAGCTGCTCGACGGGGCTCCGTTGGTGATCGACGCCTTGTTCGGCGCCGGCCTCGGCCGGACGATCGGCGGTGTTGCCGCGGCAACCATCGAGCGGGCAAACGCCGAAGGGCTTTCGGTCGTTGCCGTCGATGTGCCGAGCGGGCTGCATGGCGACAGTGGCGAGATCATGGGCACGGCCTTCACCGCCGAACTCACCGTTACCTTCTTCCGGGGCAAGCCGGGTCACTTTTCGGCGATCGGGCGGAAGCGCTGTGGCGAGCTGCGTATCGTCGATATCGGAATTCCGGCGTCCGTCCTGGGCGAGATCGGCGCCCGGCTCTGGCGCAACGATCCCGCGCTTTGGGCGGCACATCTGCGGCGCGATCTCGTCGATGACCACAAATACGCTCGTGGCCACGCCACGATCCTGGGCGGCGCCACGGCGACCGGCGCGGCGAGGCTGGCCGCGCTGGCGGCTCGACGGGTGGGGGCAGGGCTCGTCACCATCGCGGCGCCCCGTGCCGCGCTTGCCATCTATCAAGGCGCCGAGCCCGGCAACCTGATCGCCGAGGCGGACGATGCCCCAGCCTTCGCCCGCTTGCTGGAGGATCCGCGCCGCAACGCTCTCCTGCTGGGGCCAGGCTCTGGCGTGGCTGACCGCACGCGCGACGCGGTGCTGGCGGCCTTGGCCACCCGTCGGTCGGTGGTGCTGGACGCCGATGCGATTACGGTCTTCGCCGACGACCCGAAGCGATTGTTCGCCGCGATTGCGGGATCCGTGCTGCTGACACCCCACGCCGGCGAGTTCCGCCGCCTGTTTCCCGATCTGATCCAGACCCCGTCGAAGGTCGAGCGGGCGCGTCGGGCCGCCGAGCGTAGCGGTGCCACGGTGCTGCTCAAAGGTCCCGATACGGTGATCGCCGCACCCGACGGCCGTGCAGTTATCAACACCCATGCGCCGCCGTCGCTCGCCACCGCCGGTTCGGGCGATGTCTTGGCTGGCCTTGCTGCCGGCCTGATGGCCCAAGGATTGGCGCCATTGGCGGCCGGAGCCGCCGCTGCCTGGCTCCACGGCGAGTGCGCCTATCGTTTTGGCAAGCCGGGCTTGATTGCCGAAGACCTCAATGCGCATATCCCGGACGCTCTCCACGCAGCGTTAATTGACCGTCCGGCGGGCGCGGGCTAAGAGGCCCGCGATTCCGCCCCTGCGGGCGTGGTGAAATTGGTAGACACGCGAGATTTAGGTTCTCGTGCCGCAAGGCGTGGGGGTTCAAGTCCCTCCGCCCGCACCAGACGGAAATGGAAGTGAGACTATGCAAGTTACGGAACTCTCGGCCGAAGGACTGAAGCGGAATTTCAAGATCGTCCTGTCCGCGGTCGACCTGTCGGCCAAGGTCGACGAGCGTCTGACCGAGATGGCGCAGACGGCGCAGCTGCCCGGCTTCCGCCGCGGCAAGGTGCCGGTCGGCCTGCTCAAGAAGCAGTACGGCCAGGCGCTCTATGGCGAGGCGCTGGAGGCGGCGGTCAACCAGAGCACGGCCAAGGCGATCGAGGATCGCGGGCTGAAGCCTGCGCTGCAGCCGCGCGTCGACCTCAAGGAGCTGAGCGAGGGCAAGGACGTCGAGTTCGAGGTCGCCGTCGAGGTGCTGCCCGAGATCGGCAAGCTGGATTTCTCGGGCATCGAGCTCGAGCGTCTGAAGGCGGTGGTGCCGGACAAGGACGTCGACGAGGCGATCGACCGCATCGCCAAGGCCAACCGCGAGCAGAAGCCCGTGGATCCGCCGCGTCCGGACCAGAAGGGCGACGCCATCAAGATCGACTTCGTGGGCTCGGTCGACGGTGTCGAGTTTCCCGGCGGCAAGGCCGAGGACTATACGCTGGAGCTGGGATCGGCCTCGTTCATCCCGGGCTTCGAGGACCAGCTCGTGGGCGCCGAGGTCGGCAAGCCGGTCGAGGTCAAGGTGACGTTCCCGGCCGACTACGGCGCGGCCGAACTTGCCGGCAAGGACGCCGTCTTCAAGTGCACCGTGAAAGAGATCCACGAGTTCGTGGACAAGCCGGCCGACGACGAACTCGCGAAGAAGAACAACTTCGAGAACCTCGAGGCCATGCGCAAGGCGGTCGCGGAGCGTATCGGGCAGGACTATTCGCAAGTCTCTCGCTCCATGATCAAGCGTCAGCTTCTCGACAAGCTGGCCGACACGCATAAGTTCCAGGTGCCGGACGGGCTGGTCGAGGGCGAGTTCGAGTCGATCTGGCAACGCATCGAGGAAGCCAAGAAGAACGGCCAGAAGGTCGACGACGACGAAGAGAAGATGCGCAAGGAATATCGCGAGATCGCCGAGCGTCGCGTGCGCCTGGGCCTGCTGCTGGCCGATGTCGGTCGTTCCAACAGCATCGATGTCACGCCTGAAGAGCTGAACCAGGCCGTCATGCGCGAAGCCATGCGCTATCCCGGTCAGGAGCGCCAGGTGCTGGAGTTCTACGGCAAGAACGCCGAGCTGAAGGAGCGTCTGCGCGCGCCGATATTCGAGGAGAAGACCGTCGACTTCATCCTCGAGCTGTCCAAGGTGTCCGAGAAGTCGGTTACGCCGGAGGAACTGCTCAAGGCAGCTCGCGAGGCGGAGGAAGAAGAGTCCACAGAGACCGAGGCAAAGTGATTCGATGCCGCGGCCTTGAACACGGCGCGCGGCACTGCCACCTTTTCACGAGTCTAACGAAAGGGCCACGCGATGAGTCGCGACCGCGATCCGCTTGAAGTCTACAACAACTACTATGTGCCGATGGTGGTGGAGCAATCCGCGCGCGGCGAGCGTGGCTATGACATCTGGTCG